>NZ_LFGT01000018.1:67713-74041 GCF_002078115.1 Halomonas sp. BC2 | reverse complement strand
AGTCTCTGTCTGGAACGATGTGGACTATCAAGAACGCAAGAGCATATTCAACGATATCGCTTTGCCCTGGTGCCTAGCGGCCAGTGTGGCATCGTCTGTGACTAATGTGGCTTGGGTAACGGTGGCAGATGCAGAAATGATGCTGTCAGGTAATTTCATCAGCGTATGACGACGTGTATTGATCGTCTCCTGTTTGACTAGATGGTTGAGTTCGACGCGTGTCAGATTGGCTAATAAAGCTGAAATAGCCTGCTCTTCTTGCAAGGGTAGCCCCGGGAATCCCAACAGTTCGAGCTCAGTGATCACGGAATAAGCGTAATGAGCAGGCGGGAGGCATAGCTGTCGCTTGATCGCGTTAATAAAAACATTCGTGTCGAGCAGATAATCACCACTCATCCCGCATGCTCCGTTGATACTCGAGCCCTTCCTGCGCTGTCAGCGTGGGCGCTTTTACAGACGAGAAATCAAGACCGGATGACGCCTCGGGCTCGCTCGGCGCTGATGTGCTGTTTTCGTACAGCACCACGATCCGGGCATGCCTGTTTCTCAGCTCTGCGTATTCGTCTGGAATTTTAACCATACCGTCTTGAATATCTGTTTCGAATTCAATCGCCTGCATACTCTTCTCCTCAAGCGCTGCTGATGAGCAACCCGGTACTCCAATATTTTTTCTATACCCTCTACATTTGACACGCTTTTGCTCAAAAATTCGAGTCGCTCGGTGACTCGCGACGACGACCCTATTGAAGGGGCATACTTTTGCAGCATCCCATGCCCATAAAAAACCCCGCAAGCATAACTTGCGGGGTGGGTGCGGTTGGCGGGTGCCAAACGGCGTGCTTAGCCGAGCAGGTGCTCGACGGCAGCGCGCTCTTCGCGCAGTTCTTTTTCCGTGGCCTGCATCTTCTCTTTGCTGAACGCATCGAGTTCGAAACCTTGTACGATTTCGTACTTGCCACCCTGGCAGCGCACCGGGTAGGAGTAGATGATGCCTTCGGCGATGCCGTAGCTGCCGTCGGAGGGGATGGCCATGCTGACGATACCGTCGCAGCCCAGCGCCCAATCACGCATGTGATCGATGGCGGAAGACGCAGCGGAGGCGGCAGACGAGGCGCCGCGTGCCTTGATGATGGCGGCACCGCGCTGCTGTACGGTCGGGATGAAGTCGTTTTCGTACCAGTCGCGCTCGACCAGATCGAAAGCGGCTTTGCCGTCTACCTTGCACTGGGCCAGGTCCGGGTACTGGGTAGCACTGTGGTTGCCCCAGATGATCATGTTTTCGACGTCGGTGACGTGCTTGCCGGTCTTCTGTGCCAGCTGCGTCAGGGCGCGGTTGTGGTCCAGACGGGTCATGGCGGTGAACTGGCCAGCGTCCAGGTCCGGCGCGTTGCAGGAGGCAATCAGCGCGTTGGTGTTGGCTGGGTTGCCGACGACCAGCACTTTCACATCGCGGCTGGCGTGGTCGTTCAGCGCTTTACCTTGTACGGAGAAGATGGCGGCGTTGGCTTCCAGCAGGTCTTTACGCTCCATGCCGGGGCCACGCGGACGAGCACCTACCAGCAGAGCGAAGTCGGCATCCTTGAACGCCACGTTGGGGTCGTCGGTGGCGACGATATCTTGCACCAGCGGGAACGCACAGTCGTTCACTTCCATGACTACGCCGTTGAGCGCATCCATGGCCTGAGGAATTTCGAGAAGCTGGAGAATGACAGGCTGATCCGGCCCCAGCATGTCGCCAGCGGCAATGCGGAAAATAAGAGAGTAGCTGATCTGGCCGGCACCGCCGGTAATCGCAATACGTACTGGATCTTTCATCATTGCTCCTTGATGGTTCGCCTAGTGAAGGTTCGCCCGGTAAAGATTCGCGCAACGATGTTATGCCCACACGCTCAAAAACTCAATCAGACTTGAGACTACTACCCATTCGCACGGCGGCCTGGTACTCGCTGACCGGCAGCACTTGCGCTATGGTGTCTCGGGTTGCGAGCCCCTCTTTATTTGGAACAGTGACTCCCCATGCGAAGAATCCCCCCCCTCTTATGCACTGGCTAGCCTGCTGGTGCTGGCCCTGGTGGTATGGCTTGCCCTGGGCGACTTTCAGCGTTTTCAGTCGACGCCTGCCGAAAACCACGACACCCACGGCGAATCTCTGACGCGGGTAGAGGTATCGACCCAACCCAGCACGCTCTACATTCCTCAGGTGGTGGTTCAAGGCCAGCTGGCGGCGGCGCGCGAGGCGGTGTTACGCGCCAATGTGGCGGGCCTGGTGGCGGAAATACCCGTCTCTCAGGGCGAACACGTTCAGCCGGGCGAGACGCTGCTGGTACTGGAAAGTGAAGCCCTGCCGGAGCGCCTGCAGCAGGCACGCGACGAGCTGGCCTTGGCGCAGGCGGAGTACGCGGGGGCCCAGAACCTGCGTCGTCGCGAGCTGATCTCCCAGCCTGAGCTGCTGCGCTTGCAAAGCGCTCTCAGCGCCAGCGCGGCCCAGCTGGCTCAACTGGAGAAGCAGCTACGCGATACTCGCCCCAGCGCTCCGTTCGAAGGCGTGCTGGACCGAGTACAGGTGGAAATGGGTGACTTGTTGCAACCCGGAGAAGAGTGGGCTCGCCTGGTCGATGACCGTCACCTGAAAGGGGAGGCCTGGGCGTCCCAGCAGCAGGTCGGCGCTCTGAGTGAAGGGCTGCCGGTGGCGGCCCGCCTGTTGAATGGCGGCGAGCTGACCGGCGAAGTGAGCTATATCAGCCGCCGTGCCGATGAGGCGACCCGGACGTTTTACGTGGAAGTCCTCCTCGACAACCCCGAACGCCAGCGGCTGGCAGGCGGCAGCGCCGAGCTGACCATCACCCTGCCCCCTCGCGCCGTGCATACGCTTTCGCCTGCGCTGTTCAACCTGGATGAGCGGGGCCAGTTGGCCATTCGGCACCTGGATGCCGAAAACCGCGTGGTGCAGTCTGCCGTGGAGCTGGTCAGTGCCGACACCCAGCGCGCCTATGTCAGCGGCCTACCCGACCCGGTCACGCTGATTACACTGGGGGCTGGACTTGTGAGTCCCGGCGAGGAAGTGACTCCCGTGCCTGCCCAGGAAGGTGGTCATGCGATCACTCATTAATGCGGCGCTGACCCATACGCGCACTACCCTGCTGCTACTGGTCGGGCTGCTGCTGGCTGGGCTCACGGCCTGGCAGGTGATCCCCAAGGAAGCCAACCCGGACGTCACCATCCCGATCATTTATGTCTCGCTCTCGCTGGAGGGGGTCAGCCCGGAAGATGGCGAACGGCTGCTGATTCGCCCGATGGAACAGGAGCTGCGGGGCATTGCCGGGCTGCGCAAGTTCACGGCGCAGTCCAGCGAGGGGCATGGCTCCGTCACGCTGGAGTTCGACCCGGGCTTCGACCCGGACACGGCGCTTTCCGACGTACGGGAACGAGTGGACATTGCGCGTAGCAGCCTGCCCACCGAAGCCGACGAACCGAGGGTCATGGAGGTCAACGTCTCGGAGTTTCCGGTCTTGAGCATCGGCCTTTCAGGGGAGCTGGACACCCGCGAGCGCATCGCCATCGCCCGCCGCCTGAAGGAGGAGATCGAAGGCATTGCCGACGTGCTGGAGGTGGACATTGCCGGTGACCGTGAAGACCTGCTGGAAATCGTCGTGGACCCGCTGGTGCTGGAGAGTTACGGGGTCGATTTCGATGCCTTGTTCAACCAGGTCTCGCGCAACAATCGGCTGGTGGCCGCCGGCAGCCTGGACACCGGCGCAGGCAGGCTGGCGCTGAAGGTGCCCGGCATCATCGCCGCCCTGGAAGACGTGATGAACATGCCCATGAAAGTAGAGGGCGAGCAAGTAGTCACGTTCGGTGACGTGGCCTGGATTCATCCCACCTACAAAGAGCCCGAAGGCTTTGCCCGTATCGACGGCCAGCCTGCCGTGGTGCTGGAAATCTCCAAACGCGCCGGGGCCAACATTATCGCCACCATCGACGCCGTGCGGGACCGCTTTGCGGAGGCGCAGCCGCTGTTGCCGGAGCAGCTACGGGTGACCACGATCATGGACGAGTCGGTCACCGTGCAGAACATGCTCTCCGAGCTGCTCAACAACGTGCTGACCGCCGTGGTGCTGGTGCTGATCGTGGTGGTCGCCGTGATGGGCTGGCGTATGGCACTGCTGGTCGGGCTGACCATTCCGGGGGCTTTCCTGAGCGGCATTCTGCTGGTGTGGGCCTTTGGCTTCACCCTCAACATCGTGGTGCTGTTTGCGCTGATTCTGGTGGCAGGCATGCTGGTGGACGGTGCCATCGTGGTCAGCGAGCTCGCCGACCGCCATCTGCACGAGGGGCAAACGGCTCATCAGGCGTGGCTGAACGCCGCGTCGCGGATGAGCTGGCCAGTGATTGCCTCCACGGCAACCACATTGGCGGTGTTTCTACCGCTGCTGTTCTGGCCCGGCGTCGTCGGTCAGTTCATGAAGTACCTGCCCGCGACGGTGATTCTGTGCCTGCTGGCCTCGCTGGTCATGGCGCTCATCTTCCTGCCCACGCTGGGGCGGCTGTTTACCCGTACCGCACAGGCCAGCGGCGCAGGCACTGGGCCCATGGACGAAAGCACTACCCTGGGGCGTAGTTATCGTCACCTGCTGAGCCGCCTGCTGCGCTACCCCGGCTGGGTGCTGGCCTTCGCCCTGCTGCTGATCGCGCTGCTGTATACCGGCTATGCGCGGTTCAACCATGGTGTGGACTTCTTCCCCAACGTCGAACCCGATAGCGCCCAGGTGCTAGTGCGCGCCCGGGGCGATTTTTCCGCGCAGGAAACCGACGCCATTTTGCGCCGCGTGGAGCAGCGCCTGGGCGGCCTGAGCGAAGTAGAGGCCCTCTACGCACGCTCTTTTGCAGTGCCCGACCAGCAGATGGGCAGCGACGTGGTCGGCATGCTGCAGTTCCAGTTCATTGACTGGTATCAGCGCCGTCCGGCGCGCACCATTCTGGCGGACATGGCCGAGCGCACGGCGGACATCCCGGGGATCACTCTGGAGTTCCGCGAGCAGGAAATGGGCCCCGGCGGCGGCAAACCCATCGTGCTGGAAGTCAGCGCCACGGACCCGGACGTTGCCGATGCGGGGGTCGATCAGCTCACCCGGTTGATGCGCGAGCTGGGCGGCTTCGTGGATATTCAGGATAACCGCAGTCTGCCAGGGGTGGAGTGGCAGATCACCGTGGACCGTGAGGCCGCCGCCCGCATGGGGACCGACATCACCACCATTGGCAGCGCGGTTCAACTGCTCACCACCGGCCTGCAGGTGGCCAGCTACCGCCCTCCCACGGTGAGTGACGAGGTCGATATTCGCGTACGCCTTCCGGAACACTGGCGCACGCTGGACCAACTGGAGCGGCTCACCATCAACACCTCCCGTGGGCAGGTGCCGATTTCTCATTTCGTGGAAATCGCCCCGGCGCCCAAGGTGGGACATTGAACCGCATCGATGGCCGCCGCGCGATTACGTTGGAAGCGGATCTGGCGCCCGGCTACCTGGCCGATGAGCGCCTGAGAGCCCTGCTGACCGCTGGCCAAGGCCAACTACCGGATGGCCTGATGGTCAATGTGGCTGGCGAACAGGAGGATCAGCAGGAGTCGATGCAGTTTCTGATCAGTGCCTTCCTGATTGCCGTAGGATTGATGGCGCTGATTCTGGTGACCCAGTTCAACAGCTATTACCAGGCCGCGCTGGTGTTGTCCGCCATCGTGTTCTCCACAGCGGGCGTACTCATGGGCCTGCTGATCACCGGCCAGGCCTTTGGCATCGTCATGGTAGGCATGGGGGTGATCGCGCTGGCGGGCATCGTGGTCAACAATAATATCGTCCTGATCGACACTTACAACGAGCTGCGCCGCGACGGCATATCGCCTGCACAAGCGGCCCTGGAGGCAGGCTGCCTGCGCCTGCGCCCCGTCCTGCTGACCGCCATCACCACCGTGCTGGGGCTGATGCCCATGGTGCTGGGAGTCAACGTCAACCTCTTCGCTCCCGCGCTGGGGTTCAACGCCCCCTCCGCCCAGTGGTGGACACAAATGTCCAGCGCCATCGCCGGTGGATTGACGTTCGCCACCTTCCTCACCCTGCTGCTCACCCCCTGCATGCTAGTGATCGGCGGCCGCTTACGGCGGGAGAAAGATCTCGGGTGAAACGCGCCCCACCCCGCTACGGGCAACCCCATTTGCATCGTTGCCGCCACACCCGTAGCGCGGCGTAAGCGGAGCGCACCCGCGAAGCAACGCGCAGAGCGTTGCCGATGGGGGCACCGGGGGTGGCGATGGCGTTTTGTGATTCGAGGGCAC
>NZ_LFGT01000018.1:53448-65938 GCF_002078115.1 Halomonas sp. BC2 | reverse complement strand
CGGTGGGTTCGGTGGCGTCATCAGGGCGGCTGGCGCCGCCCTCCGTGGGTGCCTTTATCGCTCGTTGCTCTCGCTCTTTCGTTACGCCGCGCTACGGGGGGCGCGGCATTAAGCGTGAGATTTGATCTGCTGGGGGCTGTGGGCTGCGTGGAGGCGTGCGATGAGCTGGTCCTCCAGGGCGAAGCGTTCGGTGAGCCCTTTGGCGAGCCGGTCGATCCAGGCGGGCAGCCTGGCCAGGTTTTGCTGGCAGCGTACCGGGCTGGCGAAGTCTTCGTCGAACTCCAGCACCATGGCGGTGGACATCTCCAACCGTTCCAGCAATCGGGCCGCAATGTGCAGAGCGCTTTCGTCGTTGAATGCCTTGGCCTCTTCGGCCAGCTGCGGGTAAATCTCGAAGTGACCCGCGCTGATGTAATCCATCAGCAGCTCGCTGAAGGTGTCGATGCGCGCCTTGCTGACGGCTTCGAGCTCGGCATCACAGGCTTCCTTGAGCTCAATGAAGCTGACCAGTAGTGCGCGACGCTGATCCAACCAGCGGTCGATCAGGCTGTGTACGCCCCCCCAGCGCTCCAGGGCATTTTTGCAATCTTCGAGCATGGGGCTTCTCCTTGCTGATAGCCGCCTTCATCAGGGCTAGACTCGCTGTTCCTTCCAGCCCTGTCAATTCAGGCGGGCACGATTTCCTTGATACTGAGGTGAGTGCCTTGAATAATCAACGCTTGGCTAACGTACCCTGCCCCGTCACGGCTAGCCATAACATACGTAACGGCACCAGGGCGAGAATGACGAACCCGACCAGTGTCCAGCCAGGCAGCGACAGCCCCAGCAGCATGAAATCGATTTCCGCGCACTCGCCTGAGCCGGTGAGCACCATGGCCACGACTTCCTGCATGGGCAGAATATCCATCATATAGTCCAGCCCTGGGCCACAGCTGGGCACCTCATCTTCGGGCAGGCCCTGCAGCCAGACATGGCGGCCGGCAATGAATGCCCCGATACCTACCGCCGCCAGGCTGAGCACGCCATATAACCCCTTGCCGAAACGGCCGCGGGGGTTATGAATGGCAGCCACGGCCAGCACCAGCCCAGCGGCGATGACCGCGACGCGCTGGAAAACACACAGCGGGCAAGGCTCCAGCCCGCCAATGTGCTCCAGTCCTAACGCCACGGCCATCATCAGGATACAAAAGGCGACGCCGAGTAGCGCGACCGGACGAATAGCGGATGAGGTCATTGCCCATCCTCAGGTGTAATGGCCGATAGTGCTCGCGATTCACGCGCCTTGGTGAAGTAGTTTTCCAGGAAGGTGCTGAAGCTTTCGTGATCTGCCGCTTCGATATCGCGCTGCTGCTGGTGCGAGGTGTCGATGAGCTGTGCCAGCAGTGCTTCCCGTGAGCGCAGCATGGGAGTGCTCTTCAAGGCATCCGCCTGCTCCTGAGCTATACCAAGCAGCATTTTGCTGAGCGAGCCATTGCCTGATTGCAGTTTATCCAGCAGTTGCGCAGAGGGCGTCAATTCAGGCTGTCGCAAGCGTGGCTGCAGTTCTGCCAGTGCGGCCGCATGGGGGGCGTCGTCTTCCACAGCGTCCAGCAGCCGAGCGACCTCGGCCATTTCCGCGAAGATCTGCTCGCCCCACTCGGGTAGCGTCACCGACTCCCCCTGACGCACGAGACGCAGCTCGGGGTCACGCCCACGCTCCACCACCAGGCGACGGTTGTCATCCAGGCGGTCACACTCTTCATCGGAAATCCAGGGGCTGTCGCTGAGCAGACACCACATCAGGAAGGTGTCGACGAAGCGCATCTGCACTTCCGTGACGCCCAACGGATCGAAGGGGTTGAGGTCCAGACAGCGCACTTCGATGTACTCGACGCCACGAGCTTCGAGTGCCTGGCTCGGGGTTTCGTTGTGCCGAGCCACGCGTTTGGGGCGAATATCGCTGTAGTACTCGTTCTCGATCTGCAGGATATTGGCATTGAGCTGCTGCCACTCATCGCCTTGCCGAACGCCCAGCGCTTCATAATCGGGCCACGGTGTGGAAATCGCATGGCGCAGAGTGTTGACGTAGTTGGAGAGCGAGTTGAAGCAGATTTTCAGCTGCGACTGGACCTTGTTCTGATACCCCAGGTCGGACATGCGCAGCGTGGTAGCGTAGGGGGCGATATAAGTATCGTCACCGAGCGGCTGCAGCTTGCTCGGCACTTGCCCATTGGGCAGGAAGCTCTTGTCCACGGCGGGAGACGCACCAAACAGATAGAGCAGCAGCCAGCTATGGCGACGGAAGTGACGAATCAAGCCAAAGTAGCGCGTCGAACGGTAGTCGTTGAACGGTACGTGGGTGGCTTTTTCCATCTCGCGCAGGGCGTACCACATGTCTTCAGGCAGTGAGACGTTGTAGTGCACACCGGCAATGGCTTGCATGATCCGCCCGTAGCGCACGTCCAGCCCTTTGCGGTAAACGTGCTTCATGGTGCCCACGTTGGAGCTGCCGTAGTCGGCAATCGGCACGCTGTCGTTACCGGAGAGCCGAGAAGGCATGCTGCCAGGCCAGATCCACTCGTTATCGAGATGATGGTAGGTAAAGGTATGCAGATCGGACAGGAAGGCCAGCGCCTCCCTGGGTTCCGAATACACCGGGGTGATGTACTCCAGCAGCGCTTCGGAGTAGTCGGTGGTGATGTGTGGGTGGGTCAGCTTGGAGCCCAGCGCCTGGGGGTGTGGGGTCTGTGCGATATGGCCCTGCGCATCGACCCTCAGCCCCTCTTTTTCTAGCCCGCGACGCAGCCGCCCCAAACGCCCCAAACGGGCACTGGGGAGCAGGCGCTCGACCTGAGCAGTCAGCGACGTAGGCACCGTGAGTGGTTCAGACAAGGTGAACACTCCTTGTTGATAAGGCCTGCATGACGCAGACCTTGTGGAAACCGGCGGGCGTGACCATGAACTGTATCCTACCTGATAGGGAATAGTGGGCAGGATATGGCGACAGCCCTGTGTTTTTCAAGACACGCGACTATTTGCCCCGCTTGGCCTTCAACAACGCGGCACCCAGGGCGCCCATGGCCGCCGGTGTATTGCCCTGCTGTTGCCCCTGGCGCTGGCCCGATTGCCGGTTGCTGCGCGCAGGCTTGCGCGGCTCCTGAGCGGCGCGGCTACCGCTTTGTTCGGGCTGCTCTGGTTCATCGCTGAGACGCATGGAAAGCCCGACTCGCTTGCGGGGAATATCGACGCTCATCACCTTGACGGTGACGATGTCGCCCGCCTTGACCACGCTGCGCGGGTCGTCGATGAACCGCTCGGACAAGGCCGAGATATGCACCAGACCATCCTGATGAACCCCGATATCCACGAACGCGCCGAAGTGCGTCACGTTGGTCACCGTGCCCTCCAGCACCATGCCCAGGGTGAGGTCCTTGAGCGTTTCCACGCCTTCGCGGAACTCCGCCGCCTTGAACTCCGGGCGCGGGTCTCGGCCTGGCTTGTCCAGCTCCTTGAGAATGTCGCTGACGGTGGGCACCCCGAAGCGCTCATCGGCGAAATCGGCGGGCTTCAGCGCCTTGAGGGTGGCGCTGTCGCCAATCAGGCCCTTGAGGTCACGCCCGCTCTGCTTGGCGATGCGCTCGACCAGGCTATAGGCCTCTGGGTGGACGGCGCTGGCATCCAGCGGGTTGTCGCCATTGCTGATGCGCAGGAAACCGGCGCACTGTTCGAACGTCTTGGGCCCCAGACGGCTGACGCCGAGCAGCTCCTTGCGGCTTTTGAAGGCACCCTGCAGGTTGCGCTGCGCGACGATGTTTTCGGCCATCGCGGCGCTCAAGCCAGCCACTCGGGAGAGCAGCGCGCTGGAGGCCGTGTTGAGGTCCACGCCCACCGCGTTAACACAATCTTCGATGACGGCTTCCAGGCTGCGCGAGAGCTGCACCTGAGAGACGTCGTGCTGATACTGGCCTACCCCGATGGATTTGGGCTCGATCTTCACCAGCTCGGCCAGCGGGTCCTGCAGGCGGCGGGCAATCGAGACCGCCCCCCGGATGGTGACGTCGAGGTCGGGCAGCTCACGGGCCGCGTATTCCGACGCCGAGTACACCGATGCCCCAGCCTCCGACACCATGACCTTGCTCAGCGGCTGCGCGGGCGCCAGCGCCTTCACCAGCTCCCCGGCCAGCTTGTCGGTTTCACGGCTGGCGGTTCCGTTGCCCACGGCAATCAGCTGCACACGATGCTGCTTGACCAGCCGCGCCAGCACCTCCAGCGATTCGTTCCAGCGGTTCTGGGGAGCGTGGGGGTAAATGGTGGCCTGGTCGATGAACTGACCAGTGGCATCGATGACCGCTACCTTGCAGCCGGTACGCAGGCCGGGGTCCAGCGCCAGGGTGACTTTCTGCCCCGCCGGGGCCGCCAGCAGCAGGTCTTTCAGGTTGGCGGCAAAGACATCAATGGCGGTCTGCTCGGCCTGTTCGCGCAGGCGGCCCAGCAGCTCGGTTTCCAGCGCGGTGTAGAGTTTGACACGCCAGGTCCAGCGCACCACTTCGCCCAGCCACTTGTCGGCCGGGCGCCCTTCATCGCGAATACCGACCTGACGGGCAATGGCCACCTGGGCAGGATGCACCGGGGCGTCTTCTTCACCGGGCAAGCGAATGGCCAGCCCCAGAATCCCTTCGTTGCGGCCACGGAACATGGCCAGCGCACGGTGCGAGGGCACCCTGGCGAGTTTTTCGTCGTGCTCGAAGTAATCCGAAAACTTGGCGCCTTCCTGCTGCTTGCCTTCCAGCACCCGGGCGCTCAGCTCGCCTTCCTGCCAGAGCCGCTCACGCAGCTGGCCGATCAGCTCGGGGTCTTCGGCAAAGCGCTCCATCAGAATCTGCTTGGCACCGTCGAGGGCGGCCTTGGCATCTTCGGTGGCGGGCACTTCCCCTTCTGCTGGGCGCAGGTAGCGTGCCGCTTCGTTTTCCGGGTCGAGGGTGGGGTCGGCCAGCAGCGCATCCGCCAGAGGTTCGAGACCGGCTTCCCGGGCAATCTGAGCTTTGGTGCGGCGCTTTTTCTTGAACGGGAGGTAGAGGTCTTCCAGGCGCTGCTTGGTGTCGGCGGCCTCGATGGTGGCCTTGAGCGCGGGGTCCAGCTTGCCTTGTTCATCGATGGCCGCCAGCACGGCTTCGCGCCGCTCTTCCAGTTCGCGCAGGTAACGCAGGCGCTCATCCAACTGGCGCAGTTGAGTATCGTCCAGCGCGCCGGTCACTTCCTTGCGGTAGCGGGCGATGAAAGGCACGGTGGCGCCGCCATCCAGCAATTCCACCGTGGCCAGGACTTGTTCAGGTCGTACGCCCAGCTCTGACGCCAGGCGCGCAATAATCCGTTGTTTGACATCCATAACGTGCAACCAGCTCATGCAGCCTTCGAGGTGCCGACACGGTACCACAAAGCACCTGTGCTGGCATGGCTTGCGCGCCCGAGACCGCCCTAGCGGTGGAACTGCTTCTCCCGCTCGGGCTGCCAGAAGATGGCATCCACCCGCAGTTTCACTTCGGTGGCATTGGGCAGCGGCCATTCGATGACATCGCCCACTTTCAGGCCAATCAGCGCGGCCCCGATCGGCGCCATGACGGAAATACCGTCTTCCACGCTGGCCAGCGCATGGGGATAGACCAGCGTGCGGATCATTTGCCGACCTCGGGTCAGGTCGGTGAAACGGATCTGGCTATTCATGCTCACGACGCTATCGGGAATGTCCTGCGGGTCGAGCACCTCGCCGCGCAGCAGCTCTTCTTCGAGCAATTCCGCCACCATCTGATCCTTTTCCGGTGCTTGATCGATCAGTCGCTGCAGACGCTCTGCATCGAGACGGTTGATGATGATTGGAGGACGTTGCCCCATGGTCTCTCTCCTTGATGATACCGACCATAAAAAACAGCCCTTCCCCAAAGGGAAAGGACTGTGGATATCTGCCATACGCAGGATAACTTATTTAAAGTGGCCCGGTAACTCACTGAACCAGGCCACTGACATGATCAGGTAACGCCCTGCTCGATCATGGCATCGGCCACCTTGCGGAAGCCTGCGATGTTGGCACCGAGCACCAGGTTACCGGGTTCGCCGAACTCTTCTGCCGTGTCAGCACACTGCTGATAGATATCGGCCATGATGTGCTTGAGTTTTTCATCGACTTTCTCTAGCGACCACTGCTCCATGCTGCTGTTCTGGGCCATTTCCAGCTGGCTCGTGGCCACACCACCGGCGTTGGCGGCCTTGCCAGGACCGTAAGCGAGCCTGGCGGCAATAAAGCGTTCGACGGCGGCCTTGGTGGAGGGCATATTGGCCCCCTCACTGATACAGCTCACCCCGTTGGCGATCAGCGCCTGGGCATCCTGTTCGGTCAGTTCGTTCTGGGTGGCACAAGGAAACGCTACCTGCGCCGGTAGCCGCCATACGGCATGGCCATCGGCGGGGTAATCCCGTGCCGCCACATAGTGTGCCTCAGGATGCTCGTGAAGGTAAGCCTCCAGGGAAACCCGCTCCACTTCCTTCAGACGCTTGAGCAGCCCCAGGTCGATGCCTTGAGGATCATGAATCATGCCCTTGGAATCACTGCAGGTCACCGGTAGCGCACCGAGTTCCAGCAGCTTTTCGATGGTATAGATGGCAACGTTGCCCGCGCCGGACACCAGACAAGTCTTGCCTGCCAGACTCTCCCCCTGGGCGTTCAGCATGTTCTGGGCAAAGTAGACCGCGCCGTAGCCGGTGGCCTCCTTGCGCCCGAGCGAGCCGCCCCAATTCAACCCTTTGCCGGTCAGCACGCCTTCGTAACGCCCTGTCAGCCGCTTGTACTGGCCAAACAGATAGCCAATCTCGCGGGCACCCACGCCGATATCGCCGGCGGGCACATCGCTATGGGGCCCCACGTGGCGGTACAGCTCGGTCATGAACGACTGGCAGAAGCGCATGATCTCGTTGTCCGACTTGCCCTTGGGGTCGAAGTCCGCGCCGCCCTTGCCGCCGCCAATCGCCAGGCCGGTCAGCGCGTTCTTGAAAATTTGCTCGAACCCCAGAAACTTGATGGTGCCTGCGGTCACGCTGGGATGAAACCGTAGCCCCCCTTTATAAGGCCCCAGGGCCGAGTTGAACTGCACTCGATACCCTTTGTTGACCTGCACCCGACCCTTGTCATCCAGCCAACTGACGCGGAACATGATCTGCCGCTCAGGCTCGATCATACGCTCGATGATACTGTGCTGGTGATAGTGCGGCGAGCGCTCGAACAGGGGGCGCAAGCACTCGAGCACTTCCTCGGTGGCTTGATAGAACTCGGTTTGAGCAGGGCTACTCTTGGCAAGCCCCGCAAGGGTGTCATGAACGTAGGGCATGGCGTCGTACCGTTACCGTAATGAGAATGTCGTTATGCTGGCCAGCGCATGACGGTATTTAACTGTGACAGCGTTTTTCTGCATACCCTATGCCGGTTCGGTATGGGAAAAAAATCGGCTGAAACTCGACTAAAGTCGCAATTTTTTTGCCCACTATTGGCACATTAACCAAGCTTGATAAACGTTTTTTTAACGAATAGCGGCGCACAATAGAAAAAGGGAGGATGCCAGGCATCCTCCCTTGACGCGATGAAACAGCGAGTATCAGGTCAGCTGCGGGCCAGCCTTGATGATCGCTTCGTTGACGCCTTCGAACTTCTTGAAGTTGTCCACGAACTTGGTGGCCAGGTCTTGCAGGTGACGGTCGTAGGCGTCGCGGTCGGCCCAGGTGTCGCGGGGGTCCAGCAGGCTGGAGTCCACGCCCGGCACGGCCAGCGGCACTTGCAGGTTCAGGCCGTCGATGTGCCTGGTCTCGACATCACGCAGGATGCCTGACTGAATCGCGCTGATGATGGCGCGCGTGGTGGGGATCGAGAAGCGCGAGCCGCCTTCACCGTAGGCACCACCGGTCCAGCCAGTATTCACCAGGTACACCTGGGCGTCTTTCTTTTCGACACGCTTGATCAGCAGGTCGGCGTATTCACGGGCCGGACGCGGGAAGAACGGCGCGCCAAAGCAGGTAGAGAACGTTGCCGCCAGACCTTCGGAAGAGCCCATTTCCGTGGAGCCGACCTTGGCGGTGTAGCCCGACAGGAAGTGGTAGGCCGCGGCTTCCTTGGACAGGATGGACACCGGCGGCAGTACGCCCGACATGTCGCAGGTCAGGAATACGATGGCGTTGGGCTCACCCGCCAGGTTTTCGGCCACGCGCTTCTCGACGTGCTCCAGCGGGTAAGCTGCACGGGAGTTCTGGGTCAGGCTGTCGTCGGCGTAGTCCGGCTCGCGGCGGTCATCCAGGACGACGTTTTCCAGCACGGTGCCAAACTTGATGGCGTTCCAGATGACCGGCTCGTTCTTCTCGGAAAGGTCGATGCACTTGGCGTAGCAGCCGCCTTCCATGTTGAAGACGATGCCGTCGCCCCAGGCGTGCTCGTCGTCACCAATCAAGAAGCGCGCCTGATCCGCGGAGAGCGTGGTCTTGCCGGTACCCGAGAGGCCGAAGAACAGGCAGGTTTCGCCATCTTCACCCACGTTGGCAGAACAGTGCATCGGCAGCACGTCGGCGGCGGGCAGCAGGTAGTTCTGCACCGAGAACATGGCTTTCTTCATTTCACCGGCGTAACGCATGCCAGCGATCAGCACCTTGCGCTCGGCAAAGTTGATGATTACGCAGCCGTCGGAGTTGGTGCCATCACGGTTCGGGTCGCACTCGAAGCCTGCAGCGTTGAGGATGGTCCACTCTTCCTTGGCGGCCTGGTTGTAGGCCAGCGGGCGCACGAACATGGTGCGGCCAAAGAGGTTTTGCCAGGCCGTTTCCGTGGTGACACGTACCGGCAGGTAGTGGGTGTTGTCGCTGCCCACGTGCAGCTCGGCCACGAAGCGCTCACGGCTTTCCAGGTAGTCTTCGACACGCGCCCACAGCGCCGAGAACTTCTCGGCGTCGAACGGGCGGTTGACGCTGCCCCAATCGATGCTGTCACGAGTAGAGGGCTCATCGACGATAAAACGGTCTTTCGGTGAACGCCCGGTGCGTACGCCGGTGTTGACTACCAGGGCTCCGTTCGCCGAGAGGCGACCTTCACCACGGGCCACGGCGCGCTCGATCAGTTCGGCGCTGCTGAGATTGACGTGGGCTTGAGGAGCGGCTTGAGTCGTGGTCATGTCGATTCCTGGGCCTTGCGGCCGTTTATCTCGTTTACCGGGCGTCGTACGACGCCTTTAAAAGTCATCCCAACCACTCGCGAACGGGCTGGGCGCGCTGAAGTCCGGCGCATTATGGCAAAAAGAAAGCCCCCGGGAAACGGGGGCTTCTCGCAAATATCTTGTAGTTAAACTACTACAATGACACTACATTTTGTGTTGCAGCGCAGTATATTTTCAAACAACCGTTTGCTGGGTGCGCCGAGCGCATTGTCTCCTCTGGGGTGGCGCCAGGCGGCCTGGAAGCCCACCCCATCAGCAGCCGACTACACAATCAGTGAATGACCGGCGGTGGTGCGCCCGGGTCTTCCAACAAAATTTCAATATCTGCGGCGGTGTAGTGATATTTCGTGTGGCAAAAGTGGCATTGGGTGTCGATGGCGCCCTGCTCCTGGAGAATATCCATCAACTCTTCCTTGCCCAGGGTGTGCAGTGCATGGCTCATACGCTCCCGGGAACAGGTGCAGCCAAAGCGCAGCGCCTTGGGTTCGAAGACCCTGACGGTCTCTTCGTGGTAGAGCCGATACAGCACCTCACGCTGCTCCAGCCCCAGCAGTTCTTCGCTCTTGATCGTTTCGGCAAGGTGCACGCTGCGCTCCCAGGCATCCACGTCCTGGTTTTGCGAGGCGTCCGGCAAGCGCTGCAGCAGCAGCCCGCCCGCCCGCTGGCCATCGGCGGCCAGCCACAGCCGGGTAGGTAGCTGTTCGGACTGGCCGAAATAGGCTTCCAGGCAGCCCCCCAGGGTATCGTGATCCAGTGCCACGATGCCCTGGTAGCGGTGCCCTTCCTGAGGGTCCAGGGTGATCATGATCTGGCCGTCACCGACCAGCTCACGGAAGCTTGCCTGCTCGCTGGGCAGCGCGGCCTCTTCGGCGATACGCGCAATGGCGCGCAGCTCACCGCCCGGGTTGGATTCTGCCATCAACAGCGCCAGCGCGCCCTGGCCGCGCACTTCGATGCTGAGCGTGCCGTCCAGCTTGACCGTATCGGTCAGCAGGGCCACCGCTGCCAGCAGCTCGCCCAGCAGGGCATTGACCGCAGGTGGGTAGGCATGACGGTCGAGCACTTCCTGATAGGCGGTGCTCAGCGTGACGATTTCGCCACGCACGTTGGTTTGGTCAAACAGGAAACGCTGGATCTGATCAGACATAGTGAAACCATGAAGTGAGAAAGGGGAGCGTCGGCAAGGCAGGCGTCAGCGACGCTACTCGCCCTGCTGGCGTTGAAATCGGTGTATATCGCGGCGCTGCTTCTTATCGGGGCGCTTGAGGGGATGCTGCATCGCTTCGTTGGTGAGCCGACGCGCCTCGGCTTCCTTGGCACGACGCTGGGCGCTGGCCTCGGTTTCGGCGTACAGAGTGCGTGCTTCGGGTGCGCCCCTGCGCTGGTCTGAAAGCGCCGTGACTTCCACCTCGTAAATGTCCCAGCCCTGGGGCACGCGAATCAGCGCCCCCAGCTCGACGTTCTTGCTGGTCTTGGCACGCTCACCGTTGTAGTGAACCTTGCCGCCTTCTATCGCTTTCTTGGCCAAGGCGCGGGTCTTGAAAAACCGTGCAGCCCATAGCCACTTGTCCAGGCGAACGCTGTCGCTCATTGGCACTCTCCTCATCTATTGGCTGCCCCTGAAGGCCGCCACTGGCGGATCACTCAGTGGCCGATGCCCAGGCCGCACTCATGGCAACAGTTGGGCAAATCGGTCCAGGGCCACGAACTCCTGCAGCTCTTTTTCGGGCCGCTGGCTATCGGGCTGCTTGATGCCTAGCAAGTACTTGATCCCGAACTCTCTGGCGCTTTCCAGTACCCGAGCGTTGTCGTCGATGAACAGGGTGCGTGCGGGGTCGAAGGGTTCTCGCTCCTGCAGCGCGAACCAGAAGGCCTGCTCCTCCTTGGCAGCGCCAAGGTCTTCCGAGGAGATGATGGCATCCAGGTAGTTTCCCAACCCGGTGAGCGGTAATTTCAGTGCAAGACTGGCGCGGTCGGCGTTGGTGGCCAGCACCACACGAGGATGGGCCTGCTTGAGCCAACCAAGGAAATCCAGTGCATCGCCACGTAACCCAATCAGGTGCTGTACTTCACGCTTGAGGGCCACAATATCGACGTTCAGCTCGCGGCTCCAATAGGCCAGGCTGTACCAGTTCAGAGTGCCCTGCTCACCGATGATGCGGCTCTTCAGCGCTTCCTGACTGGCTTGATCCAGTTGGTGCAGCTCGACGTAGCGGCGTGGCAGATGCTCCAGCCAGAAGTGGCTGTCGAAGTGAAGGTCCAGCAGCGTGCCATCCATGTCCAACAGCACCGTGTCGATCTCGCGCCAATCAATCATGGCCACTCCAGTCTTTGAGAGTAAGCGTGCTATTGTAGCGTAACCCGTTTTTTGCAGCCACGGAGGCATGATGGACCGCGACGATTCCACCACCAGCGACGCCACAGAGCGCTACCCGCGCAAGCCCACGATTCTGGCTCGCCACCCCGTGGCCCAAAGCCGCTTGTTCCAGATCGAGGCGCTGGACCTGCGCTTTTCGAACGGAGAGGAGCGCCAGTTCGAGCGCCTCACCGGTGCCGACCGAGGCGCCGTAATGATCATCGCCATGCCGGACCCGGAACACGTATTGCTGATTCGTGAGTATGCGGCCGGTTTCGAGGACTACGTACTCACCCTGCCCAAAGGCCTGGTGGACCCCGGCGAGGATGTCGTGGCCGCCGCCAACCGTGAACTCATGGAAGAGTGCGGCTTTGGCGCCCACCGCATCGAGCCGCTGGTGGAACTCTCGCTGGCCCCCAACTACATGCGACACCGCATGCAGGTATTGATCGCCACCGACCTCTACCCCAAACGCCTGCCCGGCGACGAGCCCGAGCCCCTGATCGTGGAAACCCACGCCATCGAAGAGCTCCCCGCGCTGCTGCTAAGGGACGACTTCCACGAAGCACGCGCCATCGCCGCCCTCTACATCGCACGTGACCGATTACGCGAAGAGCAGCGCAGCAACGGCATTGATTTGCTCTAGCGCCGTTTAACCACTCCTGCGCCGTTATCGGCAGCGCTCTTCGCGGGTGCGCTCTGCTTACGCCGCGCTACGGCTATACCGCTCCCCAAGCACATGCAACCTCCCGTAGCGCGGCGTAACGATTGAGCGAGAGCAACGAGCAAATGAGGCACCCGCGGAGGGCGGCACCAGCCGCCCCGATCATGCCACCATCTCTCACCGTGCCACCATCACCCCAGATGGCCCCATCGGCAGCGCTCTCCGCGCTGCTTCGCGGGTGCGCTCCGCTTA
>NZ_LFGT01000018.1:33060-52775 GCF_002078115.1 Halomonas sp. BC2 | reverse complement strand
CAACGAGCGAAAGAGGCACCCGCGGAGGCGGCCCTGCGCGGAGGGCGGCGCCAGCCGCCCAGGTGAGGCCACGAAACCACCCTGCCGCTCCACATTTAGGCAGGCATTTGATACACAGGCAGCTTTATGCGTGCGGCTTCAACGCTATCCAGCGGCGTTGACGGTGGCTGTCGAGGCCGGCTTCGAGCAAGGTCATGCTGCGCAGGGCGTCCTCGACGGAGACTGGGAGGGGGGCTTGTTGGCGGATGGCGTCGGCAATGCCCTGGTAATAGGCGAGGTAGTCACCCGGTAGCGTGGGGTGTTCATGACTGACCAGCGGGGCATCTTCGCCTTGCCCTTTGCGTAGGGTGAGCGTGCCGGGAATGTCCTGCCCCCAGTGCGGCGTGGGGGTCTCGCCTGCTTTCAAGCGCGCTTCCTGTGGGTCGAGTCCCATCTTCACATAGCTGCCCAGCGTGCCATGCAGGCGGTAGCGGGGAGTGGGTTCGGCCACCAGGGTGCCTGCACTCAGGCTGACACGGCAGTCGTCGTACTCCAGCAGGGCCAGGAAATCATCGTCGGCATGGGCGGCGTCTCGGCGCGCGCCGATCTCCAGCAGGATGGCGTGGGGCATGCCAAACAGCTCGCAGGCCTGGTCCAGCAGGTGAGGCCCCAGGTCGTACCAGATGCCGCCCCCGGGCGTGGCTTTTTCACGCCAGCGGTCGCGCACCTCCGGACGAAAACGATCGAAGCGGGATTCGAAGCCCGTCACTCGACCCAGCGTGCCTTCGGCCAGCAGCGCCTTGACGGTCAAGAAGTCACTGTCCCAACGTCGGTTGTGAAACACCGAGAGCAGGCACTCTTTATCCGCCGCCAGGGCCTTGAGCTGCCTGGCCTCCGACAGCGTGACGGTGAAGGGCTTGTCGACCACCACATGCTTGCCCGCCGCCAGCGCAGCCTTGGCCAGGGGAAAGTGAGTATCATTGGGCGTTGGGATGACGATCAGATCCAGATCCTTACGCTGACACAGCGTCAGGGCCTCGCGCTCGACGTCCACCCGGGGCAAATCGGCGGTCACCTTGCTGGCATCGCTGGAAGACACCGCCACCAGTTCCAACCCCGGTACCGCCTGAATCAGCGGTGCATGAAACGTTTTACTCGCAAAACCATAGCCGACCAGGCCCACATTGATCGTCGCCTTCATGACGCTCCTCGATAGGTGTTGGGTGATATACCACAAAAAAACAGCCCGCTTGCGCGGGCTGTGAGATACGCCGATCAATCCAGTTTGGAGAGGTCGCGTACTGCGCCCTTGTCGGCGGAGGTGGCCAGCAGGGCATAGGCCTTGAGAGCAGGCGTGACTTTGCGTGGGCGCTGCTCGACGGGCTTCCAGGCGTCCTTGCCACGCGACTCCATGGCCTCACGACGTTTGGCCAGCTCGGCATCGCTCAGCTGCACGTTGATGGTGCGGTTGGGGATATCGATCAGAATGGTATCGCCCTGCTCGACCAGCCCGATGGCGCCCCCGGCGGCGGCCTCAGGTGATACGTGACCAATCGACAGACCCGAGGTACCCCCGGAGAAACGGCCGTCGGTCAGCAGCGCGCACGCCTTGCCCAGCCCCTTGGATTTCAGGTAGGAGGTGGGGTACAGCATCTCTTGCATACCGGGGCCACCTTTGGGGCCTTCGTAGCGGATGACCACCACGTCGCCCTCTTTGACTTTGCCATCCAGCACGTTGGCCACTGCCTGATCCTGGGACTCCACCACGTGAGCCTTGCCCTCGAATACCAGGATGGAGTCGTCTACACCGGCGGTCTTGACCACACAGCCATCCAGGGCGATGTTGCCGTAGAGCACGGCGAGGCCGCCCTCACGGGAGAAGGCGTGCTCCAGGTCGCGGATACAGCCGGTGGCACGGTCGCCGTCCAGGCTTGGCCAACGGGCGCTCTGGGAGAACGCGGTTTGGGTCGGAATGCCCCCCGGGCCTGCCTTGAAGAATTCGACCACTTCTGAACTGGGCGAGCGCATGATATCCCACTCGTCCAGCGCGTCCTTCAGGCTGTCGCCGTACACGGTGGGCACCGAGGTATCCAGCACCCCCGCCCGGTCCAGCTCGCCCAGAATGGCCATGATGCCACCCGCGCGGTGTACGTCTTCGATATGGTATTTCTGAGTATTGGGCGCCACTTTGCACAGCTGCGGCACTTCACGGGAAAGGCGGTCGATATCCGCCATGGTGAAGTCGACTTCTGCCTCTTGAGCCGCCGCCAGCAGGTGCAGGATGGTATTGGTGGAACCGCCCATGGCGATGTCCAGGGTCATGGCATTCTTGAAGGCGGCCTTGTTGCCAATGGCGCGGGGCAGCAGGTGTGCCTCTTCGCCTTCGTAATAACGCTTGGCCAGCTCGACGATACGATGGCCCGCCGTTTCGAACAGGCGACGGCGATCGGCATGGGTCGCCAGCACGGTGCCGTTACCGGGAAGTGCCAGGCCCAGCGCCTCCATCAGGCAGTTCATGGAGTTGGCGGTGAACATGCCCGAGCAGCTGCCACAGGTGGGGCATGCGCTGCGCTCGATTTCTGCCAGGGTTTCGTCGTCGACGCTGTCGTCTGCGGCCATGACCATGGCATCGACCAGATCCAGGCCGTGATCCAGAAGCTTGGTCTTGCCGGCTTCCATGGGGCCGCCGGAGACGAAAATGACGGGAATGTTGAGCCGCATGGCGGCCATCAGCATTCCGGGGGTGATCTTGTCACAGTTGGAAATGCACACCAGCGCATCGGCACAGTGAGCGTTGCACATGTACTCGACGCTGTCGGCAATGATATCGCGGCTGGGCAGCGAGTAGAGCATGCCGTCATGGCCCATGGCGATACCGTCATCCACGGCGATGGTATTGAACTCTTTGGCAACGCCACCCGCTTTTTCGATTTCGCGGGCGACCAGTTGCCCCATGTCTTTCAGGTGCACATGGCCGGGCACGAACTGGGTGAACGAGTTGGCTACCGCGATGATCGGTTTGTGAAAGTCGTCATCCTTCATGCCGGTGGCACGCCAAAGGGCACGAGCGCCTGCCATATTGCGGCCAGCGGTAGTGGTACGGGAGCGATACTGGGGCATGGTGTCCTCTACGTCTTTATCATGGCCCGCCACATACGAGGTGGCGGGCGGGTGAATCCAGCGGTCTTCGATTGTGGCATGAGCGAACCGCTGAGACTAGACGTAGACGACATCCAATACCCCACCCGCTTCAGAACGTCTCCCACTCCTCCGCGGCACGAGCCTTCACCAGCGGACGCCTCGACGGCGCTGACGAAGAGGCCGAGGGTGACGGCAAGCTGGCCGACTGCCCAGCACGCGCCACGCGAATCCGCGCCATTTCGCTACTCTCCTCCTCGGCCCCTTCCAGGCGGAAAGCCGCGATCACGTTGGCAAGGTCCAAGGCTTCATTGGTCAACCGCTGAGCAGCGCTGGAAATGGACTGCACCTTGGTGGCATTTTGCTGGGTCACGTGATCCATCTCGGAGACGGCCATGTTGATCTGGGCAATACCGCTGCTCTGCTCGTCGGACGCAGTGCTGATCTCCTCCATGATGTCACTGACACGCATGACCTGACTGACCACCTGCTCGATGGCCTGCTCGGCTTGCTTCACCGCACTGGTCCCACCCGCGATTTCCTGGGTAGAGGTGTCGATCAAGCGGCGAATTTCGCCTGCTGCGTCGGCACTGCGACCCGCCAGGTTGCGCACCTCGTTGGCCACCACGGCAAAACCACGCCCCTGCTCTCCGGCACGGGCAGCCTCCACCGAGGCATTCAGCGCGAGGATATTGGTCTGGAAGGCAATGCCATCGATGACGCTGATGATGTCGTTCATCTTGTCGGCGCTGGCCGCAATGCGCTCCATACGCTCCACCAGAGCCTGCATGTGCTCGCCGGTTTCACGGCTGGTGGCGGCATTCTGCATGGCCAGTTGGTTGGCCTGGCGGGCATTTTCGGTATTCTGCTGCACCGTTGCGGTGATCTGATCCATGCTGGACGCCGTCTGCTGCAGCGACGAAGCCTGCTGCTCGGTACGTGAGGCGAGGTCTTCGTTCTCCTGCTTGATCTGCTCGGACGCAGGCGTGACCACTTCGACCTTGTTGCCCACTTCGGTAATCAGCCCTGAGAGGCTGGCCCGCATGGTTTCCAGCGAGGCCAGCAGTTCGCCCAGTTCGTCATCCCGCTTCAAGGTGACACGGTTGGCCAGGTTGCCCGCAGCAATTTGAAAGGTGACACGCCGCGCCTCGCTGAGCGACTTCAGCAGTGATTTCAACACCGCCACGCTGAGCCCGACCATGAGCGCAATACCGAACAGCAGCACGCCCACTTGCCCCCATAGCAGCCATTGCTGCTGCCGCTCGGCATCGGCCATCAGGCTGTGAGCTGCCGCGCGCTCGTTATCGACCAGCAGATTGATGGTGGCGCTGATGCTCTCGGAGGTGGGCCTGACCACATCATTGAAGGCTTCGAAAGCCGCAAAGCCATTGCCTTGGCGAATCGCCGTCATGGCCGTGGTCGAACCGCCAAGAAACGTCGCCAGATGGGCAGTCAATCCTTGCTGCACACCGCTGGCCTGCTGACGCTGTTCGGTATAGGTCTGCCAGGTCTGTTCGATCTGGCTCTGCAGCGATGCCAGCTGTTGATCGAGCTGGTCGAGATCGGCACGACGAGGATTGCGCACCGCAGGCTCCAGCACCTGCAGTAGCTGGGCACTGCGCTGCTCGATCTGCTGCAGGTCGGCAATGCCTTCCAGGCCGGTCTGGTTGAGGGTACGCAGGCGCTCGGCAGAGCTGGTCAAGCCATAGACGCCGGCGGCCCCCGCCACCGTCAGCAAGAGAATGGCAGCCACGACCATGCCCATCAATTTGGCCTGCATGCTACTGAAACTGAAGCGTTGCACCCATCCACGCACCCCCGTGCGACGCAATGCACCATAATGAAGCGTAAAGCCCCGCGCTCGCCCCTGCTGCATGGCATGGTAGGCCCTGGCCGCCCGCGCAATGGCCTTGTTCGCCGCCCGGCGACGTATGGCGGTATAGCCCGCCACCCGCTCACCATCCAGTAGCGGCGCCACGGTGGTATGCACCCAATAGGTATCGCCATTCTTGCAGCGGTTCTTGACTACCCCCTGCCAGGTTTTGCCTTGCTCGATGGTGGCCCACATGTTCTTGAATATCTGAGCAGGCATCTCGGGATCACGGAAAATACGATGGGGTTCGCCCAGTAGCTCGGCTTGTGAGTAGCCGCTTACTTCGATGAACGTCTGATTGACGTAGGTGATGTTTCCCTGACGATCAGAGCGTGAAATCAGCACCTGATCGTCTGTCAGCTCAAGGGTTGCCTGGCTAGATGTGCTCATGAAGTCCCCTGTGTTTTTATGAAAGGCATGTTTCGCCCGATGACCCAGCGCTTCCTTTTACCAAGCCGACGTGATGGCACGCGATGACGTGCAGCAAGAATCATCAAGAATAGGCAAAAAACATGCCACCCGAAGGTGGCATAGGCAAAGCAGATCATGGTTTTTCGTCAATGCTGATTAAACGCACCGATCAGAAGGTCTCCCATGGCTCGTCCTGCTGGTGGCCAAGCACGTGACGGGATGACGCGGCTGTTTGCTGAGGCACGGCTTTCTTGACCCGCGCCAGCTTCTCCCGAGCCGCCGCTACGCTCTCGTCCTGGGCACCCTCCAAACGGAAAGCATCGACCACGTTGGCCAGTTCGAAGGCTTCCAGGGTCAGGTTGTCTGCGGAGGCGGCAATGGACTGAACCTTGGTGGCATTTTGCTGTGTGACGTTGTCCATCTCTGCAATCGCCGAGTTGATCTGGCCGATTCCACTGCTCTGCTCGCTGGAAGCGGTGCTGATCGAGGCCATCAGTTCGCTCACCTGATTGACCTGACGCACGACGTTCTCGATGGCGCTTTCGGCCTGCTCCACGGCGCTGCGCCCACCGCTGACTTCCTGAGTGGTGCTGTCGATCATCTTGCGGATTTCCTGGGCAGCATCAGCACTACGGCTGGCCAAGGTGCGCACTTCGCTGGCCACCACGGCAAAGCCGCGGCCATGCTCCCCGGCCCGAGCGGCCTCGACGGAGGCGTTCAGCGCCAGGATATTGGTCTGGAAGGCAATGCCATCAATCACGCCGATCATCTCGGTCATCTTCTCGGCGCGCTGGGCAATGCGCTGCATGCGCTCCACCAACTGCTCCATTTGCTGGCGGGTTTCCTGAGTGCTGTGGGCGTTCTGCTGCGCGAGTTCGGTGGCCTGGCGCGCGTTGTCGGTATTCTGCTGCACGGTAGAGGTCATCTCTTCCATGCTGGAAGCCGTTTGCTGCAGCGAGGAGGCCTGTTGCTCGGTACGCGATGCCAGCTCCTCGTTCTCGGCGGCGATCTGCTGAATCGCAGGCGTCACCACCGCTACCCGGTTTTCGACCTCGCTGACGATACTGGAAAGGCTGAAACGCATGGTGTCCAGCGAATAGAGCAGCTCTCCCAGCTCATCGTTGCTTTGACGACGCTCACGGGCGGCCAGGTTGCCTGCGGCAATCTGGAAGGTCATGTAGCGCGCTCCCGCCAGGCTGCGCATCACCGAGCGCAGGATCATCACGCTCAAGCCGATCATCACCAGTAGCCCTACGGCCATCAGCACCAGTTGCGCCACCAGCATCTGCTGACGGCCCTGATGCGCTAGAGCCACCAGCGCATGGGCGCCTTCCCGCTCGGCATCGACGAGCTGGTCACTCAACTGTCGCAACTGCTCGGTGGCGGGCTGCACGGCATCATTGAAAGCTTCGAACGCGGCAAAGCCGTTGGCCTGACTGACCGCCGTCATGGCGCTGGTCACGCCAGTGATCCAGGCATTCAACGACGCCTCGACCACTTGCAGCACGTCAGGAGCGGCTGCGCTATCCGACTCATACTCATCCCACAGGGTCTGGACCGACTGAGTGACTTCTTGCAGCCGCGTTTCAAGGGCCACCAAGTCTACCCGGCGCGGGTTGCGCACCGCGGGCTCCAGCTGTTCGACGGTGAGCCCTACCTGGCGCTCCATGAGCTGCAGGTTGGCAATCGCCTCGAGCCCCGAGCGGTTCAGCGTATCCAACCGCTCCCCCGACACCATCAACCCATAGACGCCAAGCCCCCCGCCATGCCCAGCAGCAACAGCGCGGTAACGACCATCCCCGTCAGCTTGGCCTTTAAACTACTGAACTGAAAGCGCGCCACAAGCCCGCCCAGGCCACGCCGAATCAGTGCCCCCTGGTGCAACCGGTAGCGGCGTGATTTGCCCTTGGCACGAATCTCGGCATACACCTGCTCGGCCCGGGCGATCCGCTTGGCAGACGCCTTGCGGCGCAGCGAGGTATAGCCCACGATCCGCTCGCCGTCGCGCAGCGGCGCCACGGTGGCATTGACCCAGTAGTGATCGCCGTTCTTGCGACGGTTCTTGACCGTACCCTGCCAGGTGCCGCCTGCCTGGATGGTTTTCCAGAAGTCGGCGTAGGCGGCCTCGGGCATGTCCGGGTGTCGGATCATGTTGTGGGGTGCCCCCACCAACTCCTCACGGCTGTAACCGCTGACCTCCACGAAGGCTGCGTTGGCATAAGTCACGTTGCCTTTCAGGTCGGAGCGAGAAATCAGAACGGTTTCTTCGTCCAGCACGTATTCGCGCTGTGTCACGGGCTGGTTGTTACGCATCGCGGCTCCCCAGGGTGTTATTCGATTTTTTGAGTTCTCTCATTATCCAACGTATTAAGTCGCGTTAATCCTCAAATAGCCATATAAAAAACGCCGCTCTTCAAAGAGCGGCGCCGAAAGGAAAGACCGATACCGTACTAAGCCCTTTACTGGTTACCAGGGCTTACCCGACGTTACTTGAACACCACGTTGGCCACATCTCGGTAACGGCTGGCGAAATGAACCGTCATGCCTTCTTTCAGGTACTCCGGCAGTTCGTCGTAATCGCGACGGTTGGCTTCCGGCAGGATCACTTCGAAGATGTCGCTGCGCCGCGCAGCAATGACTTTTTCGCGTATCCCGCCCACCGGCAGAACCTGCCCGGTCAGGGTCAGCTCTCCGGTCATGGCCAGCGGGCGATTGATGGCCTGGTGCTTGGCCAGTGACAGCAGCGCCGTCGTCATGGTGACCCCCGCCGATGGGCCATCCTTGGGTGTTGCCCCTTCGGGTACGTGCAGATGCACGAACGCGGAATCGAAGAAGTCGGCATCGGCACCGAACTCGGCCAAGTGCCCCAAGGTGTAGCTGTAGGCGATATTGGCCGACTCCTTCATGACCTCCCCCAACTTGCCGGTGAGCTTGAAGCCTCGGTCCAGGGAGTGGATCTTGCCCGCTTCGATAGGCAGCGTGGCGCCCCCCATGGAGGTCCAGGCCAGGCCGGTCACGACCCCTTCACCCTTGAGCACTTTCTCCTTGCGGAAGAGCGGCGCGCCCAGAAACTCTTCCAGGTTCTTGACCGAAATCTTGACCGTTTCCACCTGCTCTTCCAGCAATTTGACCGCCGCCTTGCGCACGATGCGGTGCAGCTGTTTTTCCAACTGGCGCACCCCCGCTTCGCGGGCGTAGCCGTCGATGACCTGCTTGAGGGCAGCATCGGTCAGGTTGATGCGTTTTTTCGGCAGGTTGTCACGCTTGAGCAGCTTGGGCCACAGGTGGTGCTTGGCGATCTCCAGCTTCTCTTCGGCGATGTAGCCGGACAGGCGAATCTGCTCCATGCGGTCCAGCAGCGGGCCGGGGATGCTGTCCAGGGTATTGGCCGTACACACGAACAGCACCTTGGAGAGGTCCATGCGTACGTCCAGATAGTGGTCAAGGAAATCCACGTTCTGCTCGGGGTCCAGCACTTCGAGCAGCGCCGAGGCGGGGTCGCCCTGGAAGGACTGGCCCAGCTTGTCGATCTCATCGAGCATGATGACCGGGTTTTCGACCTCCACTTCCTTGAACGCCTGCACCAGCTTGCCGGGCATGGCACCGATGTAGGTGCGTCGATGGCCTTTGATCTCGGCTTCGTCGCGCATGCCCCCCACCGAGAAACGATAGAACTCACGCCCCAGCGCCTCGGCAATGGAACGGCCAATGGAGGTCTTGCCCACCCCAGGCGGCCCCACCAGCAGCACGATGGAGCCCCCCACATCGCCTTTGAACGTGCCTTCGGCCAGGAACTCGATGATGCGCTCCTTGACGTCTTTCAGGCCATCGTGGTCTCGGTCCAGCACCGCGCGGGCATGGCCGAGATCCAGCTTGTCCTGGCTGGTGACACCCCAAGGCAGCGATGTCAGCCAGTCCAGATAGTTGCGCGTGGTGCCATACTCCGGCGAGCCGGTTTCCAGCACGCTGAGCTTGTTGAGCTCTTCGTCGATGCGGGCCTGAACACGCTCCGGCACCACCAGAGACTCCAGACGGTTCCTGAACGTATCCACGTCGTTCTCGCGGTCGCCCTTGGAGATGCCCAGCTCACGCTGAATCACCTTCAACTGTTCACGCAGGAAGAATTCACGCTGGCGCTCCTGCATCTGCGCGTTGACCTGCTCGCTGATTTCGCTTTGCAGCTGGGCAACGTCGATCTCCTTGCGCAGCAGCGGCAGCACCTTGTGCATGCGCTCCGCCACGGGCAGCGTGGCCAGCACGTCCTGCAATTCAGGGCCTTTGGCCGAGGTGATGGCAGCGGCAAAATCGGTGAGCGGCCCAGGCTGATGGGGGCTGAATCGATTGAGGTAGTGCTTCAGCTCCTCCCCGTACAGCGGGTTGATGGGCAGCAGTTCCTTGATGCCGTTGATGATCGCCATGGCGTAGGCCCGGGTTTCTTCATCTTCGGCATTGACCGGCTCTTTCGGGTAGGTCACTTCCACCAGATAGGGCGGTTCCTTGGAGAGCCAGCGCTGAATCTTGAAACGCTGCAGGCCCTGGGCAATGAACTGAATCTGCTGCTCTTCGTTTTTCAGCTTGTGCACCTTGACGGCCGTTCCAATCTCGGGGAAGCCGTCATGATCCAGGGAGTGCACCCCTTGTTCTCCGACGAACGCTACTCCAATGGTGTGATGTGGCGTGTTGCCAACGCGGCGCATGGTCTCTTCCCAGCGCTCACGATTGATCACCAGAGGCTGTACCTGGGCGGGAAAGAACGGGCGGTTGTGAATTGGCAGCAGATAGATACGCTCGGGCAGCATGTCGCTGGCAGGCACCAGTGAATGGGTGCGCTCACCATCCGAGCGGTGGTCGTTTTCGTCGTGGTGTTCTGCGTGGTGTTCTTCGTGACGGTCCGAATGCTCGCCTGCGGCGAGCCAATCGAGGTGTTCGTGATCGCGGTCGTAATCCTGGTCGCTCATGCGCCCTCCCCATCCACAGTAACCAGCAGCAGTGGCCAGCAAGTGGTTTGCCTGCCACTGTCGCCGCTTCGTATGGTTACTGGGATGTGGGCAGCCAGGGAAAACTTCAACCCTGAGCGCCATTTGACAGCGTACTTATTGGTGGAACGTTACGGCCACAGTGTCGGCATGGGACGACCATTGACGCGCCAGACGCCGCGCACCACGTCGAACTGCAGCTCCCGGGTACCGAGGGGCAACCCCAGCCACAGGGCCGCTACGGTAGGGGCGTCGTGCCAGATGAAGTCGCCGTCGATACGTGCCCGCCAGCGCGCTTGCTCCTCGGGCTTGTCCAGCGAGACGACGCGCAATCTATCCAGCTGTCGACCGTCGAAAAACAGCGCCCCGTCTGCGGCAACTTGCAGGCCGAGCAGCGGGCTATCGAGTTCGATGGTGGTGACATCGAGCCGTGGAGAGTCGCTCAATACTTGCAGCAGATCAGGTTCCAGCCGCGCCAGCAGCCCTTCGGCCATGGGCAGCGCGGTATCTCCCCAGGCAGCTTCCTGGCGCAGCCGACGGATCACCTGTCGCACGGCATCACCGTTCAGCCGCGACAGTTCGGCCGCGACACGGCCGCTCAGCAGCGGTGTCTCCGGCGCTTCGCTGGGCACCAGTACCTCGCCCAGCACCAGCTCTCCCTGAATGCTCAGCTCGGTTTCATCCAGCGTCATCTGGCTGTAGAGATCCAGCGGGGTGATCTGGATATCGTAGGCGGGGTAGTGCATCGACAGGCGGTCGATGCGCAGGTGGTCACGCTGGGTGAAATGGTAGGCATCGTCGATGTAGGTATAGCGGCTTTCCAGGGTGGTGGGCCCCAGTGTCAATTGAGACAAGCCATCGGTCAGCGTCAACTGGTCGAACAATCCCCGCAGGCGCCAATCGCCAAACATGCCTTCCAGGCGAACCCGAGCGCCCCGAACATCCAGTTCCCGACCATTCTGCTGGATCACGAAGGGGGCCAGCGCCAAACGCAGCTCGGTGCGACCACTCAGCGTCTGATAGCGACCCTGCCAACGCGGCACGGAAGGGGCAGATACATCGCCCACGGCTTTTTGCAGCACGCTGTCCAGGCGAGGCAACAGCGTGCCCTGCACATCGGTAGAGAGCAGGCCGTGGCGGGCGTGGTAGGTCAACTCCAGCCGCCAGGGGCGCCCCAGTAATGGCGACAGCACCAGTTGACCACGGGAGGTCAACCAGCCCTGACGGCTATCCAGGCGCTCTACCCGCCATTCACCTCGGGCTTCCAGGTCTTCCAGCGCCTGACGCAGGCTCCGTTCGAACAGGATGCTCGATAGCAGCTGCGCGACCATCCATATCACGGCAATCACCGAGAGGATAGGCACGATCAGACGTTCCTTGCGCATGCTATCTCCTTGTATGGCCTCCTGACAAAGCGCAGCGCCTGCTATCGGGCGTCGACTAGTGGAGCCAGAACCATAAGTGCATGGTACTCCAGGCGTAGATGCCTGCCATGACGTCGTCGATCATGATGCCAAAGCCCCCCGCCACTCGGCGGTCGGCCCAACGGATGGGCCAGGGCTTGAACACATCGAAAATACGAAAGACGATGAACCCCCAGATGGCCGCTTCCCAGGAAAAGGGCACGGCGGCCATGGTGATCCAGTAACCGACGAACTCGTCCCAGACGATGCCGGAGTGGTCGTGTACCCCCAGGTCATGGGAAGTTTTATCGCATAGCCAGACACCGACGATGAAGGCTACGAACACGATACTGAGATACCAGACCAGCGGCAGGTCCGCCATCATCCAATAGAAGGGAATCGCCGCCAGCGTGCCGAAGGTGCCCGGCGCCCAGGGCACGGTGCCACTCCCCAGGCCAAAGGCGAAGAAGTGAGTGGGGCGTCGCCAGACGCTGGCCGGTGCACGGTTCATTGGACACCCCCACGAAAGTGCTGCCAGCCAGACTCGGCCAACGGCGCCACGCCGGTGATGCCAGGCGTATCGGTGCACTGGCCAATCACGCTGAGCGCGATCCCCTGCTCTGCCAGCCGTTGCCTGGCCAGGGAAACGTGCGACGGGGGGAGCGTGACCAGCAGCTCGTAGTCGTCGCCTCCGGAAAGCGCTACCCGCTGGGCTACTTGCGCGCCCAGACAGGCTTCCAGCCCTTCCGCCAGCGGCAGTTGCTCTGCTTCCAGCGCAGCCCCCACCTGGGAAGCTTCACAAAGATGCGTGAGATCCGCCAGCAGGCCATCGGAGATATCCAGCGCCGCGCTGGCCAGGCCACGCAAGGCAACACCCGCCGCCAGGCGAGGCTGGGGCAACAGATAGCGCTGGAGCAACGGGTGCTGCATGTCTCTTTCACCCTGTTGCCACAGCGCTAGCCCGCCCGCACCACCGCCCAAAGCGCCCGTGACGGCAATCACATCGCCGGCACGAGCCCCGGAGCGGGTCAATGCTTCACCGGAGGGCACTTCTCCCATCACCGTCACGGCTATGCTCAGCGCTCCTGCGGTGACATCACCCCCCGCCAGCGTGGTCTCATGCCGACGGCACAGCTCATGGAAGCCATCGGCATAGCCCGATAGCCACGCCTCGGCAGCCGCACTGCTGGGGAACGCACGCTGGTCGAGGGTCAGCGCCATCAAGCACCAGCGGGAGCGTGCCCCCATGGCCGCCAGGTCGCTGAGCGCCACGGCCAGGGCGCGATGGCCAACCGCATGGGCAGGCGCATCATGGGGAAAGTGCACGTCTACCACGGAGGTATCCACACTGACCACGAGCTGCTGCCCCGACTGGGGCAGCAGTAAGGTGGCGTCATCGCCGCATCCCAGGGCAACGCCATCCGTCGCTTTCGCCTCCTGCGGCGACATGAAGAAACGTCGAATCAAATCAAATTCGGCAAGCACAAAGGCCCCTTAAACGCTTGATCAGGTCGCCCGCTTACAAGCGGCGGGCGCTGACTTCGGCACTTCGCAAGCGGTTGGCCAGCTTGTCGAGAATGCCATTCACGTACTTATGGCCGTCGGTGGCGCCAAACGATTTTGCCAGCTCAACGCCTTCGTTAATGACCACGCGGTAAGGCACTTCCATGCGGCGCGAGAGCTCGTAAGCGCCCAGGCGCAGAATGGCCAGTTCTACCGCGTCCAGGTCTTCCAGACGACGATCCAGCAGCGGTGCAATGTCACGGTCCAGCTCGGCTTTGAAGCGCACCGTGTTGTGCAGCAGCTCATGAAACAGCGCTTTGTCGGCGATTTCCATGACCTTGACCCAGTTCTCGTGGTCTTCCAGGTCGTCGTCCGCCTTCTGGCTACGAAACTCGGCTTCGATGGTCGAGATCGATTTGCCGGTCATGTGCCATTGATATAACCCTTGTACCGCCAACTCCCTTGCGGCGTGGCGTCCCTGCTGTGCCGCAGAGGACTTGCGCTCACGTCGCTCGCTCATTGGTCATCTCCTGCGGGCAGTGCGCGCAGCAGCGATACCATTTCCATGGCGGCCATGGCGGCTTCGGTGCCTTTATTGCCTGCTTTGGTGCCCGCTCGTTCGATGGCCTGTTCGATGGATTCCACGGTCAGCACGCCGTTGGCGACCGGCGTGTCGAACTCCAGCTGCAGGTGATTGATGGCCGTGTTGCAGCCACCCGCCACGTATTCGAAGTGCGGCGTGCCGCCACGAATGACCGCGCCCAGCGCGATGACGGCATCCGGCTTCATGACGCGGAGCACGCGCTTGACTGCCAACGGCAGTTCCCAGGCTCCCGGCACGTGAACGATATGGATTTGCTCGGCATCGACGCCGTGGCGGGTCAGGCTGTCCACTGCGCCTTCTACCAAGCTATCGACCACATGGTGGTTGAAACGCCCCACCACGATGACATAACGGCCATCGACGTCGACAAAAGTGCCTTCAACTTGCGAAAGGGATTGCATCGATTTATTCCTGCTGAGTAGTTGGCTCATACGCCGTGTCGTTGGGCCCCAGGCGCTCGACCACTTCAAGATCGAACCCGGAAAGCGCCGAGAATTTCCACGGGGAGCTGAGTAGCCGCATCTTGCCGACGCCCAGATGGCGCAGAATTTGCGAACCCGTACCAATGGTTAAATAGTTGCCGGCTCCGTCCGAGTCATTGGTACGCGGTTGGCGTACCCGATCCAGGAAGATGTCCAGCTGGTCTTTGAGATCCTGATGCGGCCGTCCGTCATCGATCAGGACGAACACACCGGCGGGCGCTTCGGCGATTTCACGCAGGGCGCGGTGGGAATCCCAGCGGCACTGTTCGCCTTTCATCAGCCCCAGCACGTCGCGCAGCGTATCGGCCAAGTGTACACGAACCGTGGTGGGCTGCTCGGCGGTGGGCTGGCCTTTCACCAGCGCCAGGTGGTGAGCGCCCTGAATGCGGTCACGGAACACATGCAGCGCCAGCTCGCCATGCACCGTGGACACACGGCTGGTCTCGATGGCATCGACGGTCTGTTCGTTGACGATCCGGTAGTGGATCAAATCGGCAATGGTGCCGATCTTGATGCCATGGGCCTTGGCGAAGGCTTCCAGCTCGGGACGGCGCGCCATGCTGCCATCGTCATTCATGATTTCACAGATCACGCCGCTGGGGTCGAGCCCTGCCAGCGCCGCCAGGTCGCAGGCCGCTTCGGTGTGCCCTGCCCGGCGCAGTACGCCACCCGGCTCGGCCATCAGCGGAAAGATATGACCTGGCTGAACGATATCCGTGGGCTTGGCATTGGGTGCGGCGGCGGCCTGCACCGTACGTGCACGGTCCGCGGCAGAGATGCCGGTGGTCACGCCTTCGGTCGCCTCGATGGACAGCGTGAACTTGGTGCCAAAACCGGACCCGTTGTCACGCACCATGAGCGGCAGGTTGAGCTGCTCGCAGCGCTCCCGGGTCATGGGCATGCAGATCAGACCGCAGGCATAACGCGCCATGAAGTTGATATGCTCTGGCTTGACCAGTTCGGCCGCCATGATGATATCGCCTTCGTTTTCGCGATCCTCATCGTCCATGAGGATCACCATTTTGCCCTGGCGAATGTCTTCTACCAGCTCGGCGATAGGGGACAGGCCCTCAGAAGCGGAGTGCGCCATGGAATCTCCAAAAAAAAGTGGTCGCATGGGATGCGATTTCGGGCGTCAGGGTACCTTGCTATGGCCGCTTGCGCTAGTCGATCACGGGGGTCGCGATAATCTGCCAGTCCTGACCTACCTGGCGGGACTCCTTGATCACTAGGCGCTTTTGATCCGCCATTCGGGTGATCCCCGGCAGCTCGAACAGCGGGCGGGCGTCGCCTCCCAGCAGCGTGGGGGCGACGAACAGCTGCAACTCATCGACTAGCTGCGCATCCAGCAGCGCCCCGGCCAGCGTCGCACCGGTCTCTACCAACAGCTCGTTTACCTGCTCATTATCGGCTAACCAGCGCAGCATGTCAGCAAGCTCGACACGCCCGTCGGCGGCGCTGGGCAGGACCTGGATCTCGGCACCGGCCGCTTCCAGCCGCTGACGCTTGTCGGGGCTGTGCTGGTCGGTGGTGATGATCAGCGTGCGCCCCGGCTCGCGCAGGCAGGCCGCCGCCAGCGGCAGCCGCAACCGAGAATCCAGAATGACCCGCAGCGGTTGGCGCAGCACGATCTCATCGGCCTGGGGCAGCGCCAGCTGTTCGGCACGCACCGTCAACCGCGCATCGTCCATGATCATGGACTCCACGCCACTGAGAATCGCGCTGGAGCGTGCTCGCAGGCGCTGCACCTGGGTGCGCGCCTGCGGGCCGGTGATCCACTGAGACTCCCCCGATCCCATGGCCGTTCGACCATCGAGGCTCATCGCCATTTTCAAGCGCACGAACGGTCGCCGTGACTGCATGCGCGACACGAACCCAGGATTGAGCGCCCGAGCATCCTGTTCCAGCAGGCCCACGTGGACTTCGATACCGGCAGCCTTCAAGTGGGCAATCCCCCGCCCACTCACTTGCGGATTGGGGTCTTCCATGGCCACCACCACGCGCCCTACGCCTGCATTGGCCAGCGCCACGGCACAGGGGCCGGTACGCCCGGTATGGGAACAGGGCTCCAGCGTCACATAGGCCGTGGCCCCCCGGGCCTGCTCCCCAGCGGCTGCCAACGCATGCACTTCGGCATGAGGCTCACCGGCGCGCAGGTGGTAGCCTTCCCCCACCACCTGGCCCTCGGCCGAACGATCATAGCGAACGATGACGCACCCCACGCGAGGGTTGGGGTCCGTGGTATACAGGCCGTGGCGAGCCAGTTTCAGGGCGCGGGCCATGAAACGGTGGTCTGCAACAGAGAACAGGCTCATCCTTCAGCCTCTTTCGACGCGGGCCCACTGGCAGCGTCATCGCCAGGCTCTTGAGCAGGTTCCTGAGACAGCCGGTCGATTTCAGCCCGAAACTCTTCCAGATCCTGGAATTTGCGGTACACCGATGCAAAGCGAATGTACGCTACCTGATCCAGGCTACGCAGCGCCTTCATCACCGCCTCGCCCACTTCACGGGCATTCACCTCTCGGTCGCCTCGTGCCCGCAAGGTCTGACGGATACGCTCCACGGCCGCCTCGATGGCTTCGGCACTTACCGGCCGCTTTTCCAGCGCCCGCAACATGCCTGCCCGCAGCTTGGCTTCATTGAAGGTCTCCCGGGAGCCATCCGACTTCACCACCCTGGGCATGATCAGCTCCGCCGTTTCATAGGTCGTGAAGCGCTCATGGCAGCTTGCGCACTGGCGACGGCGACGCACCTGGTCACCATCGGCCACCAGGCGTGAATCCGTTACTCGCGTATCGTTTGCACCACAAAAAGGACAATGCATGGCAGTCAACCTATTGTCGGCACGCACCCTCAAGTGCGCTCAGCGTGTCAGCCCCGTAGATACCAGCCATGCCAACGGGCTGCCTGCTATCTCTTGTTTTGTAAGCTATTTTAAGAACTCTTCAAGGATCGTTGGGTAAACCATCCCACTACCGCTTGTCGTGCCTGCAAAAGCAGGCGTACTCATGACTTGTACGTCATTTCGCACACTATTCTCCTATATTGTAACGATTTGGCACACAAGCTGCAGCGTTTGTCGAAGGTTGATTGAAAGGAGGCACCCATGACGGCATTTGAGCTCAGGCTACAGCGTTACTTGACCCACCTGTACGGCGAGCGCGCAGGGGAAGTACAGCGGCGCCTCGAACAGCATTTGGCCCACTTCCGACCGCTGCTTCCAGCGGCGCCTTTATCTGCTGAGCAGAGCGGCATTGCACCAACATGGAGCGAAAAGGATCAGTGGGTCATCAGCTATGGTGACTCCATCGTGGCAGACGGCACGCCGCCACTGGGCGTACTGAACCACTTTCTGCAGCGCCACCTGGGCGAGACGATCAGCGGGGTGCACGTGCTGCCCTTCTTCCCCCTGGAGCAGCGACGACGGTTTTTTCGGCATCCATTACCGGGAGGTCAACCCCGAACTGGGAGACTGGTCGCATATCCGTGACCTGGCCAGCCACTATGACGTGATGGGCGACCTGGTGCTCAACCACGTTTCCCGTGAATCGCTGTGGTTCGTGGATTACCTGACCGGCAGCCTGCCGGGGCGGGACTACTTTATCGAGGTGGACCCTGACACCGATGTTTCCCAGGTCACGCGGCCACGCAGTAGCCCGCTGCTCGTGCCTGTCTCTACCCGCCGGGGCACACGCCACCTGTGGGCCACGTTTTCGGAAGACCAGATCGATCTGAATTTCGAGAACCCGGATGTCCTGCTGGAATTCGTCGGCATCCTGCTGTTTTACCTGCAGCAGGGAGTGAGGATCATCCGCCTCGATGCCGTGGCATTCTTGTGGAAGCGGCTGGGCACGGCCTGTATTCACCTGCCCGAAACCCATACCGTGGTGCGCCTGCTACGCGCCATCGTCGATGAGATCGCCCCCGGCACCTTGATCATCACCGAAACCAACGTGCCCCATGCCGAAAACATCAGCTATTTCGGCCTCGAACGCCTGGCGGAAGGCCCGCCGGACGAAGCGCACATGGTGTACCAGTTCGCGCTGCCCCCGCTGCTGCTGCACACCCTCACCCGTGGGGAGGCCAGCACCCTGCAAGGCTGGCTATCCAGCCTGCCGGTGCTGCCTGAACACTGTACTTACCTCAACTTTACCGCCAGCCACGACGGCATCGGGGTGCGCCCGCTGGAGGGCCTGCTGCCGGACCACGAACGGGACGCCCTGCTGGAGCTGATGCACCGCTTCGGTGGCTTCGTCAGCATGCGCAGCAACCCGGACGGCAGCGACACGCCCTACGAAATCAACATTACCTGGTTCGAGGCCATGCGCGGCACCCGGCGCGGCCCCGACCCTTGGCAAATTGCGCGCTTCCTGTGCAGCCAGGCCATCATGCTCAGCCTGCAGGGCATTCCTGCGCTCTACCTGCACACCTTGACCGGCACGCTCAACGATGTCGAAGGTGTCGAGCGCAGCGGTCGGCTGCGCTCCATCAACCGGCGTCGCTGGCCGCTGGACGAACTGGAGCTGCTGCTGGAAAGCCCCTCCACCCCCACCCACGATGTCTTCCATGCCCTGCGTCGGCTGCTGGACCTTCGCCGTCAGGAGCCCTGCTTTCATCCCAACGTTCCCCAGCAGGTCATCAGCACGCCCGCGGAGCTGCTGGCCATCGAGCGCGGCCCGCTGGCCAATGGCCGACGCTTGCTGGCCCTGTTCAACGTCACCGACCACCGCGTCGCCCTCGACCAGGGCGGCGAGGCATTGACTCAGCGACTGCAGCAGCACGCCTGGCAGCCGCTGGATACCTCGTCTTCGCTTCACCCGCCGGCATCCCTGCCTCCCTATGCCGTGCTCTGGCTGGTGGCTAACGCCTGACGCCTGACGCCTTGCGACATAACGTCTCAGGACAGAACAAGATAATCCTTTAATAATCCTGTCCTGCGACACTGTCCATCCAATTCGACGGTGGATACGTGAGCGTTTATGTTGCAACAAAGCCTGGCCATTGGCCCCATGGGATTCAGCCTGCATCAGTTGATCATCGGTTTTGCCTTCTTACTCGCCCTGTTGGTAGGCGCCCTGCTGGGCAGGCGCCAGCAGGTTTCGGTCAGCGATACCCTGTTTACCCTGCTGATGGTCGCCCTGCTGGCGGCCAGGCTGGTATTCGTCGTGCGTTACTGGGGTGAATACGACGGCCTGCTCGCGCGGCTGGATATTCGTGACGGTGGTTTTGATCTGCTGGCCGGTGCATTGGCCGGGATAGGGTATGGCGTCTGGGCACTGTGGCGCTCGCCGCGTCAACGCGCGCCGCTGGGCGCGGCCATGCTCACCGGCGGTCTGGTGTGGGGCG
>NZ_LFGT01000018.1:31240-32622 GCF_002078115.1 Halomonas sp. BC2 | reverse complement strand
CGAACAGCAGACCCGGCCGCTGCCCACCACCCCGCTCAGCACCCTGGAAGACACCCCCATCAGCCTGCCGGAGCTGGCTCAGCAACAGGGCCAACCCATGGTAGTGAACCTGTGGGCCAGCTGGTGCCCGCCCTGCATTCGCGAAATGCCGGTCTTCGAAGCGGCTCAGCAGCAGGAGCAGGATGTGACGTTCGTGTTCGTCAATCAGGGGGAGAGTCTTCCACAGATCAACCGCTTCATGGCAGAACATGGCTTTCAGCTCGACAACGTCTGGCAAGACCCGCGCAATGCGCTGGGTCAAGTGACAGGTGCCCACGCCATGCCCACCACGCTTTATTATGACGCCCAGGGCCAATTGGTCAGCACCCACTTTGGCGAGCTTTCCCGAGCCACCCTGAACGATGGGCTATCACGTATTCGTTAAGCCTTCTACAGCGTAATCATGAGTTACCCACTGCCGCGAGTGCGGCCTATTTGAGGATAAAGTGATGCAACGGATGTTTCCCATTCAGACGGGCCGTCTGACCCTGCTGGCTGCGTTGAGCGGCTTTGCCATTACCAGCCAGGCCGATGTTCTACCCGCCCCGGTGCAAGCCCTGGCCGACCAGGGCATCAGCATTCACGGGCAATTCGAGGCCCCCGGCGGTATGCGCGGCTACGGCGCCAGCGTGCAAGGCCAGGATATGGCCATCTACCTGACCGCCGACGGCGAACACGCCATTGTCGGCACACTGATGGACAGCGCGGGCAATGACCTGACCGAAGCGCAGCTGGACGAACATGTGCGCGTCCCGCTCGAAGCCGAAACCTGGCAACTGCTGGAAGAGAGCCACTGGATTCAAGACGGCAACCCGGACGCCCCCCGCGTGATTTACACCTTCACCGACGCCAACTGCCCTTACTGCCGCCAGCTATGGCAACAAGCTCGCCCTTGGGTGGAAGCCGGTGAAGTTCAGTTACGCCACATCATGGTAGGCATTCTGGCGCCAAACAGCCCCGCCCTCGCCGCCACCCTCCTCGGTGCCGACGACCCCGCCGAGGCCCTGCACCGCCATAGCGAAGGCGAATCCCTGAGCGCCAGTGCGCAACCTCGCGATATCGAAGAACAGGTCTATGCCAATAACCAGCTTTTCGATGAGCTGGGACTGTACGCCACCCCCACCAGCGCCTACCAACGCGAAACCGACACAGGCCTGCTACGCATCGACCGCATCCAAGGCATGCCCAACGAAGCCCGCCTTCTGGACATGATGGGCAGCGAAGCACCGTAAGCATGGAGGCCAGACTAGCCACCACGCCCAAGGTGGCTGTGGCTTTTAGCGATATCGTGCTGGGGTAATGACCGTGGCGCTATCGGGGCGGCTGGCGCCGCCTCCGCGGGA
>NZ_LFGT01000018.1:25412-30148 GCF_002078115.1 Halomonas sp. BC2 | reverse complement strand
AGTGATGTTGGCGACATACCGTAGCGCGGCGCAAGCGGAGCGCACCCGCGAAGCAACGCGCCAGCGTTGCCGATGGAGCCACCGAACGTGGCGGCGGCCTCATCGTTACGGGCAGCCGCCGCCCACCCCACAGCTGCTACTCCTCCGAAAGGTGCTGAAAACGCGGGGCGCCGACGTTCCAGGGTTGGATGTTACCGTTTTCGCCGTAGTTGTCGTGGTCGCCGAGGACGTGGCCGTCATGCTCACGGGTGTGGCCGTAGAGCGAACGGTTGTGGAAGGTGGGGCCGAAGCGCTCGGCGGTTTCGGCGATATCGCCGGTGTAGCGTGGGTCCTGGGGGCGCTCTTGGCTATTGATGTAGTAGGCGATGTCCCAGGCTTGCTGGCCGGTGAGCGAGCGTGGCTGGCCCAGCGGCATATTCTGATAGATGAAGCCTGCCATGGTTTCTACCCGAACAATGCCGGCCCCCCAGTTGTTGGAGCCATCGCCCCAGGGCGGTGGAAAGACGTATTCCCCGTTTTCGTAGTGGCCTGAGCCGTCGGACTGATGGCACAGAGCGCAATTTTCCAGGTAGGCCGTTTCCCCTCGGGCATAGCTGGGCGCTTCTTCATGCTCGGGGGCTGGAAAGCCTCGCCCATAGATGGGCTTGTCGGGGTACATGGGCGCCCCCGTGGCCAGCCACTGGTGGTAGGCGCTCAACGCCAGCATTTCATCGCTGCCATACGCCGGCGGTGTGCCGTTCATGGAGTAGGCAAAACATCCGGCAATGCGCTCTTCCAGATTGTTGACGTGCTGATTCTTGCCACGAAAATCCGGTAGCGTGATGGCGGCGGCCCATACCGGCGCGCTGAACGGCACGCGCCCTTCTCCCAGGTGGCAGCTGGAGCAGTTCATATCGTTGTACACGTACTCACCGCGCAGCTGCTGGGTATCCGTGAACAGGTCGTAGCCGTAGCGAATGACTTTCTTGAGCTCCGGGTGCAGATCGGAGGCCTCCAGGTCGTCCATGGTGGGCGGCTCGTGGACCAGCATGTCCAGGGCGTCATCGGCACGCGGCTGCTGGGCCGACACCGCGCCTGCATAGAGCGCCAGCGCGGCGGCCGAGGCCAGAAGGCCGCCCGACAAGGTGAACGTCAAGGTCGTTGGACGCGTCATCATTGGCTAGCCTCCTGGTCGCGTTGAGGGGGTTGAGCGGCGTACCAGGCCGAGACGGCGGCAATGTCGTCATCGCTCATGCGCTTGGCCACGGCGCCCATCAGGTGTTGTGGATCGTTATGACGGGTATCGTTTTTCCATGCGTGCAATTGGGCGCTGATATAGCCTGCATGCTGCCCGGCAATCCCGGGAAAGTCGCTGCCCACTCCGTAGCCGCCGGGCCCATGGCAGCTTTGACACGACACGATGTAGGCATTCCAGTCGCCACGTTCGGCCAGTTGCTGGCCACGCGCCAGCAGGCTGTCTTCCACGTCGCCGCCTTGGCCTGGTGTCGCGGGCAGTTGGCTGTAGTAGGCAGCCACATCGGCGATTTGCTGGTCATTGAGCATGTTGGCAAAGGTCAGCATGGTGGCGTTTTGCCGCTCACCGGACTGAAAGTCGTGCAGTTGCTTGGCCAGATAGTCGGCATCCAGCCCCGCCAGGCGCGGCCAGGACTCGCCGCCCGGAATGTTCATGCCGCTGCCGTCTGCCTGGTGGCAGGCAACACAGGTGGCGGCGGCGGTTTGTCCCCGTTCCGGGTCTCCCGCCTGGGCCATGGCAGCACTTGCCAGCAGGCAGGCCCCCGCCAGCAGGCCGACGTGCGTCGATTGGATGTATGGCATTCTTCCCCCTTGGCATTGCTTGTTATGTTGGGTCTTGCAGTAACGGCGTTGTTGGTGATGACGCGTGTAGTGGTAGCACTTCGGGCACCGTGAGGTGGGCCAGGAAACCTCCGGTGGGTGCATTGGCAAAGTGAACGCTGCCGCCAAAGCGCTCGGCGATGGCGGCCACGATGGCCAGCCCCAGGCCACTGCCCTGGTGCTTGCTGGCACGCCAGAATCGTTGCGTTAGCTGCTTCAGCGTGGCGTCATCCACCCCTGGCCCCTCGTCGGCTACGGTGAACGTGACCCGCCCACCCAAACGCTGCACGCTCAGGTGAATCAGCGCGTTGGCAGGCCCATGGCGCACGGCGTTGTCCAGCAGATTGCGCAGCGCGGTAATCGCCAGCTCACGAGGCATGGCCAGCTGCACATCGGGTAATGCCTCAGGCACGCGGCACTGTGCTGGGTCGACCACGCTATCGGTGACGGCCAGCTCGACCACCGGAACGACGCTGCAGGGTTCGCCATCGTCGAAACGCATGCGCCCTTCCACCCGGGCCAGGGTGAGCAGCTGATCCAGCGTATCGGCCAGCCGCACCACGCCTTCTTCGGCGTGGCTCAAGGCTTCGCGTGCCAGCGGGCCTTCTGCCCGCTGCGCCACTTGAAGGTGGGTCTTGATAGCCGTTAGCGGCGTACGCAGCTCATGGGCGGCATCGTTGGTGAAGCGCTGCTCGCGCACCAGCGTCTGTTGAACGCGCACCAGCAGCCCATTGAGCGTGTCGATCAGCGGCTTGATCTCCTTGGGCACACCATAGGTAGACACCGGCGCCAGCGCTTCCGGATGGCGGCTGGCCAGGGAGGCGCGCAAACGTGACAGTGGCGCCAGCCCACGCCATACCCCAATCCACAGGGCGACCAGGCTACCCACCAGCGCCACCACGAACGGCACCACAGCCACCCGCACGATGCCGCCCAGCAGCAGGTTGCGCTCATCCATGCGGTCTGCCGTGGTGATGATCAGCCCACCTCGCTCGTAGGTGAACACACGCCAGGTGGTCTCCCCTTCCTGACGGTAGCTATGCCCGTGCTGACCGGGAGCCAACACGGCCTCCATATTGGCGTGGGTGCGTGCAATGATCTCTCCACGTGGCGAGTGCACCTGGCAGGCCAGCCCTTCAATGGGTGGAATGGAAAGCGCGGCGGTCATGTTCTGCTCCCACACCTCTGGCGGCAGCTGATGAACCAGCCCAGCCACCATGCGCGCCGACTGGGCCAGCCGCTGGTCGAGGGTGCGCACGAAAGACGCCTGTAAATCGTTCAACAGCCACGCGGCAGCCACGCCCCAGAGCAGCACCAGCGTGATGCCCAGCGTCAACAGTAGCCGTGCGCGCAGGCTCATCGCTGCCCCTTGGGCCGCTGGCCGGGCACCTGGACCGCCTCGGGCTTGCCCAACCGATACCCCAACCCACGCACGGTTTCGATGATGCCGCTGCCCAATTTGCGCCGCAGGTGGTGAATGTGCACATTGAGCGCGTTGCTTTCGACATCGTCGCTCAAGCCATACAGGCTATCCTTGAGCTGGTCGGCGGAAAGCACGCTGCGCGGCGCATGCAGGAAAGCTTCCAGCAGCACCAGTTCACGACGCGACAGGGCAACCAGGTGATCGGCCACTCTCACTTCTCGGGCAGCCGGGTCCAGGGTCAGGGTGCCGTGCACGGTCAAGCCCTGGCTGCGCCCTGCCACACGCCGCAACAGCGCATGCAGGCGCGCGACCAGCTCATCCAGGTCGAAGGGTTTGATCAGGTAGTCGTCGGCACCGGTTTGCAGCCCATCCACCCGGTCACGCACGGCATCTCTGGCCGTAAGCACCAGCACCGGCGTGGTGACCCCCTCGTCACGCCAGGCTTGCAGCAGGGTCAAGCCATCGCCATCCGGTAACCCACGGTCGAGGATGACCACGTCGCTGGCGACACTCTGCATGGCCTGCCGCGCTGCCTGTAACGACGTCACGTGCTCGACCACAAAGTGATACATCATCAGTCCGGCGCGAATACCCGACGCCACCAGCGGGTCATCTTCAATCAATAGGACGTGCATAGCGGTTTCCTTGTTATGGAAGCAGCATGACAAAAGCGTATTAACCGAGCGTTAAGCGCCGGTCGAAAACCCTTGCCGCAGATCAAAAAAAACGCCCCTGCCGACAGGGGCAAGGGCGACAACATGCCGCGTGGGTTCGGTGGTGCTAGCGAGACAGGCGTGCAGCCCCCCACCAGCCCAACATCATGGCCGCCAACATGGCCAGTAACGGCAGCGTGACGCCGCCCAAAGAAGCAATGGCAGGCCCCGGGCAGTAGCCGGACAGCCCCCAACCCACTCCAAATAGCGCCGCACCGCCCAGCAGCTTGCCATCCAGCTCCTGGCGCGTGGGCAGTTGAAAACCACCGGCCAACAGCGGCTGCCCCCGAGCAAACACCAGCCGGTAACCGACAAACGTGGTGCACACCGCGCCCCCCAGCACGAACATCAGCGTGGGGTCCCAGGCGCCCGCGATGTCCAGAAACCCCAGCACCCTCGCTGGGTCGGTCATGCCGGAAATAGCCAGCCCTAACCCAAACAGCAGCCCTGCCACGTAGCCCGCTGCCGTTTTCAACGCGGCCCGGCTCATACGCCACCCCCAATGACATGACGCACCACATACACCGTGGCGATGGCGGTCACCAGAAACATGCCCGTGGCCGCCATGGAACGCGGCGCCAAGCGCGCCAAACCACATACGCCGTGGCCGCTGGTGCAGCCGCTGCCCAGCCCGGTGCCCAGCCCCACCAGCAGGCCCGCCAACAGCATCAATGAGATGCCTCCGGCAGGCGCGCCAATCACTTCACCGGGGCTGCCAGCTACATTGCCCAGGCCTCCGCCCAGCGCCATGACCAGCAGCGGGCCGC
>NZ_LFGT01000018.1:23093-25109 GCF_002078115.1 Halomonas sp. BC2 | reverse complement strand
ACCCGCCAAGCGCTATCGCCCTTGGGCCGCTGAAGCACCAGCCCTCCAATGATCCCGCTGATGCCGGCAACACGCCCCAGCGCCCCCATCAACCAAACGGCGGAGAGCCCAATCAACACGCCCCCCACCAGTCCTTGCAGGCTTGCCATTACGTCCACCGTCTGCTCCTCGTATTACGTGGGTTGAAAAGATTTAGAAACGATTGATCGGCACCTTGAGATACACCTGACCGTTGTCTTCCTCGGGGGGCAGCTCCCCAGCCCGCATGTTGACCTGCACCGACGGGATGATCAGCCGAGGCATGCCCAGGGTGGCATCTCGCTCGGTGCGCATACGCACGAAGGCGTCTTCACTGATGCCCTCATGCACATGAACGTTGGCCTGGCGCTGCTCGGCAACGCTGGTTTCGTGCTGGTACACGTCACGCCCCGGGGCCTTGTAGTCGTGGCACAAAAACAGCCGTGTCGTGTCAGGCAGGGCCAGCACTTTCTGAATCGAACGATAGAGAGTGCGGGCATCGCCACCGGGAAAATCACAGCGGGCGGTGCCGTAGTCGGGCATGAACAGCGTATCGCCGACAAACGCGGCATTCCCCACCACATAGGTCAAACAGGCGGGCGTGTGGCCAGGCGTATGCAGCACGCTGGCCTCCAGGGCTCCAATCATGAAGGTATCACCCTCCTGGAACAGCGCGTCGAACTGGCTACCGTCCCGAGCAAACTCGGTGCCCGCATTGAAGGCCTTGCCGAAGATCTCCTGTACCTCGACGATGTGCGCTCCAATGCCGGTCTTGCCGCCCAACTGGGCGTGCAAATAGGGGGCCGCCGAAAGGTGGTCGGCATGGACGTGGGTTTCCAGTATCCAGGCCACGTTTAGCCCTTCACGGCGCACGAACGAGATGATCTGCTCCGCTGAACGGGTATCGGTTCGCCCAGCGGCGTAATCAAAATCGAGTACGGAGTCGATGATGGCGCAGGCGGTGCCATCGGGGTCTCTCACCACGTAACTGAACGTGTTGGTTGGCTCATCGAAAAAGGGCGTGACGACGGGGCGTTGCATGATGGACCTCCAGCAGTTGACCGCATGCAGTTGACCGCATGCAGTGTGCATTTCATCAAGTGTATCTCACTAAAACATTATATGGTTATTACCTTTTAGAATTATCAATTGTAAAATTTAGTTAAAAATACTCCTTTCGACTAAGGTAGGCCACCTCATGGCCGATAGGAGTGAAGGCTCACTCACTGAACTAATCGATATAAGGATGCCATGAACAACCTGACTACTACACAGAAACTGTGGAGCACACTGGGCATCATCTGGGTGGCCATGCTGCTTTTGGTGGGCTGGCTGGCGTGGGAAAATCGCCAGACCATCGCCAACGAGCGCCGCGACAGCATTCAATACATCGTCAACAGCGTTCACGGTCAGCTCGCCGATCTGCAGGCCCGTGCCGCCAGCGGTGAACTGAGCGTCGATGAAGCGCAGCAGCGGGCCATCGACAACCTTGCCAGCGTACGCTTTGGTGACGGCGAGTACGTGTTTGCGTTCGACAACCAGCTGGCCATCGTGTCACACCCCAACCGCCCCCGTGGCGAAGACATGACCAACTTCCAGGACGCCAGTGGTATGCGCCTTTACAGCGTACTGCGTGACGTGGCCCAGGCGGGCGGTGGCCACGTGGACTACTACTCGCGACGCATCTCGGGGGAAGAGCAATCGCCCAAGGTGAGCTATGTGGCCCACTTACCCGAATGGGGCTGGTCCATGGCGGCGGGGGTCTATGTGGACGATATCGATGCTGCCTTTGTCGCTGGGCTGGTGCGTTCGGCGGTCATTCTGCTGATCATTGGTCTGCCCGTGACGCTGCTGATGGGCTGGGTGATCAGGGATGTGGCGGGTCGGCTGGGCGGTGACCCACGCTATGCCGCCAGCGTAGTGCGTCATATTGCCGATGGCGACCTGACCCAGGCCGCCACGCTGAAAAGCAGTGACCACAGCAGCCTGCTGTTCGAC
>NZ_LFGT01000018.1:14392-21788 GCF_002078115.1 Halomonas sp. BC2 | reverse complement strand
TTTGAATCTAGCGCGGTAAATATAGCCTGTCAACCAAGAGGCGCTGCACGCCTCGCGCTATCCTTCCCCGGCCTGGAAGGCCGAGGTTTGACGCGCAATTTGATCAACCGCATGCGTGAAACCCTGGCGGACACTATCAGCGATATCCATCACGGCGCGGACCAGGTCAATAACGGCGTCGAGCAGATCGTGGGGGTCAACGAAGAGCTCTCGACGCGCACCGAAGAGCAGGCTTCCTCGCTGGCGGAAACGGCCTCCAGCATGGAGCAGCTGACCGCCACGGTAAAACAGAACGCTGAGCATGCCGACCATGCCCGCAACCTGGCCTCGCGAACCGCTGAGAGCGCTCAACGCGGTAGTGACGCCATGTCGTCCGTCATCGACACCATGGCCACCATCAATGAAAGCGCCACTCGCATGAGCAGCATCGTCGAGACGATCAATGCGATTGCCTTCCAGACCAATATCCTGGCGCTGAATGCCTCCGTGGAAGCCGCCCGCGCCGGGGAACAGGGTCGCGGTTTTGCCGTGGTGGCCAATGAGGTACGCCAACTGGCCAGCCGCTCCGCTTCTGCCGCTCAGGAGATCAAGGGGCTGATCGAGAATGCCGATGCCCAGGTGGTGGAAGGCAGCCGCCGAGTGCGGAGTACCGGCGAAGTGATCAATGGCATGGTGGGCGATATTCAGCAGCTCAGCACGCTGGTTCAGGAGATCTCTGCGGCCACCATCGAACAGAGCAGCGGCATCGAGCAGGTCAACCAGGCCGTGACACAGATGGATCAAATGACCCAGCAAAATGCCGGACTGGTGCAGCAGAGCAACCACGCTACCCAGCAATTGGCGCATTTGAGCACCCAGCTGCGTCAGATGGTCAGCAACTTCAAGCTCAACGCGTCACGGCATCAAGCCCAGGCGTTGTCACTGGCGCCTTCCAGCACACAGGCGCACAGCGACGATTTCTAGGCGTCAAACGTAGGCCGTCATGGCCTACACATCCCCCTGGTTATCCAGCGCGACCGCTTCGTGCATGCGGGTCAGCAGGTCAGGTACAGCGGCCTGCACCCGGTTCCAGCTGGGAATGAACGGGCGCTCACGCGGGTTGTCGAGAAACAGGTTGCCAGCTTCCAGCAGGTTGCTGGCAAACAGCTCTACTGCCTGCTCTTCGCAGTGACGGTCGAGGCTCAAACCGTTCATGGTAGCGTCGTGGTCGTAGGCCTCGATCAAGTCCAGCGCCAGCCGATAATAGGTTGCCTTCAGTGTACGGAAATCCTCGCTGCTGAAGCTCACCCCGTGGGTCGCCAGCTTGCGATAAAGGGCCTTGGCAATATCCAGGCTCATGCGGTTCAAGCCACCGCTGGCATCCTCTTCGCTCACTGGCTGGTGTTTGTGGTCATAGGCATCGGCAATATCGACCTGGCACAGCTGGCGATGCGAGTAGTTGCGCTGTAGCTCCGAGAGCACGCCAATTTCCAGCCCCCAATCGGCAGGAATGCGAATGCCCTCCAGCACATCGCTGCGCATGGCAAACTCCCCCGACAGCGGGTAGCGGAAACTGTCCAGGTAATCCAGATACGGTAGCGGACCGCACACGGTCTTCAGCGCTCGCAGCAGCGGCGTTACCATCAAGCGAGACACCCGGCCATTCAGCTTGCCTTCGGCGATGCGCGGGTAGTACCCCTTGCAGAAGCTGTAGTTGAAGCGTGGGTGCGCCACCGGGTACATCAAGCGCGCCAGCAGGCTACGGTCATAGGTAAGAATGTCGCAGTCGTGCAGCCCAACCACGGTCGAGCGCCCGGAGGCCAGCACATAGCCCGCGCAATACCACACGTTGCGCCCCTTGCCGGGCTCCAACGCCCCCAGCCCGTGGTGTTCTAGCTCGGCATCCAGCTCACGCAGCCGGGGTCCATCGTTCCATAGAATGCGGGTGTGCTGCGGCAAGCGTGAGAAAAACTCGCGGGCATAAAGAAATTGTTCGCGATCGGCCCGGTCCAGTCCAATCACGATTTCGTTGAGATACGGCACTTTGGCCAGCTCGTCCACAATGGCCGAGAGTGCAGGCCCTTCCAGCTCGGAAAACAGCGACGGTAGAATCAGCCCCATGGGGCGGCGCTTGGCAAATTGGCACAGCTCCCGCTCGAGCTCTTCCACGGGGCGACGGGTCAGGTTATGAAAATCGGTGATGACGCCATTCTGATGAAAATCACTCATGGGCACTTCCTCGTTGGGTTAAGCCGTGGCCGCTTGCTGGTGGGATTCCGCCGCTAATCGGCGGTCGTCTCGCCCCCACCAGTGAGCCACCCCCTCGGCCCATCCGGCTGGCCCGGTTGCCTGGGTGCGATACAACGCCCGGTTGTGCGGTGCCACTATCAGGTCATGGCAGCCCTTGATCACCACGGCCTGGTCCACGGCTTCCAGCATGGAAACGTCGTTGGGGCCATCGCCGAGCCCCAACGCCAGCGGCTGGCGCCCGCGCAGCGCCGCAAAGCGCTGGATCAACCAGGTCACCGCACTCCCCTTGCCTGATGCCTGCGCCATGACGTGCCAAAAACGCCCGCCCTGGGTCATGGTCAAACCATCGCCCTCCAGCGCCTCGCGCAGGGTCTCCAGGGCACGCTCGTCGTCTTCCCAGATCAGCGGCTCGCTGCCCTCACGCCGTTTGGCCGCCTTGGCCCGAGGCTCGTCCAGGCCGGTTCTGGCGATGACTTCCGCCACCTCCATCTCTCCCATGGGCGTAAACCGCAGGTTGAGGCGCTGCTTCCAGATGGCCAACCGCGCACGGATAAAGCGGATATCAACCCCCGTGTGCTTGATGACCACGCCGTCTGGCCCACTACCCGGCCGATCAAGGCTGGCATGGCACCAGCCTGGCGGCAGGCCAATCACGGCACCGTTTTCGGCAATGAAGGGCGTCGCCGTCAGCCCCAGGGCTTCACGCAGTGGCAGTAGTTCTGCCCGGGTTTTGCTGGTCACGGGAATCACCGGGACACCCAGCTGCTTGAGACGAGCAAGCCAGGGAGCGGCAGGCGAAAAGTCATAGCTATGGTGGTCCAGCAAGGAACCGTCGAGATCCGTGACCACCAAACGCGGCTGTAACGCGGGATCAAGTAGTTCAGGACTCGTGAACTCGGTCATGGCAGCACCTTCTGCAAACTGAAATCAGGTCACCCAAAAGCCCAACGTAGCCATCTTTTGAGATCAATACCCAAGGTAGACAATCACCAAAGCAGAATGCATGCCAGGATGCTTTAATTAAATAAAATCAAAAGATTAAAACACGATCGAAGCGATGCCAGAGGAAGCACCAAAATAGGGCAACCCATAATGCACCAAAACAGAGCATGAAAAAGAGGTACAGAAGACGGAGAAATAGCGCGGGATTGTTGTACAAGATTTATCTAATTAAAACACCGAGCATAAAAAAGCAAAAAATTTGCACAAACCCTTGGCAAACATTCCAGAATAGCTATACTCGAATTGTACCCACTGACTGTCTCGTACCCCCCCCCCTCACCTGATGTCAGTGGGCTGCAGTGAGCCAAGCCCTTTGATGCCCGCCACCCCCCTGGCGGGCTTTTTTTGTTCAGCAAAAGCAAAGCAGTCCCAAGCCAGCCTGTGGGAAGCCCATTCATTGGCTTATAGCCAGAGCAGTCACCCAAGCCATCCTGTGGGAGGCCAATTTCATTGGGCGACTGCCTGGGCAGGCACCTGTGCTTGAATCATCGCGAGCTAAAGCTCCCTCCCACAAAAAGCTCCCACTAACAGCAGGGCTTCTTGAACAGTGGGAGGCCCATTCATTGGCTTATAGCCAGAGCAGCCACCCAGGCTATCCTGTGGGAGGCCAATTTATTGGGCGACTGCTTGAGTAGCCACCCATATCAAGCTGAGTACAGGAATCATCGCGGGCTGAAGCCTCCTCCTACAACAGTGAGCCGCCCCAAGCCAGTGTGTGAGTACCTACTCCACGTGAATCACTACTTCGACACGGCGATTGCGGGCGCGCCCTTCGGCGCTGCTGTTATCCTCCAGCGGGCGGGTATCGGCAAACCCGACGGCGCGCAGCCGCTCAGGCTCGACCCCAGCGGCCTCTAGTGCTTCAACGATGGCAATGGCCCGTGCGCTGGAGAGCGCCCAGTTGGACGAGAACTCAGGGGTATTGATCGGTTGACTGTCCGAGTGCCCTTCGACCCATACTTCGCCGTCATAGCGCTGGATGGTTTCCAGCAGGCTGCCTACCAGCGATGTGCCGCCTTCCGACAACCCCGCCGCGGCAGAGGGAAACAGCAGCTGATCCTGCACCCGCAGACTGATGCCTTCCGCTACCCTGGAGACCTCGACGCCTTCCAGGTTCGGCAAATAAAGCGATGTTTCGACACGTTCGGGCAGCTGCTCATCCAGCGCCAAAGCGCTGCTAATGGCCTCATCGTCGATCTGTTGCACGTTGACAGGCGGCCGGTCGGTCAGCAGTACCATGTAACTGGCCAACGGCTGGCCCAGGCGCTGCGTCTCATCGACGAGCAGCGGCGTAGGCAAGGCGGGCAAGTAGCGCTCCAGCAGCGGCGCGACGGGCGATGTGTCGCTTTCGGCGGGTGCCAATGCCAGCAAGGGTGGCGCCCCCATAGGCTCGGGAACGCGCATGATCGGAGCAGGTAATCCTGCGACCCCCAGAGCCGCACTGATGGCCATCGGGCTAAGCGTGCCGGGCTCATTCAGGTAAGCGATGTTGCGCTTTTGGCGTCGCTCATCCAACAATGCGGGCAGCGGCACTTCAAGAGCAGGCACACTGCTTTCGCTGACGTCGGTGTCATCTGCTTCAGGGCTCCAACTGGTGCCGGTCACCCCGGCCGCCGCAATGATGATCACGAACAGCGCCACCAGCAGCGTCATGATGTCGATATAACTAATCATCCAGCCATTATTGCTATCGTCTTCCGGGTATGATGACAACAACGAATCGTGACGGGGGCCGCTACGGTGGTCCTCAAGCATGGGGGTTACTCATTCAAGTTTTAAACCTCGTGGCCGATCTACTATGAGCATGGCAAACTAGTCTATCAAAAAGCCCTGTCAAAAAGCCGTTTACTAGCGATAAGGAACTACCCGGTGCGCATTCGTCCTTTGCTGTCTTTCACTCGCCGCTATCTTGCCCCACTCGGGCTTGGCGCGGTTAGCTTGATGCTAAGCGGCTGTTTTTACGCCAACACATCCCAGGCGCCGATTGCCACCACCTACCCTTACAGTGAGCAGCAGCGCATGCAGGCTGCACATCACTGGAACGTACTGGCCCATCACGAAGCCAACCACATTTTGCAGCGTGAACGCGTACGGTTTCGCGACTTGTACATTACACCCGCCGATGATCAAAGCTTGCATGGCTACAGCGGCGGCGAATTTGGCAGAGGTTTTCGTACCCTGCTAACCAGCGAACTCGTCACGCGTGGGGCATCGGTCATGACCGAACCCACCGCCGACACGGCGGAGGTACACGTGGGTGTTGAGATCGTCACTCACCGTGACCGAGGCTTCATTCGCCCCCCTGTCGGTGCCTTTACCGCCCTCACGGCGGGTATTGCCGTTGCCACTATCCCCTATAACCAGTGGAGCGAACCCGCTCTGGGACTCATTCCCGGCGGCATCCTGGCCGACATCACCAGCGGCAGCTGGACTCATACCGGCAATGAAGAAGTCATCATTACCACCCAAATCGTCGATGGCGAGCGCATTTTATACTCCTCCTCCAACATCTATTACATTAATGCCGGTGATCGGCGCCAATATGCACCCCATAGAGTGCCACAGGCCCCCACAACGCCGGTCATTTCCATCACCGACACCTGGTAAACTTATGCTGTTGACACTTATGACGGTGCTATCTGCTTCTTATCGACGCTCGATTCACATGGCTGCTGCGAGCCTTGCGCTGTTGGTGCTGGCCGGCTGCGCCTCCCTGGGCAATAACAACCAGCAGGAAGCGCCCAAACCGGACCTTTCCGAGCTTGCCCATCAAGCTGCTCAGCAAATGATGGCAAGCAACCCCGACCTTACACGCTATAGCCCCATGATTGCCGCGACTTTTGTCAGCATCGACAACTTGAGCCAGTCTTCCACGTTTGGGCGTATCAGTTCCGAAATCATGGCGTCTGCGTTAGCCCAGCAAGGCATGCAGGTGCGGGAAGTCAAGATGCGCGATAGCATGTTCATCGAAGAGAACGTGGGGGAATTGATTCTCTCCAGACAAGTGCAGCGCCTGAGCGCTCAGCACAATGCTCGCTCCATTCTCATGGGAACCTATGCTCAGGGTCAGGACTCCTTGTATGTGAGCGCACGGGTAGTGCGTGCGGGTGATGCCATGGTGCTGGGCAGTGCAGACTTCCGTCTCCCCCTCGATAACAACATCCGCAGCCTGCTGGAAGGCCAGGGCGGCTGGTGATGATCGGGTAAACGTCCCCGCAACATTCAATATTGTCGAAAAGCCTGAGGAGCTTACTCCCCAGGCTTTTCATTGAAATGAGCAAAGAGAGCCGATGCCGTCTCAACCGAAACCTCGCAAGCCGCATATCGTGGCGACCAGCAGAGTCATCAAGCTAGCGGCCAACATCACCAAGCTGTTGAGCTATGGCTTTCATGCCCTGTTCCCCAAAAAACGCTTTACGCTACCGGAACAAGCGGCCCCCTGGCTGAAGCCCAAAGAGCCAACGCCCATCCCCAGGATCATCTGGCAAACCAACTTCACCAATAAGGTCACGCTCCCTGTTTACTTGAACTACCTGTTCAATCGCTTGATGGCCCCGCGCTTCGAATATCGGTTCATGATTACCGAGGCCAGAAAAGCGTTCATTGCCGCTCACTACTCTCCAGAGATCAATCAGCAATATGACCGCCTACAAATCGGTGCCGCCCAGGCCGATTTCTGGAGGCTGCTGGTGCTCTACCAACACGGTGGCGTATATCTGGATATCGATGCCCACGCGATCTGGCCCTTGGCCAACACGTTAGGCAAGCATGAGGAGCTGTATATCACCACCCGCCGTGGTGAGCTCAGCAACTATTTCATTGCCAGCCGCCCCGGCAATCCGAACCTGTTGAAGCTGATCGAACGAGTGCAGCACAACATTCAGGACAGCTCCCTGACCAACGTCTTCGAGCTGACCGGGCCGGGGGTGTTCATCGAACTACTCGATCAACAGGCCGTGCCCACTGTCTCCTATCGGCATGCCTGTAACCAGGGCAGCTTCACCAACGAGCATTTTCAGTATATCGACAAAACAGCGGGAAAATGGACCAAGGAGCAGCGCACCGTCAGCGTCGTGAGACCAGAGCCTGCACGTGATGCTCAGGACCGCTCTGCCGATTGACCTGGGAAACGCGACCTACCAAAAAAAACGCTAGCCCGAGGCTA
>NZ_LFGT01000018.1:0-13558 GCF_002078115.1 Halomonas sp. BC2 | reverse complement strand
CGTTTTTACTTACTGAAGACAGAAGCGCTTACTTGTAAACCGGGAAGCGGCCACACACCTCTGCCACTTTATCCAACACCTGGGCTTCGATGCCGCTGGTGTCTTCACCCTTGGCCAGCACATCGAGGATATCGCAGATCCAGCCTGCCAGTTGGGTACACTCTTGCTCACCGAAACCGCGGGTGGTCACTGCCGGGGTGCCGATACGCAGGCCGGAGGTGACGAATGGGCTTTGCGGGTCGTTGGGCACGGCGTTCTTGTTGACGGTGATGTGGGCGCGGCCCAGGGCAGCATCCGCATCCTTGCCGGTCACGCCCTGCTTGATCAGAGAAAGCAGGAACAGGTGGTCTTCGGTACCACCCGAGACGATGTCGTAGCCACGCTCGATGAACACGGTTGCCATGGCCTGTGCGTTCTTGACGACCTGCTGCTGGTAGGTCTTGAACTCGGGCGCCATGGCTTCCTTGAAGCAGATCGCCTTGGCCGCAATGACGTGCATCAGCGGGCCGCCCTGGCCGCCGGGGAACACGGCAGACTGGAGCTTTTTCTCGATCTCGGGGTTGTTTTCCGCCGAGAGGATCACGCCGCTACGGGGGCCACGCAGGGTCTTGTGGGTGGTTGAGGTGACCACGTGGGCGTGGGGCAGCGGGCTGGGGTAGACACCGGCCGCCACCAGACCCGAAACGTGGGCCATATCGACCAGCAGGTAAGCCCCTACTTCGTCGGCGATTTCGCGGAATTTGGCCCAATCGACAATCTGGGAGTAGGCCGAGAAGCCCGCAATGATCATTTTCGGCTGGTGCTCACGAGCCAGCTGAGCCACCTGAGCGTAATCGATCAGGCCCTGCTCATCGAGACCGTACTGGATGGCGTTGTAGTGCTTGCCCGAGAAGTTGGGCTTGGCACCGTGGGTCAGGTGTCCGCCCGCGTCCAGGCTCATGCCGAGGATGGTATCGCCGGGGCTGACCAGCGCCTGGAATACGGCACTGTTTGCCTGAGAGCCGGAGTGCGGCTGCACGTTGACGTAGGTGGCGCCAAACAGCTCCTTGGCGTAATCGATGGCCAGGTTCTCGGCGATATCGACAAACTCACAGCCGCCGTAGTAGCGCTTGCCGGGGTAGCCTTCAGCGTATTTATTGGTCAGCTGGCTGCCTTGTGCTTCCAGGACACGCGGGCTGGCGTAGTTTTCGGAAGCAATCAGTTCGATGTGGGCTTCCTGGCGTGCCACTTCCTTCTGCATGGCATCAAACAGCACATCATCGAATCCGGCAATTGTCATGTCGCGGCTGAACATCGGCGGGAACCTCGTAACGAAACGGTCATCATGGAGAAGCGAGGGAGCCATGATAACCCACTCGGACGCGACTTTCATCGCATCCGTATCAGGTGTTACATGAGCATGTTTCATGTTGGCGGTAGCCTTTACAGGCTGACCAACTGGACAACCGCGCTATTTCAATTCGAAAGTGACGCGTAGGCGCTGACTGCTGCCCAGCGGGTCCATCATGAATTGTTCGAGGGTAAAGGGGTCCGGCAGCGCGATGTGCGTGGTCAAGGATTGGGCGTGCCCCCCCATGATATCGACCAGAGCTACCATCAGCTTGGCGACCTGCGGGCCTGCCAGCCTTTCGAACTGGCGAGCCTGAGCCCAGCCTTGCGCCACCATTTGCGAGGTGCTGATCCCCTCCTGGGTGGCGAGTTCGGTGGCGAGGCGCGGCAGCAGGCCAGCATCCTTGTAGGCCAGGGTGACATTACCGCCGTGAAGCCTGGCCGTTTCGAACAGGGCTGGGTGTTGCATGGCCTGTTCGATGGTGGCACGCCCAGGTAGCGTTACGGGAAGCGCCATCTGATAGCTCACCTCCCCCGCCTCGCTGAGCTGTAAAAAACCTTCCGCCTTCAGCTGCGGCGGTTGGGTATCCTCATGCCACTCGGAGACGCTACGCCCTGCGGCATTCAGGCGCCCGCTGCCACCGGTCAGCACGTTATTCACGGCCTGTAGATCCAGGCGCTCTTGCGGTGGCGCCAGGCCAATCAACGCCCCCATATCCAGCGCGGCCCCTTGAAAGCCCATATCGCTGACATAGAGGTTGCCGCTGGCCCAGGCACGCTCCAGCAGCACGCTCCAGCGGTCACCGGTCAGGCTGAAGCCGTTCACTTCGGCCCACGCCAGCTGCTCCTCTCCTGGGCGATCGAGCCCTTCCAGCCCACGTATACTCAGCTCATCCAGCCCCAGCGAAGCGCTAAAGCCCGACGCCAGATCATTGAATTCGGCCTTCAACCCCTGAAGCTCAAAGCGCCCAAGGGCGGCGTCGCTCATCTCTTCCAGCACCAACGCTTGCAAGGTGAGGTAGCCCGTCAGCGCCGCGTCGTTGCCCCACTCTTCCGTCCACTGCTTGGCCAAGGTGCCGTCCAGCCAGACAGACAGCTCACGCAGCTGTAAACCGTGAAGCGGAGCATCATGGGCAAGCACGCTGGACAACAGGGGCACGGCAGCCCCCGGGCGAGCCAGCGTCATTTCAGACAGGCTCAAGACCGGGTCACGGACGTCAGGCTCAATGATACGTATGCCGTAAAAGGAGACGCTGTCAGGTTGGTCGTAATCGCCCTGCACGTGGTAAGCCTCAATGGTCACCACATCGCCTTGCGCCAAGCGAATCACGATGTGTTCGGCCACCACGCGCTGGCCCTGTTCGCGAAGCTCTCCAATCTCGATGAGCTGTTCGCCGCTCCCCCAAAGGGTTTGCAGGTCTGCCTCCAAACGTGCCACAGACGCATGGGCACCACCGGCACTCAGCAATAAGGCGAGAAGGCTTACACAAAGCGGCATAGCACGCGTTGACATGGAAAACGGAGATAAGAAATGAGAGACGTTAAACGACCGCATGCCGCGAACTCCAATGAAGAGGCGCGTAGCATACACGAAGCCTGCTTTGTGAAAAGCGAAGAATGCGCCGGCTCATGCAGTTGCCCAATAAACTGGCCTCCCACAGGTTGGTTTGGTGGCTGCTCAGGCTATAACCCAATGAATTGGCCTCCTTCTGTTCAAGAAGCTTTGCTGTGGCTGAGAGCTTCTTGCGGCTGGAAGCCTATTGTGGGAGGGAGCTTTAGCTCGCGATGATTCCAGCACGGGTGCCTGCCCAAGCAGTCGCCCAATGAAATTGGCCTCCCACAGGATAGCTTGGTTGGCTGCTCAGGCTATAAGCCCATGCATTGGCCTCCTACAAGTTAGTTTGGGTGGCTGCGCTACCCAGTTACAGCCATATAGCATTCCAGTAGCTATAGGCTTTGATATCGTCGACCAGGTTGGCACGCAATGGATTGGCGACAATGTATCTGGCCGCCGCTTTTAGGGCAGTTTCATCCCTAATCATTCGATCATGAAAGCCGTCCTGCCAAACGCTCTGTCCAATATCCAAAGAGACATAAGCCTTGTAGCGTCTTACGGCCTCCGATAGCTGTTCATTTAGTTGAAAAAGCCAATGAATGTGGTCTGGCATGACGACATAGGCGTAGGTAGTGGCAAGAACTGACACACGTGGATGATAAAAGTGTCGAGCCGCGTGACGGGCCTGGGAAAAAGTGGAAAAGACAGGTTGCCGACGCTGAGTGGTGATGGTCACCAGGTAGTAACTGTTGGGGATGGAGAGCCTGCCACGTCTCAGCTGATAACTTCTATTCATGTGGCCACTCTCCCTTTATGTGATTAACTTTATTTAAACTAGCATATTTTCGTTAATCGATTGAGCGATGACAGAAAGCGCAGGTGAAGCTGGGAGCTTCTTGTGGCTGGAAGCTTCTTGTGGGAGGGAGCTTTAGCTCGCGATGATTCCAGCACCCAGCTTGATATGGGTGCCTGCCCAGGCAGTCGCCCAATGAAATTGGCCTCCCACAGGTTAGCTTGGGTGACTGCCCAAGCAGTCGCCCAATAAATTGGCCTCCCACAGGATAGCCTAGGTGCCTGCCCAGGCAATCGCCCAATAAATTGGCCTCCCACAGGATAGCTTGGGTGCCTACCCAGGCAATCGCCCAATGAAATTGGCCTCCCACAGGATAGCTTGGGTGGCTGCTCAGGCTATAGCCAATGAGTTGACCTCCCAGAGGTTAAGAAGACCTGCTGTGGCTGGAAGCTTCTTGTGGCTGGGAGCCTCTCGAGGGAGGGAGCTTTAGCTCGCGACGATTCAAGCACGGGTGCCTGCCCAGGCAGTCGCCCAATGAAATTGGCCTCCCACAGGATAGCTTGGGTGGCTGCACTGGCTATAGCCAATAACCCCACTGTGGCTGGGAGCCTCTCGTGGGAGGGAGCTTTAGCTCGCGATGATTCCAGCACCCAGCTTGATATGGGTGCCTGCCCAAGCAATCGCCCAATGAAATTGGCCTCCCACAAGATAGCTTGAGTGGCTGCCCAAGCAATCGCCCAATAAATTGGCCTCCCACAAGATAGCCTAGGTGCCTACCCAGGCAGTCGCCCAATAAATTGGCCTCCCACAGGATAGCTTGGGTGGCTACTCTGGCTATAAGCCAATGAACTGGCCTCCCACAAGTTGGTTTGGGTGGCTGCTCTGGTATAAGTATAGCCAATGAATTAGCCAATAAGCCCAGCTGTGGCTGGAAGCTTCTTGTGGCTGGAAGCTTCTTGTGGCTGGAAGCTTCTTGTGGCTGGAAGCTTCTTGTGGCTGGAAGCTTCTTGTGGCTGGGAGACTCTTGTGGCTGGGAGACTCTTGTGGGAGGGAGCTTTAGCTCGCGATGATTCCAGTACCCAGCTTGATATGGGTGCCTGCCCAAGCAATCGCCCAATAAATTGGCCTCCCACAGGATAGCTTGGGTGCCTGCCCAGGCAGTCGCCCAATGAAATTGGCCTCCCACAGGATAGCTTGGGTGGCTGCTCTGGCTATAAGCCAATGGATGGGCCTCTCTCAAGTGGGCTTGAGTGGCTGCCTGGGCAGCCACTCTTTCGTTACTTACGCTTCGCCTAACAGCCCTAGGCTGGCGGCGGGGGCTTGGCGGCGCAGTTGGTAAGAAAGCAGATGACCAATGATGCCGATCAACAGCGCGCCGCCCAAGGGCAGCACTAGCCATAGGCCCCAATGCAGGCGCGGGGTGAGGTCGAGCCAGTAGAGGTAGAGCGCGGCGGTGACCAGCTCGGCCAGCACGGCGCCCAGCAGCCCGCTGGCAAAGCCCAGCAGGGCGTACTCGGCTCCTTGCACGCGGGAGATCATCCGATTACCCGCCCCGAACACCCGCAGCAGGCCGCTTTCATGGGCGCGTACCGGTCGGCTGGCCGTGAGGGCGGCATACAACACGCTCACCCCTGCCAACAGCACCAGGGCCAGCACCAGCTCGACTGCCCGCGTTACCTGGGTGAGCACGTCCCGCACCTGGCCCAGAATGGCATCGACGTTGAGCAACGAGACGCCCGGGAAGTCGCTGACCAGCTGGCGTACCAAGCCCTGCTCCGCGTCTGGCAAGTGGAAGGCGGTGATGAAGCTATGCCCAAAGGACTCCAACACGCCCGGCGGAAAGATCACGAAGAAGTTGGGGTTGAAGCTATCCCAGTTCAGGCTGCGCAAACTGTCGATGCGGGTGGTGATGGTATCGCCCCCCACGGTGAAGGTCATTTCATCGCCCACGCCTAGCCCCAGGCGGGCTGCCAGCCCCTCCTCCACGGAAATGGGCACGGTGCTGGCCACCGCCGAGGCAGTGGCTTCGACTTCACTCATCCAGCCCTGGGGCTCGCTGGGGGTGCGAAACCATTGCCCAGCCACCACGCGATTGCCTTCCGGCAGCGTGGCTTGCCAGGTGAGGTTCAGCTCCCGGCGCAAGGAGTTGTCGCCACGGGCATCGGGTGGCACGACATCCCGGGGGGCTTGCCCGTTGATGGCACTGATGCGCCCGCGCACCATGGGGTAGAGCGTGCTTTGGGTCTCGACGCGCGGGGCCACGGCCTGCTCGAAGGCCTCGCGTTCGCTGGGCTGGATATTGATGGCAAAGTAGTTGGGCGTGGTGTCCGGCAGCTGGTCTTGCCAGGTGGTCAGCAGATCACCACGTACCAGCACGATCATGGCCATGGCGAAAAACGTCACCGAAAAGGCCAGCAGTTGCCCCAACCCGGCCTGTTTGCGGCGGGCCAACTGCCGCCCCCCCAGGCGCAGGGCCTGGCCCCATTCACTGGCACCGGAGAGGCGCTGCACTGCCTTGAGCAAGCCGTTCAACAGCAAGGCACTGACGCCCCACAACAGTGCCAGCAACAGCGAACCGCCCAGCAGCAGCGCCAGAGCCAGCGAGAAGCTGCCCGAGTAGAGCCATAGCAGGCCACCAAACACCAGGCTGGCCACGCCCACCACCAGCCAGGCGGCAGGTGGCAGCGGGTCCAGCTCACGGCGCAGCACTTTCAGCGCGCTCACCTGCTTGATGCGCAGCAAGGTGGGGCCGGCAAAGCCCACCAGCACCGCCAGCGCGGTGAAGATACCCAGCCATAGCGGCATGATGCCTGGGGCAGGCAGCGTCATGGGCAGGAAGCTGCTCAACAACCACAGCAGCAGCGCCTGGCCTAACAGCCCGAGAATGGCCCCCAGCAGCGAGGCTATCAACGCCAGCCCCACCAACTGCAGGCTAAACAGCACGACCAGCTGTTGCTGGCTAGCGCCGAAGCAGCGCAGCAGCGCGGCGGTGTCCAGGTGGCGTTCGACATAGCGACGAGTCGACATGGCCACTGCGACCCCGGCCAACAGCACGGCCGCCAGCCCTGCCAGCCCCAGGTAGCTCTCCGCGCGCTGCAGTGCATTGCCCAGCTGCGGCCGGTCGACGCGGACATCACGCACGTCCACGCCCTCCCGGCGTAATTCCGCCAGCAAGCCTTGCACTTGCTCCAGAGCAGCAGGCGGCCCGGCGGCCAGCAGCTCGAACTCGACCCGGGAGCCAGGCTGCACCAGCCCGGTGGCATCAAGGTCGGCGGTATTGAGCATCAGCCGGGGGTTGAAGTTGCCAAACCCTGCGGACTGGTCGGCTTCACGCTCGATGATGCCGGTGATGGTCAGCTCGGTTTGGCCTACCTGTACCTGATCACCGATTTCGATCTCGATCAGCTCCGCCAGGCGCGGGTCGGCCCAGGCTTCACCGGCGGCAGGCCCGGAGGCCAACCGCTCGACGCCATTGCCCAGATCGACCAGGTTGACGCCATAATGCGGGTAGATATCATCGACGGCCTTGAGGCTAGCCGGTTGAAAGCGCTCACCGCGACTAATCATCGACACCAGGTTTACCTGATCGCTCAGGGTAAAGCCCGCCGCTTCGAGTTCGGCACGCAGGCTCTCACCGAAGGGCTCGCGCTGTTCCAGTACCAGGTCGCCGCCCAGTATCTGGCTGGCCTGACGCTCCAGGCCGCGCTCCAGACGGTCCAGGAAAAAGGCGATCATGGTAGATGCCGCCACCGCCAACATCAGCGCCACGAACAGCGCCCGGACATCTGACGCGCGCAAGTCACGTTTTAAACTGCGGGCGGCCAGCCGCCAGTTGATCTCACTCATTGCCTTCCTCGCTGGTGGCCGGGGCGGGAACGAAAGGCGTCAACTGCCCATTGTTGAGCCGCAGGCAGCGGTCGCAACGACGCGCCAATGCGTGGTCGTGGGTCACCAGGATCAGCGTGGTGCCTGCCTGCTGGTTCAGCGTGAACAGTAGGTCGATGATTTGTGCGCCGGTATCCGGGTCGAGGTTGCCGGTGGGTTCGTCGGCGAACACCAGTTCCGGGTCGGTGACGAAGGCACGGGCAATCGCCACGCGCTGCTGCTCGCCCCCCGACAGCTGCTTGGGCAGATGCGAGGTGCGCTCCCCTAGCCCCACACGTTCCAGCCATTGCTGGGCGGCAGCGGTTTCCCCTGCCCGTGGCGACAGCTCCAGTGGCAGCAGCACGTTTTCGAAGGCGCTGAGCGTGGGCAGCAGTTGGAAATTTTGAAACACGAAGCCTACTCGTCCGGCCCTGAGCGCGGCACGGCCATCCTCATCCAGCTGGCTCAACGGGTGACCAAATAGCGTCAGCTCACCGTCGCTGGGCGTGTCTAGCCCCGCCAGTAGCCCCAGCAGGGTTGACTTGCCTGCCCCACTCTTGCCCAGAATGGCAACGCTTTCCCCGGCGGCCACGCTGAGGTCGAGGTTGTCCAGAATGGTCAGCGAGCGCTCGCCACTGGCGACGCGTTTTGCCAACTGATGGGCATGTAGCACCACGTTGGGCGCCATGGCCGGGGGAACCTTATCTGACGTTAGCGTGTCGGTGATGGGCGGATGCGCGTTGGCAGCATCGCTGGGCACTTTGGAAGTAGGGTCAGAGGAGTAGGACATGAAGCGTGAATTCCCTTTAATAACGGTTCGACAACGAATGGTACCTATACAGCAGGCGATGCACACGACACTCTTGAAAACTGGCTTCTTCAACACAGCTTTTTCAAAATCGGCCTTCTCAAACTTCGTGATGCTGGTGGCCATTACGCTGGTGGCCTGCTTGAGCGTACTTCCAGCGCACGCCGATGACGGCCATGATGACGACAGTGCCCACTCATTGCCCACGCTGCTGGTGATGGGCGATAGCTTGAGCGCTGCCTATGGTATCGAAGAAGAGCAAGGCTGGGTGGCGCTGCTCGCCGAGCGCCTGGACGGCCAGGCCCAAGTGGTCAATGCCAGCATCAGCGGTGAAACCACCTCTGGCGGTGCGCAACGATTCGCCGATATTCTCCGACAGCGTCAGCCGGATATCGTTCTGCTGGAGCTGGGCGGCAACGATGGTCTGCGTGGCCTGCCCCCCGCCCAGATGCGCGCCAACCTGGCCAGCATGATCGAACAGAGCCAGCAGGCCGACGCCGAGGTGCTGCTGCTGGGCATCGATATTCCGCCTAACTACGGGCAGGCATACCGTGATGCCTTTACCGGCGTGTTCCACTCACTGGCGGATGAGTACGCGCTTTCACTGGTGCCTTTCCTGCTGGAAGATGTGGCGCTCAATACACAGTTGATGCAAAGCGATGGCATTCATCCCACGGCAGAAGCTCAGCCTATCATTCTGGACAACGTTTGGCCCGAACTGGAACCCATGTTGGAAGCCACCTATCAGGCAGCCCAGTAACAAAACGTTGATGCTTTGTGACCAGCAGGGATAGCACTTTTGCATGCCAGCGAGTAATCTTAAGCTCTATTTGCTCAACACTCATGGCGTCCATGTCCCTGCACTCCTCCCCTTCTCCCCATGGCCTGACACGTCGGCGGTTCTTGACCGTCACAGGCGCCTTGTTGCTGGGTGTTGGGCTGGGGTTTCAGCCCTCTCCTGCGGCCGCCTTCAACCCTCAGCAGCTGCGTCAATCCATGCAACGGCTTTACGGCCAAAGCGGCGTGAACGTACTGGAAGAGTGGTTCAGTTTGCTCGACCGCCTGCAGGGCCAGGATATTCAAACGCAGCTGCGTGACGTGAATGACTTCTTCAACCGGCGCATTCGCTGGGTAGATGATATCAACAACTGGGGCCAGGAAGACTTCTGGGCCACGCCCCTGGAAGCCATGGGTAAAGGCCAGGGCGACTGTGAAGATTATTCGATTGCCAAATACATCACGTTAAAGCAGTTGGGCGTTCCGGGTGACCGGCTTCGCATGATTTACGTACGCGCGCGGATCGGGCGTAGTCAGATTACCCAGGCGCACATGGTGCTGGGCTACTACTCGACGCCCAATGCCGAACCGCTGGTGCTGGATAACCTGATGCCTTCCATCACGCCCGCTTCCCAGCGTAACGACCTGGACCCGGTCTTCAGTTTCAATAGCAGTGGTTTGTGGGCAGGCGGCGGCTCCGAGTCTCGCGCCGACCCGCTGGCGCGGTTGTCTCGCTGGCGCAGCGTCATCGAGCGCATGCAATCACAAGGATTCATCTAAGAGGAACAGGCACCATGTCGCTGATCAAACAGCTTTGGCTGGCCATTATCGTGCTGTTGCTGCTGTCGTTCGTCGGCAGCCTGGCCATCAGCATCAACAGCAGCCGCGCCTACATCGAGCAGGAAGTGCGCATCAAGAACGAGGACAACGCCACGGCACTGGCGCTTTCCATGAGCCAGCTGGACAAGGAACTGGTGATCCTCGAATTGCTGATTGCAGCGCAGTTCGATACCGGTTACTACCGTTCTATCGTGCTGCGCGATGCCGAAGGCGACGTGCTGGTGGAACGCCGCGCCGGTGAGTACAGCGGCGACGTCCCCGGCTGGTTTCGTAGCCTGGTGCAGTTCGATGTGCCCACGGGCACGGCCACCGTTCAGGATGGCTGGCGGCAGTTTGGCACGCTGGAGTTGGAGAGCCAGCACAGTTTTGCCTATGCCTCGCTATGGCGCAGCATGCTGGAGCTGGCGGGTTGGTTCCTGCTGGCGGGGGCGATCAGCCTGACCCTGGCCACGGTGATGGTAAGGGGCATCAAGCACCCGCTGGTACGAGTAGTCGCCCAGGCCAAGGACATCAGCGCGCGCCGCTTCACCACCATCAAGGAACCCCGCACGCTGGAGCTGCGTGAAGTGGCCCAAGCAATGAACGTGCTGTCGGCCAACGTGCGCCAGATGCTCAGCCACGAAGGGCAAAAGCTGGACGAGCTACGCCGTCATCTGCAGCACGACCGTGTGACCGGCGCCTTGAACCGCGATGTGATGCTGGGCAAGCTGGGTGCTCTGCTGGAGAGTGAAGACGCCCGTGCCACGGGGCTGCTGGTCATGGTGCGTGTGCGCGCTCTGGAGCAGTTGAACGAGCAGCTTGGCCACCATGCCACCGATGCCCTGCTCAAGCAGCTCACCCAGCAGTTGGCCGCGCTGGATAGCACGTCGGAAGAGCCTCTGGTGGGCCGACTCAACGGCAGTGACTTTCTGCTGATACTACCCATGGAGGAGGAGCCTCACGCACTACTGCCTCGCCTGGAAGAAGCGCTGGCACAGGTAACGTCGCCCCACAATAGCGCCACACCGGGCCTGGCCACCGCCGTGGTAGCCTACCATCCGCATGATGAACGTGGCCCGCTGCTGGCGACGCTGGACGACGCCCTGGCAGAGGCGGAAAGTGCCAGCAGCGCCACCCACACAGTGGTGCGGCAGCGTGAACAGGGCTCCCTGTTCGGCAACCACACGCAGTGGCGCATGGCCCTGACCGACGCCATTGCCCAGGGGCCGCAATTGGCCTACTTCCCGGTCATGGATGCCGAGCAGCAGGTGTTGCACTACGAATGCCCTGCCCGCCTACAGCTGGCTAACCAGTGGCAAAGTGCGGGGCTCTTCATTCCCTGGGTCACGCGTTTTTCGATGGAGCCCGCGCTGGATATCGCAGTAGTGCGCAAGGCTCTTGACAAGCTCAAGGCCCACGGCGAGCAGTCGCTCGGGATCAACCTGTCGATTGCCTCGATTACCAACGCCGAGTTCGTCAATGAGCTGAGACAGCTATTGGAGAAGCAGCCTTCCCAGGCACGCAAGCTCTGCTTCGAGGTACCCGCTACGCTAACGCCACACGCCATTGGCAGCCTGCGCGGGCTATGCAGCGCTCTGCGCCCGCTGGGCTGCCAATTCGGCATCGAGCACGTGGGTGCTGAATTCACCAAACTAGCCGACCTGCACGACGTAGGGTTGAGCTACCTGAAACTGGACAGCAGCCTGGTGCGGGGTATCGATACCTCCCACGAGCAGCAAACCATCGTGCGCGGCATGGCCACCCTGTGCCACTCACTGGGCATTCAGGTGATTGCCGAGGGCGTGGCCACCCCGGAGGAACTGGAAAGCCTGTTCCGCACCGGTGTAGATGGCGTGACAGGCCCAGCCGTTCGCACGCATTAGCGGCTCAAAAGCCAGCACGGCAGCAACAGGCGCGTCTTGAGCGCGCTACGCCTAGATCAGCGTATCTTCATCCCCCAGCAGATTCACATCGTTCTTGGCGCGCAATGCCTTGCGCGCCAAGACTTTCGCTTGTGCCGCTGGCGGCAAATCCGTAAAACTCAACACGCCCTTTGCCAGTAGAACTTCCAGCAGATCCTCAACTACCCTCACAAAGGCCAGGTCAGAGGCGATCATCTGCGCCGACTGCCCCGTTTGCTGGGCCAAAAAGGTAAACACTTCCGGCGAATTGGCCGCGATGGTTTCGTTACACTCGGGCGTAGGCTCCTTGCTAAGCGTCACGATCTCTCCCTTGGCGTTACGTTTGATATAGAGCATAGCGGCTTCCCCTGTAAGTAAACGCGCCTATTGGTTGCTAAACGTCATCTTACTGTAGATACAACAAGGCCGCCCGTAGGCGGCCTTTGGGTTGGGTGGTGGTTAATCGATGTCTAGCTTGCCGTTATTGATCATGTGCTGGATGACGTCAAGCGAGTTACTTGCGCCATCACCGCCAAGGTCAGCAAAGCGTTGACCCTCTAGATGGATGACCTGATCGGCGTTACCTATGTTGCCATTCAACTCACCCTTGGAGCTGATATACAGCAAGGTATCGTCACCTTCTTCTTTAGCGATGATAAAGCGGTCGATGGTGTCCTTGGGCTCATCTTCTAGCAGATCGCTCAGATCCAGCGTGTTGTTACCCGTGCCAAAGTCTTGAACAACATCCAACGCTGGTGTGCCTGCCTGACCTTGATCTCCCCCCTTCCATAGGAAGGTATCATTACCTTCTCCCCCAATCAGGGTATCATTACCTGCCCCACCAAACAGGATATCGTCACCATCGCCACCAATCAGTAGGTCACTGCCCGCACCACCAAACAACGTGTCATTGCCCGCACCTCCCATCAAGGTATCATCGCCGTCACTCCCCTCCACTTTTCCTCCGGCGACCGGGGCTAGAGTAATATCTCCCACCTTATTTACTTGTATAAAGAAGCCGCTGTTTTGTGATGCTGTGCCAGTAATGACAACATGCTGAAACTCACCAATGTTTTCAATGGTATGCGCACCATTAGTAAAATCACCAGATCCGACTTGTTGGTAGTTTTCATCAAAGGCAATCCACTGCCCCGCAGCTCCAGTGCCATTTGCCGTAAAGGTAAAGGAAGTAGTAGGCTCCTTCAACTGGAACAGCAGCTCTTGGTTGTTGTTGCCACTGCTATTCGAGTTTCCATTACCATTATTGCCATTTCCTTGACTATTACCGGACGGCAATACACCGTAGCCCTCCGTTGTAGCCACTGGCTGAGCGTTGTACTGGTTGGTATTACCATTTCCCTTAAAGGCATTGTGCCCATTTCCATTTTGAGCAAGAACGTTCTCAATTGGATACGACAAGTCAGTATCATGCTCAGGATAATCCAGCTCAGGCGGCATCATCACACTAACCCCCACGTCGGTGGTGTCACGGGCGGTGAGGCCCTGGGCATCCGTCACGGTCACGTCGACCGTGGGCAGGTCGTTGCCGGCGTTCACGTGGTCGGCACCGGCCTGGGTCAGCGTGACGTCGCCGGTCAGTTCGTCGATGGCGTAGAAGCCAGCGGCGTTGGTGCCGTCGGTCAGGCTGTAGCGCAGGGCAGCGTCGTCACCGTCAGGGTCAGCACCCTCGCTGGTGGCCACCACGTCGCCTT
>NZ_LFGT01000017.1:5018-50786 GCF_002078115.1 Halomonas sp. BC2 | reverse complement strand
TGCCCGAAGGCAACAAAAGCGGATCAAACTTGGCTCAAGGTTCAAACGAATTCACTGTGATACTCCGAAGAGTATCTTGGTGTTCGCTTGCCTTGATATTGGGTGATGATTCACCCTCATCGGCAAGCGCCCACATGAATTACCTGATCAAATTGTTAAAGAGCCATCTGTCGGCGTTGCCGTTCGATGTGGGGCGTATTCTACCCAATTCTTTTTGATCGTCAAGCTTTTTTCTCATTCACCGTTCAAGCACCTGCGGGTCACCAATGGCCGGAAAGTTGACCTGAGGCAAGCCCTGCCCTTCCCCGCTTTTTTAGACTTGTTGAAGCACCGCTGAAAAGAACGGTGCACACCAGACCGGTCAAACAGGAGGGGGAAACCATGACAACATCACGTATTGCCATCGGACTTGCGAGTGTCGCGCTATTAGGCACGACTTCACTGTGGGCAGACGACGAACTCGGTAGCTACCGCGACAGGTTCGAACCGCTGCCCCACTTACCACCTTTACCTGCCCACAATTCACAGACCGATGAAAAGGTGATGCTGGGCAACATGCTGTTTTTCGAGCCCAGGATCTCCGCCAGCGGTGTCATCAGCTGTGCCACTTGCCATAACCCGGCGCTCGGCTGGTCAGATCGCATTCCTAGAGCCGTGGGCCATAACGGTCAGGTTGGCGAACGCAACACACCCACCGTGCTCAACAGTGGTTTCCTGGGATCGCAATTCTGGGATGGACGGGAGCCGGATTTGGAGGGTCAAGCACTGGGCCCCATCGAAGCCGATGTCGAGATGGCCATGCAGTTGGAACACGCCCTGGACAGGTTGACAGAGTTCGAGCTCTACCAGGAGCGCTTCACGGAAGCGTACCCCGACCAGGATGACCCTATCAATGCCGAGAACCTGGCCAAGGCACTGGCCGCCTTCCAGAGAACGCTCAACACGCCCAACGCACCTTTCGATCGTTATTTGCGGGGTGATATGGACGCCATCAGCGATCAGGCAAAAGAGGGCATGGTAGCTTTTGTTGATAATGGCTGCATTGCCTGCCATCGCGGCGCCAACTTTACCGATAGCCAGTTCCACGCCATTCAGGTGCCGGGGTCGACAGATTTGGGTCGCTACGTGGTGACCGGCGAAGAAAGAGACAAGTACCGCTTCCGCACCCCCACCTTGCGTAATGTCGGCGTCACTTACCCGTACATGAACAATGGTGCCACCGAAACGCTCGAAGAAGCCGTGGCCATTATGGGCCAGGAAATGCTGGGACGTGAGTTTGACGAACCCACCATTGATAACATCACGGCATTTCTGCACTCCCTGACAGGTGAAATGCCCGATTTCGAGGTGCCCGCTCTACCCTGATGCACTATGCCGCCGCCCATAGGGGCGGCGGCAGGCTGTATCAAGCTGCCTCCAGGCGCTTCAGCAGTTCGGCGCGCCGCGCGTCGCTGACGAAGGCTTCTTCCATGGCATTGCGATTCAGCCATTTGAAGGTATCTTCTCCCCAGCCAAAGGCATCGGCACAGGCGATATGATTTTCGAGCAGCCCACCACCAAAATAGGCAGGATCATCAGAGCTTATAGTGACCTTCAGACCCGCTTCCAACAACGCCGGTAGCGGATGCTGATCCAATTGATCGACCACTTTCAAGCTGACATTGGAGAGCGGGCACACGGTCAGTACCGTTTGAGACGCCTTGAGGCGCTGCACGACGTCTTCGCTTTCGAGACAGCGCACGCCGTGGTCGATGCGCTGAACGTCCAACAGGTCCAGGGCTTGCGTAATGTAAGCGGCAGGCCCCTCCTCGCCCGCATGGGCCACACGCACCAGCCCAAGCTCCTTGGCGCGCGCAAACAGGGCCTGAAACTTCTCGGGCGGGTTGCCACGCTCGGCGCTGTCCAGGCCAATGGCATCCAGTATTTTCCAGTAGGGTGCCGCCTGCTCGAGAACGTGTAGCGCCTCGTCGACTGGACGATCCCTCAGGAAGGCCATGATCATACCCACTGAAAGGTCCAGCTGGCTCTCGGCCTCCTGTTTGGCCCTGAGCAGTCCCGCCATGACCACCTCCAAAGGTACACCACGCTGCAGATGCGCCTGGGGGTCGAAGTGCATATCGATATGCAGCACGCCTTCCGAACGGGCACGCTTGAAATAATCCATGGCCAGGTCATAGAAGTCCCGTTCGCTGCGCAAGACGTTCATGCCCTGGTAATAAAGATTCAGAAACCCTTGCAGGTCTTTGAAATCATATGCTGCCTTGGCCTCTTCGACCGTGGCATAGGGGAGTTCGATGCCGTTACGTTCCGCCAGTTGGAACATCAGTTCCGGCTCGAGAGAACCTTCGATATGCAAGTGAAGCTCAGCCTTGGGAAGGTGTCGTAAAAAGTCGTTCATGGTCGCCGCCTACTTGCCGATTCGGTGAATATCAAAATGAAGTATCGTGAATTAACTTACCGCCATCAAGCCGCCATTGATGAGCCAAACCCGGCACCAGAGCCGCATCATCCACTTGATGAACAAAGAAAATCGCCGTACGGCCTACCAACCATGCGTCCAGCGAGGCCGCCACGTGCCGGGCGGTTGCCGCATCCACTCCCGCGAAGGGCTCATCCAGCAATACCACCGAGGGCGAGCGTAAGAACAGCCTCGCCAACGCCACTCTGCGCGCCTGCCCGCCTGAAAGCTGCTGCCCTCTTTCTCCCACCTGAGTCGCCAACTGACGAGGCTGGCGTTTCGCCCAGTCCGAGAGAGCGACCTGGGCAAGCACCTGCCAAAGCTCTTCGTCTGTCGCGTCAGGCTTGGCGATCCGCAGGTTATCGGCCAGCGAGCCATCGAACAGGTCTATTTGCTGGGGGAGGTACCCCATATGTGCTGCACTACTTTCGAGGGTAACGGCAGAGGGTGCATGCTCGGCCACCCACACATCCCCTTCAGTGGGAGAGATACGGCCCATGATCAAATTGGCCAGCGTCGATTTGCCCGAACCCGAAATACCCATGATGGCACCACGTTGACCGGCAGGCAGCGTCAGAGAAACCTGACATATCGCCCAGCTCGCCGCATCAGGATAACGGAACATGACCTCACGCAGTTGCAGGGCATGGCCACCCTCGTCATCCGGAAACGAGCCCACACGCGTTTGCCCTTGTGTCGCCTGCAGGGCATTCAGCCGCTGAGCCGCCCCGTGGCTGGCGCCAAACCGCACAAAAGCGGCAGGCAGGCTGGCCAACACTTCATTGATACCAAACACGGCTATGACGGCCATGACCATGATGGGGCCCACCACGCGCTGCTCGGCCAGTGCCAGACTCCCCAGCCAAAGCACACCAATGATCAACAGTCCCGTTACCGCCATCAGTAGCGCATTTCCCAGCGCGGCCTTCACGGCCAACTGACGCTGGTTATCCAGCGCTTGCTGTTCGTGAGATCGTATTTTCCTGCGATAGCAGTCACTGGTTCGGTAGCTCATCAGCTCAGCGGACGCCTGTACCTGATCCAACACCAGCCGCCGAAGCTCCTCCTGATCATCCACTTGACGATGGCTGTTGGTGAAACCCAGCCTGGCAAAGCCCAGGGTGATGACCAGCCACAGCAGCGTCAATACACAGGCCACGACGGCTCCCACCAGCGGCAACCAGATAGCGATGAAACCTGCGACGATCCAGACACTCAACAAGGCCACTACTGGCGGCACCAGCAGGCGTAGATACAGGCTATCCAGGGCATCGATATCCGACGTCAGGCGACTCAACCACTCACCGACTCGCCGACGCCGCAACGATGCGTCATCCAGGCGCGTCAAGTCACCAAAGACGCGATAGCGTAAATCCGCCAGCAGCGTCAGCACGGTGTTGTGGTTGTAGAGCCGCTCGGTATATCGAGCGACGGTGCGCAGCAAGGCAAAAAAACGAATACCGCCGCCGGGCACATAAATATCCAGTGATGACGGCAACCCGGCAGCCAACGCAATGCCCGCCAGGGCACACGCCGCAATGAACCAGCCGGACAAACCCAGCAGCGCAAGGCCCGCCAGCAACGTTACCCATACCAGCAGCGCCCCCATGAGGAAGCGCTGCCTGCGCCTTAACATGAGCGCCAGCCATGGGCTCAGGTCATTGTGCAGAAACTTCATGGCGCCACCTCGTGAAGCTGGCCGTCTCGACATACCCAGTGGCGAGTGGCAACGGCCATCACCGCAGAGTGATGTGTTGCCATGACTAACGTTCGCCCTTCTGCCGACCAGGCCAGCAGTGCGTCGATCACGCTCTTTTCCGTCGCCGAATCAAGGCTCGCCGTGGGCTCATCCAACAACACCAGCGGTGCCTGGCTGAGAAATACCCGAGCCAGGGTCAAACGCTGCGCCTGACCTCCCGACAAGCCGACCCCGCGCTCCCCAACCACCGTCTCCAGGCCATGGGGCAAGGCAGCCAACAATTCACCCAGACCTGCGTTTTCCAGGGCCTCCTGCATCGCAGCCGGTGTCGCATCAGGCGCCGCCAGGCGCAGATTATCGGCCAACGAGCCATGAATGATGCAGGGTGATTGATCCAGCCACGCCACTTGCTCGCCCTGGCGGACTCGGCAAGCGCCACGCAGAGGCGCCATGAAACCGGCCATCAGCGCTAGCAAGGAAGACTTGCCACTACCTGACTCTCCGGTAATGACCACTACATCCGCCTGACGTATCGTGGCCGAGACGCCCGTCAAGACAGCAGAGTGCTGACCATAGCCCACCTCGGCATCCACCAACTCAATCAATGCATCTGGTTCGACGGGGGTGTCAAACCGGGTCGGCACCACGTCGGGCTCATTGAGGATGGTCACGATACTCTCTGCCGCCCCCAGCGCGGCAGCACGGTCGTGATAATGCTGCGAGAGGGTGCGCAAGGGCTGGAAGAACTCCGGAGCCAGTAGCAACACCGCCAGACCACTGAACAGGGTCAGCGAGGGGGAAGGACCGTAATCGATATAGCCCAACAGACCAAACCCCACGTACATGGCGACGACGGCGATGGCCACCGAGGCAAAAAACTCCAATACCGCAGACGAGAGAAATGCCAGCCTAAGCGTGCGCATGCTCAGACGGCGATACTGGTCGGTGGCATACCAGACGTCCTGCTGGGCAGCACGCGTATGACCAAATAGCTGCAACGTCGTCATACCGCGTACGCGGTCGACGAAATGCGCCGAGAGCCTGGCAACGGAAGCAAACTGCTCCTTGTTGAGACGCTCTGCCCCCATGCCGACCAGCGCCATGAACAGCGGAATCAATGGCGCAGAGAGCAACAAGAAGATGGCCACCAGATAATCGAGCCACCCCACCACCGCGGCAATCAGCAGTGGCAGCAATAGCACGATGCGCATTTGGGGTAGAAAGCGCGCAAAATAGCCATCGAGGGCTTCGATGTGCTCAACCGACTGGGTCGCCAAGGCTCCGCTCTGCTGCCGCGTCATCCAGACCGGGCCTAGCGCGGCAACCTTGTTCAAGACCTGCTCCCGAGCGTACTGACGGATGCGCAAGCTGGCAGTTGCACTCAACGACTCTTGCAGGGCAAGAAACAGTGAGCGCAACGCCACGGCCACCACCAGGCCGAGCAGCACGGGTACCAGCGTGACAGGTGAGCGGCCATGCACGACCAGTTGCTCAATCGACCACGCCAACCCGACCACCAGCAGGATCGTCTGAGCACCAGACAGCACGCCGAAGCACGCTGCCAGCGCTAGCCGAGCACGCTCACGACGAGCCAGCGTGCTCAGCCAACGGCGCGGCGTCAACGAATTCGACTGGGCCGCAGGAGAGGCCATGAATCAGTGATACCCTTCGCCAACGCGCACCTTGCCGCGGAAGACCCAGTAGGTCCAGGCGGTGTAGGTCAGGATGATCGGAATGACGAACAGCACACCGATCAGCAGGAACAGCTGAGACTCAGGGGCGGAGGCGGCATCCCACAGCGTGTAGTTCGGTGGCACGATGATGGGCCACTTGCTGACGATCAGCCCCAGGTAAGTGAACACGTAGATGCCGATGGTGGCCACGAAGGGAATGCCCTCGTTACGACGCTTCACGGAGCGATACACCATGAAGGCCGACAGCAGCGCCAGTGCCGGGAATATCCAGATCAGCTGCAAATGACCGAACCAGCGCTCCCAAACCACCGGATTCACGAACGGTGTCCAGATGCTAATGATACCGAAGACGCCCAGCACCAGCGCCAACAGCAGCGGCGTCACCTTGTAAGCCCACTCCTGAATATGCCCCTCGGATTTCAAGATCAGCCAGGTGGCTCCCAGCAACGCATAACCTGCCATCAGGCCGAAGCCGGTCAGTACCGAGAAAGGCGTAAGCCAATCGAAAGCGCCACCTGCAAAGGCAAAGTTTTCGACATGAAACCCCTGAATGTAAGCACCGACCACCGCCCCTTGAGCGAAAGCGGCCACGCCGGAGCCCCAGCAGAAGGCGCGGTTCCACCAGCGACGATTGCGCCGGGATTTGAAGCGGAACTCGAAGGCCACCCCCCGGAAAATAAGCCCCGCCAGCATCAAGAACACGCCAATATAGAGTGCGGGCAGGAAGACCGAATAGACCAGCGGGAAAGCCCCGAGCAAACCGGCACCCGCCAGCACCAGCCACGTCTCGTTGCCGTCCCAGACCGGCGCCACGGAGTTCATCATCACATCCCGGGCGTCTTCGTCCGGGGCGAAGGGATACAGAATCCCAAGCCCCAGATCGAAACCGTCCATCAACACGTACATCATCAACCCGAACCCGATGATGCCTGCCCAGATTATCGTCAGATCAAACATTTCCATGTCTCAGTTCCTCACCGGGTCGACATCGTCATCAAAGGGAGTTTCCGTGGCCGATAGCGGGCGCATGGGGCGTCTGAAGTTGTCACCTGCCGTTTCACGCTCTTCCTTGGGCAGCATGCCGTTACGCACCACGCGGGTCAGGTAGTAGATACCGGCATAGAACACCACCGCATACACCAGCACGTAGCCCACCAGCGTAAACAGCGCCATGGGGCCGGTCAGCGAAGGCGTAACGCCTTCTGCGTGGGTCATCATGCCGTATACCAGCCATGGGGCTCGTCCAGATTCGGTGACTACCCAGCCAGCCAACACGGCGACGAACGGCATGGGGATCATGTACACCAGCGTCTTGAGGAACCCGGTATGCTGATGGAACTTGCCTTTACGACGCAGGAACAGTCCTGCCAAGGCGGTGGCAATCATCAATAGTCCAATCCCCACCATCACGCGGAACGCCCAGAAGACGATCCAGACCGGTGGCTGCTCTTCAGGAGCAAATTCGTTCAGCCCCTGAATAACCCCATCCGTAGAGTGGGTCAGGATGAGGCTGGCAAGATTGGGAATGCCGATTTCAAAGCGATTGGTTTGTGCTTCCTGATCCGGGATGGCGAACAGCAGCAGCGGAACGTTGCCAGAGGTCTCCCAATGCCCTTCCATGGCCGCCACTTTGGCCGGCTGGTGCTCCAGAGTATTCAAACCATGGAAGTCCCCCACGACCGCCTGGGCTGGCGCCAAAAACAGCAGCAACCAAAGGCACATGGAAAGCGCTCGACGGTTGGCTTCCGGGTCGCGACCACGCAGCAGGAACCAGGCACTCACACCGGCCACCACGAAGCCACCGGTCAGAAAGGATGCCATAGCCATATGCGCAAAGCGGTAAGGAAAGGAGGGATTGAATATCGCTTCGGTCCAGGAAACCACGTGGAACCGATAGTCGATGAGCTCTACCCCTGCCGGCGTATGCATCCAGCTGTTGGCAGAAAGAATCCAGAACGACGAAATGAAAGTACCGGTCGCCACCATGATGGCAGCAAACAAGTGCACCCCTTGTGGCACCTTGCCTCGGCCAAAGAGCAGGACACCGAGGAATGCCGCTTCAAGGAAGAAAGCGGTAACGACCTCGTAGCTGAGCACCGGTCCGAGGAAGTTGGACGCTGCCTGGGAGAAGTTGCTCCAGTTGGTGCCAAACTGGAAGGACATGACGATCCCGGAGACTACGCCCATGCCGAAAACCACGGCAAACACCTTGGTCCAGAACAGTGCCAGGCGGTCCCAGGCGGGGTTGTTGGTCTTGAAAAACAGCCCATGAAGCAGCGCTATGTAAGACGCCAGCCCGATGGTAAAGACCGGAAAGATCGCATGAAACGATACAACGAAAGCGAACTGTATTCGCGATAGTACAAGGGGGTCGAGTTCCATCACACGCTCCTAAGACCTGGATCAATATCCCATCAATGGGTTACACAAGCTTAGTTGAGCCTTAATGGCACTGCATTTTAGTTATAAGCACTAAGCTTATTCTTTAGCTGTGTTGCATTTTAACGCTTCGACACCTGTTATACAGCGCAAGTTTGCCCAAAAAGCTGTGTCGCATTGACGCATGCCATTCAGGCAAACTGCTCATTTTCAATTAAAAAAAGTCATGTCATCACCACCAGACTGACCATGTAGCCGGTGTAGACGACAAACAGGGAAAACAGCACGCCCCCCTCCAGACGGTTGATTCGCCGCGGACGCCCGCGCCATGAGAATGCAAACAGCACCATCAGCAGCGTCATGAAAGTCATCACGCTCCAGTCACGCACCAGCACCTCACGACCCGCCTCGATTGGCGCGATCACACCCGCCAACCCGACGACGGCCAGACTATTGAACAGATTGGAACCGACCACGTTGCCCAGCACCATATCGTGCTCTTTGCGCTTCAAGGCACTAATGGAAGAGGCCAGTTCAGGAAGCGACGTGCCCACGGCCACCACCGTCAAACCGATGATCAGGTCACTGACACCAAAGCCCACGGCAATTTCTACCGCGCCCCATACCAACAAACGCGAGCTGGCTACCAATAGCACCAGCCCCACCAGCGTCCACATCAGCGCCTTGCCACGAGAAAGCGGCTTGCTGTCCAGGCTCTCCGTCACTTCATCGGTCAGTGCATCCGCCTGATCACGCCGAGAACGAATGATACTGACCGTAATGAATATCCCCAGCGCGGCCAGCAGCAACACTGCCTCACCGCGGGAAATCCAGCCATCCATCAGCATGTAGCCAGTCAGCAGCATGACCGCTACCAGCAGCGGCATCTCCTTGCGAATGACGCTGGAGTGCACCGCCAGCGGCGCTATAAGCGCCACAAAACCCAGCACCAGCCCTATGTTGGCAATATTGGATCCGTAAGCATTGCCTAGCGCCAGCCCGGGATTACCCTGCATGGCCGCCAGTACGGAGACCATCATTTCAGGGGCCGACGTTCCGAATCCGATCACCAGCATACCGATCAGCAGCGGCGACAACCCCAACCACCGCGAGGTAGCAGCAGCGCCATCGATAAATTTTTCAGCACTCCAGATCAGCAGGACGAGCCCTACCACCACTGCTACAAAGGCAAGCAACATTTCGGTTCCTTAATGTCATCGTATCAGGCACTATCGCGGCTGCATCCTTGTCGAACCGGGAGGCGGGGTCAAGCACCGAGTTCAAGAGAAGCGTGGTGACCCTGATTTGACACTCACGTCTCGGCTCTATATTGATTTAAAATGCGCCAACTATCGAGAGTTTGCTATTGCCTGATGTCTCTTTCATGAAACGACCCACCCTTTCCATGCATACGCCCGCCGTGGACTGCATGCCCCCCGAGGCACGCGTCCAGCGCAGGCGGCTGCGCGCCTGCCATGAGTGCGACTGGGTCTCGGCCCTGCCCCCTTTGGGCTCAGGTGAGAAGGCCTCCTGCCCACGATGCTCCCATGTGCTGGTCAAGCGCCACCGCTACCCCGCGCAACGTAGCATGGCACTGGCCATTGCCTCACTGGTGGCCCTTATCGTGGCCGTTTCGTTTCCCTTCGTCAGCTTCAGCGTAGGCGGTATCGGCAACCGCATCGAGCTGACCCAAACGGCCACGGCGCTGATCAATTTTCACCAACCCATCGTAGCCATTGCGGTGATCATGACCATCGTGGTACTGCCGGCGGTCTACCTGACGGGGGTCATCTGGCTGCAGTTCGGGCTACTGCGCGCCCGCCCACTGCCATTGAGCCGAGATATCGCTCGCTCGCTGGCCCACCTGACGCCCTGGATGATGGCCGATGTGTTCATCATCGGCGCGCTGGTCAGTCTGATCAAAGTGGCCGGCATGGCACAGATCGAGCTGGGCATCTCCTTTTGGGCCTTCTGTGTGTTCGCCATCCTGCTGCTGATGACCACACAATCTATCGATGCAGATTGGATGTGGTTTTCACTGGAGGGCGAGCCACTGGCCCCGGAAGGCACCTTGACGGGCGCTACGGCGGCCAGCCAACAGGTGACCGGCTGCCCCACCTGCGGGCTAGTCAACCGTTTCGACAAGGATCACCGCCGCTGCATTCGCTGCCATGAGAAGCTGCACACTCGCCTCCCGCATAGCCTGCAGCGCACCTGGGCGCTGCTCTTTGCTGCGGCGATCATGTATATTCCTGCCAATGTTTATCCCATCATGACCACCACTAGCCTGGGCCATACGGCACCTTCGACCATCATTGGCGGTGTCGTGCAGCTCCTGCAAATGGGCTCATGGCCCGTGGCTGCGGTGATCTTCATTGCCAGTGTCATCGTGCCTGTCGGCAAACTGGTCGCGCTGGTATGGTTATGCCTGATGATCAATCGCAGCGACGAGCTCAATGCCAACAGCCGCACGCGGCTTTACCGCATCACCGAGTTCATTGGCCGCTGGTCCATGGTGGATGTATTCGTGGTAGCGATTCTCGTTGCCCTGATCCGTGCCGGTTCGCTGATGTCGATCACCCCCGGCCCCGCAGCACTCGCTTTTGGCGCCGTGGTCGTGCTGACCATGCTGGCCGCCATGACGTTCGACTCTCGCTTGATTTGGGACTCGCACACTCCACGCCCTGCCCGCCGCACGACGGCCACCAAGGACGCTATTGATGGCTAATGATGTCACCCCCAACACCCCCGATACTGACAACGAACTCCACCGGGCCAAAGCCTCTCGGCAGACACGCCTGTCGCCTATCTGGATCGTGCCCCTCGTGGCCGTCGTTATCGGCCTGTGGCTGGTGTATGACAACTACACCAGCCGTGGCACCTTGATCACGCTGACCATGAGCAACGCCGAAGGCATCGAGGCAGGCAGCACATTGATACGCAGCCGCAACGTCGAGATTGGTCGCGTACAAAGCGTGCGCCTGTCGGATGACCTCTCACAAGCCGTGATGACCGCCCGAATCCAGCCTGAAGCAGAAGCCATGCTCAGAGAAGACAGCCGCTTCTGGGTCGTCAAGCCGCGCATCGGCCGCGAGGGCATCAGCGGGTTGGGAACCGTTTTGTCGGGTGCCTATCTTCAGTTGGAACCCGGCCAGTCGGACGAACCGAGAAGAGAGTTCGCCGTCAGCGACGTGCCACCCGTGGCCACGGCAGGACAGGCCGGACTTCAAATCAGTCTGGTCAGCCAACTGGGCAATTCCCTGCGCGTCGGCGACCCGGTTTCCTATCAGGGCTACACGGTTGGTCGCGTCGAAGACACCCGCTTCGAGGCGGATTCGCGCACCATGTATCACCAGGTTTTCATCGAAGAACCTTATTCCCAATTGGTGACCGACAGCACCCGGTTCTGGACGGCCAGCGGCGTTGATTTTCGCCTGGATGCCAATGGCTTTCGGGTCAATGTCGAATCGCTGGAAGCGTTACTGGGCGGCGGCGTGACCTTTGGCGTGCCCGAAGACCTGCCCATGGGGCGCCCTGTGGAGCATAATGCCCGCTTCAACCTCTACGCTGACGAAGACGATGCCCGGGAAGGCACCTTCAATCGCTACCTGGAGTACGTGCTGCTGGTCGACGACACGGTGCGGGGGCTTTCTCGCGGGGCACCGGTGGAGTTCCGCGGCGTACGCATCGGTACTGTGGCGGCGGTGCCCTGGAATTTTACCGCGCCTCAGCCTGATTCCAGAGCACGGTTTGCGATCCCCGTACTGATTCGCATCGAGCCCCAGCGGCTGGGCATCGAGAATTCAGATATCGATCTGGGAGATTGGGACAATCGCTTCACCAGGATGTTTAGTCTGGGCCTACGTGCGTCGCTGAAGAACGGCAGCCTGCTCACCGGAGCGTTGTTCGTCGATCTGAACTTCCAGCGCGACCTGGCCGATGAGTACGTAGCGGAAACTTTCTCAGAGCGGACGGTATTCCCCACCGTGGCAGGTGGCTTCGCCCAGATTCAGGCACAGATTACCGACCTGCTGGATAAGCTCAACGCACTGGAGGTCGAACCGCTTCTGGCGGGCATGGACCGCAACCTGCAAGCCTCCGAGCAGGTGCTCAACGAAGTGCGTGACATCAGCCGTTCGGTCAACGAACTGCTCAGCGACCCTGAAACTCGCGCGATTGGCGGCAACCTGAACAGCACGCTGGAAGAGCTGCGCAGTACGCTACAGGGTGTCTCGCCGTCGTCACCGGCCTATCAGGAGCTGACCACGGCCATCGAGCGGCTGGACCGCCTGATGCGAGACCTGCAGCCGCTTACGCGTACGCTGAATGAAAATCCTCGCGCCCTGCTGTTCGATAACCTCGACACCCAGGACCCGACGCCCCGCGCCCCGCGCTGACAGGAGAGATCATGATGCAACCTTTTACACGACTGCTGATCATTGCCGCTGCCTGCATGGCCCTGACCGCGTGCGCAAGCAGCGTCACTCCCCCAGCTCGCTACATGCTGCCCAGCCCCGCGGCCAGCAGCGCCCCTAGCCAACCCACGGGCACGCTGGCCATCCGCGCTCCACGCTTGGCGCACTATCTGGACGTGGATGGCATCGTCATGCAGTTGGACGACATCACGTTGAACCAGGCTCGTGAACACCAGTGGGCCGAGGGCATTGGCCGTCAGCTGGAACGTAGCCTGCGAGCGCAGTTGGCCCAGCAGCTTCCCCAGCTGCAGGTGGTGCGTTCAGAGGGCGCCCAGCCAGACGCCTTGACGCTATCCGTCGAGGTGGATCAGTTCCAGGGACGCCACGATGGCATGGCAGTGGCCAGCGGCCAGTGGCAGCTACGGCGCGAGGACAATAGCCTGGTCACACTGCAAAGCTTTACCACGGAAACGCCCCTGGAAGAGGACGGCTACCCGGCCCTGGTACGTGCACTGGGTGAAAGCTGGAACCTGCTAGGCGTGCAAATCGCCGAGCAGATTCAGCGCAATGACTATTTCACGGGCCGCTAATTCAAGACTGCATGAACGGCGCTGAGTGCGACTTTCGTGTTACACTAGGCGACAGCGCCTTTCGCAAGCGCCACCCCATCACTTCCACGCAGCCCTGCGGGCAATGGCTGCGTGGCTTTAAAACGCCCGTCGTGGCTGCCCGATCTGATTCTTAGATGCGCCTTCATGGCGCAATGACATCCTCGTATCTTGAACATGACGCCAACCCCTCACTCAGAGAGTGAGGGGTTGGCGACTGCGGAGAATGCATGAGCTTTTCTGACCTTGGTCTGCACCCTGATCTACTCAGCGCCGTTGGCGCACAGGGCTATCATCAGCCCACCCCGATTCAACGCCAGGCCATTCCCGTCGTTCTGGAAGGACGAGACCTGCTGGCCAGCGCACAGACGGGCACCGGCAAAACCGCTGGCTTTACCCTGCCCATGCTGCAACGCCTGGTGCAAGGCAAACGCCCGGGCAAACGCCAGGTACGTGCGCTGGTCCTGACCCCTACCCGCGAGCTGGCCGCCCAGGTGGGTGAAAGCGTCACCGCTTATGGGCAGCACTTGTCACTGCGCTCGCACATCATTTTTGGCGGCGTTGGCCAGCAACCCCAGGTAGATGCCCTGAAAGCTGGTCTGGACGTGCTGGTGGCCACGCCGGGACGCCTGCTGGACCTTCACCAGCAGGGGCACGTAGACCTGTCTGCCGTGGAAATACTGGTACTCGATGAAGCCGACCGCATGCTCGACATGGGCTTCATCCACGACATCAAACGTCTGCTGCGCCTGGTACCCAAACAGCGTCAGAACCTGCTGTTCTCGGCCACCTTCTCCAACGAGATCCAGGCCCTGGCCCAGCAGCTGCTGAACAATCCGGCGATGATCGAAGTGGCGCCGCGCAACACCACGGCCGAAAAAATCGAGCAGGCCATCTACCGCGTGGATCGCGACAAGAAACGCGACCTGCTGGCCCATTTGATTCAGCGCCATGGCTGGTTCCAGGTGCTGGTCTTCACGCGCACCAAGCACGGCGCCAATCGCCTGGCGGAGCAGCTGACCAAGCAGGACATTCCGGCCATGGCGATCCATGGCAACAAGAGCCAAGGAGCGCGCACTCGAGCACTTGGAGCCTTCAAGAGCGGTGACTTGCAGGTCCTGGTTGCCACCGATATCGCCGCACGCGGTCTGGATATCAGCGAACTTCCCCACGTGGTCAACTTCGACCTGCCCAACGTCGCCGAAGATTACGTCCACCGCATCGGGCGCACAGGCCGTGCGGGCAGCAATGGTGAAGCGGTGTCACTGGTGTGCGTCGATGAGCATGGCCTGCTCAAGAACATCGAGCGGCTGATCAATCAAACGTTGCCCAAGCACGTTGAGCCCGGCTTCGAACCTGACCCCAACGCCAAGCCCGAACCTATCGAAAACGGCCGCCGCAGCCAGCGTCAACCGCGTGCCCGCCGCTCCTCCGAGAGCACTCAAGCGAATAACGGTGGCGAACGTCGCCGCCGCGCTCGCCGCTAGCCCAAAGGACCGGAATGTGCGAAGGTATCGCCTCGCATATTCCGGCGTTTCGCTGAACCAATTCATGGAGTGACTATGGCGTCTTCACAACTGATGGCGGACTATCGCCAGTGGCTGACTTTTCAGCGTCAGGAGCAGCTGAGCCGCGAACATCAGGGTATTTCACAGCGTCTGGAAGATGCCCGCGCCTCCTCTGGCCAGGTCGTGCAGGCTTACCGCAGCATGGCCGAAAAAGCATCCCAGGAAGGCGCCTGCTATCGGACGCTGTTCCTACGCGAGTGCGATGACAACGCCTCCTTGCCTTGTGAAGGCTGGCTGTTCGTGCGCCGCGTGCTGAGTGAAGGCAACAGTACGCGCATCAGAGCCACCCTGCTGGAAACCTTCAATTTAGCCGAGGGCGCCATTGCGTTAGGCGACAAACCGGCACGCAAGCTGACCCTGGAAATCTACGACAAGCTGGACATCAACAAGGGCATGCGAACCCAGGTACGTGTGGACGCCATCGACACCCCACAGGACTATCACTTCATCACCCTGCTGGATGCCGTACGCGGCGACCTGCGCCCTTACATGCAATAAGTTCGCGTCATGGTGACACGCCGCGCCGTCAGCTTCATCCTGTTGATGTTCGTGGTTGGGCTCAATCTGCGCCCGGCCATGTCCTCGGTGGCCCCTCTACTGCACAGACTACAGGAAAGCGCGGGGCTGTCGGCCACTGCTGCCGGCCTTTTGACCACCTTACCCGTACTGTGCCTGGGCCTTGCCGCACCGCTGGCCCCCTGGCTCAGCAAACGCCTGGGCAGTGAGCGGGCGTTGAGTGCCGCACTGCTGCTGTTGGCGACCGGCCTGCTGGTACGGGGAGCTCCCTGGCCAGGGTTGCTGTACCTGGGGTCGGCCATGGCAGGTGGTGCTATCGGGATAGCGGGCACACTGCTTCCCGCCCTGGTCAAACGCGAACTGCCGCACAGCGCCGACCTGCTGACCGGGCTGTACACCATGGCACTCTGCTTTGGTGGCGCCCTGGGGGCAGGGCTGAGCGTCCCACTACTGGTTTGGCTGGGCAGTTGGCAGCTTAGCCTGATGAGCTGGTCACTGCTGGCCCTGGCAGCCTGGCTGCTATGGTCGGGCTTTGCGCCACGCCCCGTCGCAGCACCATCGCTTCAGCCCACCTTCCGAGTGCCGCTTGCCGCTTTGCTACGCCAACCCTTGACCTGGCATGTGATGCTCTTCATGGGCATTCAATCCTCCATGGCTTACATCGTGTTTGGCTGGCTGCCCACCCTGCTCATCGACCGGGGCTACAGCGAAGCAGACGCTGGCTGGACCATGGCGGTCTCCATCATGAGCCAACTGGCCTCGGCACTGGCCGCCCCATGGGTTGCCCGCTTGCATAAGGACCAGCGGCCTGCTCTCCTCATGGTACTGGCCGCCACGGCCATCGGCCTGGCGCTACTGTTGATTGCCCCATTGGCTTGGCGATGGCCTGGCGCCACCCTGCTGGGCCTCGGTCAGGGCGGTAGTTTCAGCCTGGCGTTGGCCCTGCTGGTGCTGCGCACGGCCAACGCCCCCTTGGCTGGACAGCTTTCCGGGCTGGTGCAGGGAGGCGGCTACACCCTGGCCGCGCTGGGCCCCTTCGGCGTGGGTGTGATGCTGCAAATGGGCGCCTCGACCGCGCATATTGCCTGGCTGCTCATCGGCTTGATACTGGTGTGCTGCGGTTTTGCCTGCCTTGCGGGCCGCAATCGGCAGCTGGATGACCAAAGCGGCCAGCTACGCGTCACCCTTCCATAATCCTTCCTTGTCTTTACCAGGACATGACCATGCGTAACGCTCCTCGTCTGACAGAGACCACCTGCTCACATGAGCGGATACTGATCATCTACACCGGTGGCACGATCGGCATGCAGCCAACCGCCACCGGACTGATGCCAGCAGGCAACTTTGCCGACAGATTACACAATGCTCTACAGCAGTTGCCTATCCCGCAACAGCAGGCACTACCCGCCTACGACATCATCAGCCATGACCCACTGATCGACTCCAGCGCCGCCACGCCTGCCACGTGGCAAACGCTGGCAGGCGATATCGCCGCCCGTTTTTCCGCCTACCGGGGCTTTGTCATCCTGCACGGCACCGATACGCTCAGTTGGAGCGCCTCGAGCCTGGCCTATCAGCTACAAGGACTGGACAAGGCGGTCGTATTGACGGGGGCCATGCAACCGCTGGAGGCAGCCAATAGCGATGCTCTGGACAACGTATGCGGCGCCCTGCAATTCGCCGCCATGAGCGCCCTTCAGGAAGTGGCGATCTACTTTGCGGGACGCCTGATGCGGGGTGTCAGGGCGGTGAAGCAGCACTGTGAAGCGATGACCGCGTTTGCCTCCCCCAACTACCCCCTGCTGGGCGAACGGGTAGGCGATGACTGCGTACTTTACCCCAGCCGGGGGCTGGCGCTTCACCAGCGTGGCGCGCCCCGCTTCGAACTCCCGGACTATGGGTGCCTTGCTCAGGGGCAAGTGGTGCGCATCGCGCTGTGGCCAGGCATAGCCGCCTGGCAACTTTCCAGTTGGCTGGCTAATGACAGCGTCAAGGGGGCACTGCTGGAGCTCTGGGGAGCGGGCAACTTGCCTGACGACCCGGACCTGTTAGCCGTACTGGCGCGTGCCAGCGGAGAAGGAAAGCTGGTGGCCGCGGTCAGCCAGTGCCCGCAAGGCACCCTTCACCTGGGCGCTTATTCCGCTGGCCACGGCCTGACGGATGCTGGCGTGCTGTCCGGGGGCTCCATGACCCCCGAGGCAGCTTACACCAAGCTGGTGCATTTGCTGGCGCAGCCGCTTACCCACGACGACCGAGCAACGCGCTTCGTCACTCCGTTAGTGGGCGAGCGGTAGCCAGACTGGCATCCCGGAGCAGACAGGCTATGGTTAAACAGGACACATGGAGTGCAACATAACCTTCTGAAAACAGGTGAAAACGTATGGATCAACCAGTGCATCATTTTAGTGAACTGTTTGAACAGCTGGGGCTGCGCTCGGACGCGGCTTCTATCGAACGCTTTATTGAGCGACATTCACCGTTACCCAAGGAGATGCCGCTGGCCGACGCCCCCTGCTGGAACGAGGGCCAGGCGGATTTTCTACGCGAAGCAGTGGAAGAAGATGCCGACTGGGCCGAGGTGGTCGATCATCTGGATGCCTCGATGCACAAGGCGGAATGATCGCCTGAATTCAAGTCTGATCCCGCGCCGCTTCCAGGCGGCGCCGGTACCAGGCCCCTGCCAGCAGCAGGGCCGTCAGGGCCAACAGGGGCAGCAGCACGTCCATCTGTAGCGGGTCCTCTTCCTCGATGGCTTCCAGCGCCCCGTAAATGGCGCTGCTGTAGACGGCCCATTTCACCGCCAGTCCCAGCGTGGCAGCCAATAGATAGCGCCCCAGCGCAATATGCCCCAGGCCTGCCGCAAAATTGATCACTGAGTGTGGAAACCCCGGCAGCACTCGCATGGCACATTGGGTCAGCAGGTCACTTCGCGCTTTCAGGGTATCCATGACCTTGAGCGTCAGCCCCTTGGGCTGCCACCGCTGCCCGACTCGCGCCGCCAGCAAATAAGCCCCCCAGGCGCCCGCCACACTGCTGACGGTCAACATGAGCGTTGCGATCAAAGGCGGATAAAAAGGCGCGATCAACCACAGCCCAATACTGCCGGGCAGGCCAATCGCAAGTGTCACCGCCATGGTCAGCATGACGGTCACCACGACTACCGGATGGTGCGACATGGTGGCGGCCCAGCGCTTCACCGCCATCAGGTCCGGGGAGTACCAAAGCCATACGTAGGCCAGCATGGCAGCCACCGCAAACGCGGCCGCCCATCGCCAGGAGTAGAGAGATAATTTACGCATGGAGGCGTGCTTCAACCCGCTCGAGAATTTGTCGACTGACCTTTCCGACCAATGGTCTGGCCGCCTTGTTCACCGCTTTTTCCATTAGACGATTGTGAATGTCATAACTCAGGGTCAGTGACACCTCCGTCCCTTCCGGTACGGCGCGCAGCTGGTAGCGCCCCTGATTCTTGACGCCATCCAGAGATTCCCAAGCCAATACCTCCGGGGGCTCGATCTCGGTCACCTCCACGTCAAACGACCAGTCCATGCCCACTGCCCGCACGTGCCAGCGGTAGCGGTTTTCGCCAAGACGATCGATCGAGCGTATCAAGTCCGAATACTCCGCAAAATCTTCCACTCGGCGTAACAAGTCAAATACGCGCTCCGGGGAGGCTCGAACGATTTCACTATGTTCTATGGTGGCCATGCGTCCATCTCTAGCGGCTTTAGAGGGGTAGCTTATCACGCCAATTCCATTGACACACCGGATGCCGCCACCCGTGGCACTGGTCAGCAAGAGCGGCATTGCGTAAACTGCCCGCCTTCCGGACCGGACCCCGGAACACCGCCCTGCGGTTCAGGCAGGCACGACATAAATTCTCCGACCATGAGTACCCAGCATGTCATCCACTGCATCACCCGGCGCCCAGGCGCCATCCACCGTCGTCATCTATTCCGGCGGCATGGACTCTTATACCGTCCTGCATCGTGCGCTGCGCGAAGGCCTCACTGTCCATGCGCTGTCCTTCGACTACGGCCAACGCCACCGTCGTGAACTGGACGTTGCGCGCCAGGTCTGTGAGTCCTTGGCCATCCCTCATCAGGTCGTCGATATTCGCGCCATTCACGGGCTGATCGACAACTCGGCATTGACCAACTCGGCCTTGGCCATGCCTCAGGGGGAGTACGATGCCGACTCGCTCCACAGTACCGTGGTGCCCAACCGCAATATGATCCTGCTGTCGCTGGCCATTGCCAAGGCGGTCAATATTGGCGCCAGCCGTGTCGACTATGGCGCACACGGCGGCGATCACGTGCTTTACCCCGACTGCCGCCCGGCCTTCGTCGAGGCCATGAACGACGTGGCGCAGATTGCCAACTTCGAGCCCGTCACCGTCCACGCCCCTTATCTGGCCTCCAGTAAAGCCGACATCCTGCGCGATGGGCTCGCCATGGGCCTCGATTACCGGCATACCTGGACCTGCTACGAAGGCCAGCAACTCGCCTGTGGGCAGTGCGGCAGCTGCCGTGAACGGCTGGCGGCCTTTGCCGCCAACCAGGCCACCGATCCGCTCGCGTATGCTCCCCTTGCCGAGCGAGACTGCTGATGTACCACGTCAAAGAAGCGTTCTACACGCTGCAGGGCGAGGGTGCCCAGGCGGGGCGCGCCAGCGTTTTCTGTCGCTTTACAGGCTGTAATCTCTGGTCGGGGCGTGACGCCGACCGAGCCACGGCCAAGTGCACCTTCTGCGATACCGATTTCATTGGCACCGATGGGATCAACGGCGGCCGCTTCGAGAGTGCGCAGCAGCTGGCACGGCATATCAAACAGCTGTGGCCAGCCAGCGCAGGTAGCGCGGTGCCCTACGTGGTGTTTACCGGGGGAGAGCCGTTACTGCAGCTCGATACCCCGCTCATCGCCATGCTGCACAGCGAAGGATTCGAGGTCGCCGTGGAAACCAACGGCACGCTGCCTGCACCCGCCGGAATCGACTGGCTATGCGTCAGCCCCAAGGGCAGCAACCCGCTGGCCATTCACCAAGGGGATGAGCTGAAGCTGGTATACCCGCAGCACGACGCCCCGCCCGAGCAGTTTGCCGCGCTGCACTTTCGACACTTTTACCTGCAGCCTATGGATCACGTCGCCCAGCATGCCGACACGATCCATACCACTGTCGCTGAGCACAATGCCGCCACGGTGGCCGCCACGACGGCCTATTGCATGGCCCACCCCCAGTGGCGCTTGTCGCTGCAAACCCACAAGATCGCAGGATTCGATTGATGGCTTTATTCGTTCACCACCTGACCCATATCGATGTCTCCCTCTGGTGCCCTGAGCGCGGCTTGACCGGCTGCAGTTGGCAGGTCGACGCCCATCTGGATGGCGAACTGGGTGAAGACGGCATGCTGTTCGATTTTGGCGAAGTGAAACCCTGGATCAAGCGCACGCTGGACAACGGGCTGGATCATACGCTGCTGGTGCCCACCAAGGCGCCTGGCGTAGAGGTCAGCGAGTGCGCAGAAGGCCTGTGCATTCGCACCACCACGCCCTATCCGATGGAAGTACGCGGGCCTGCGCAGGCGTTCACCCTGCTCCCCTGGGAACACATCTCGGTGGCAAGGGTGACCCAGCTCCTGAGCGAAGAGCTGACACGCGCTCGGCCTCGCAACGTCACCCGTGTCACCCTGAACCTGCAGGAAGAGCGTATCGAAGGCGCATCCTATGGCTACAGCCACGGCCTGAAACGCCATCTGGGCAACTGCCAGCGTATCGCCCATGGCCACCGCTCACGGCTGCATGTCTATCAACACCAGCAGCGCCAGCCCGCTCTTGAGGCACAATGGAGTGAATGGCTGGACAACCGTTACCTGCTGGAGCAGGCCGATGTGGCGGAGCAGACGAATACCACTCTGACCTGCCGCTACACAGCCGAACAGGGAGCGTTCTCGATCACCCTGCCCGCTCACCGCTGCAGCGTATTGCCAGCGCCCACCACCGTGGAAAATATCGCCCGTTGGCTGGCCAACAGTATCGCCCAGCAAACTCAGCAGGAAACCTACGTGGAAGCCTTCGAAGGTATCAACAAGGGGGCTACCGCGCAGGCAGCGCCATGACGATTCTGATTACCAGCGATCAGCAGGCGTCTTGCCGCATGGGGTGTGGCGCCTGCTGCATAGCGCCGTCCATCAGCTCGCCCATTCCCGGCATGCCAAGCGGCAAGCCTTCGGGCATTCGCTGCGTGCAGTTGAATGAGCAAAACCTCTGCATGCTCTTTGGTGATGCCCGTCGCCCTGCCGTATGCAGCCAGTTCGACTTCGACAAGGAGGTGTGTGGCGAGGACCGAGAAGAGGCCCTCGCCACACTCTACGGGTGGGAAACCGCCACAGCCGGTTAGACCTCGCCGCCCAGGCTCACCGGGTGCGGCAAGCGACGGTCCAGCAGGCTGATCCAGCGCACCAGCACCGGCGCATCGCTATGGCTTACCTCGCCCAACAGTCGACGAAACACCTCTTTCGCCTGCTGGTCATTGGGCGCTATACGCGTAAGCCATAGCTCCAGCGCCGCCAACTCCTGATGGCGGTTGCCATGCTCGCGGGATTGCTGAATGGCCATTTCCGTCAACGCCTTGACCTCGTGGGCAGGGTGGCCCAGCAGGTCACGCACGCGGGCCAGTTGGGTAGCCAGCTCGGGCAGGAAAAGAGTCGTGCGCTCACGGGCAATCACCAGGCACTGGTCGAGATACTCTTCGGCTGCGTGCAGCTCACCCAGCTCGATACAGGCATCGGAGTACCACAACACGGGCCGCTGGAAGCGGTCTCGGCCGTTCAATTCGGCCATCTGATCCAGGCTGTCGTGCATTTGCACCAGCCCGCCCTGATCCCCCGCCAACGCCCGCTGCCAACCCAGCACCCCCTGCGCGGAAATCTGCCAAAGCTGCAGGTCTGGCGTACCGGTCATGGCCGCGGCTCGCTCGGCATGCCGGGCCGCCAAGTGCACATGGCCCAACTGACGATACAATGCCGCCGCAAACATCAGCGCCATGGCCAGGGTACCCGGGTGGCCGATCTGCTCCGCCAGCCGAATGGCCGCCGCGACATGCCACTCTGCGCGATGGTAATCACCTCGCAGACAAAGCGCCCAACCCTGAAAACAGGCCGCCGTCACCTGGGGATGATCCGAGAACGGCAGCCACTCGATCATCATGGGAGCATTCAGCGGATCGATTTCGTCCAGGTGGTCGTGGGCCTGTTGAATACGCCCCGCCCAGTATTCACAGTGTGCCCGCGCATAATCCGCCAATCGGCGGTAGCGCGGGCCTTCCAGGCGAGCGGCGATATCCGCCAGGGTCGATGCCAGCGCAAAGGCGTCGGCATGGGCATAGCGCTGGCTGCGCCCCACCCATAGCCCCCACTTCACCAGGAAAATCTGCTCGAGGTCTGCCGGGTCGTCAGGCGTGTCGCTCCCGGTTTGGCGCAGCAGCTCACGGGCCTTCACAAAACTTTCATGGGCCGTGGGCGAACCGTGGCCTTCCAGGGCGAACGCAGCCTGACCACGCACCGTCAGCAGGCTGACTTCACGCTCTACCTCATGGGCTACGTGGCGCAGGCTGGCCAAGCCGAGGTCGGCCATGCGCAGCGCCGTGCGGTTGGCACTCACCTTGAGCGCTTCCCGCGCGGAGAGCTCGAAGTAGCGCGCCCCACGTGCATAGTGGCCGCTGCGCCGCAGATGCGTGGCAAAGTCTCCCGGATGGCGACTGATCCATACCGGAAAACGCTCCTCAATCAAGGTCACGACCTGCTGATGCAGCTTGACCCTGACGTCACGGGGACAGGAGAGGTAGGCCGCCTCTTGAAGCAACTGGTGACTGAACTGGTACTCATGATCACCGCCCTCCTTGTCGATGGGCTCGATGATCTCCAGCGCCCGCATGTGCTCTAGCGCTTGGCACAACCTGGGCTTTTCCCAACCGCTGCATTCGGCCAGCAAGTCCAGTCGAAAACGCTTGCCCAGCACCGCTGCAATATGGGCAATATCCCGGTCGCTTTCCAACTGATCGATTCGACTGGCCAGTAGCCCCAGCAGCCCCTTGGGCAGCTCATCCAGCTGTACGCTGCGCCCCTCCCGTCGATCCATGTCGAGGCGACGACAGATCTCCTGCATATACAGCGGAACACCATCACAGCGCTCGATGATCTGGTTGCGCAGCCGTGGGCTCAGATGAATACGATAACGACGAGAAAGTTGCGACAGCAGCCGCGAAGACTGCAGTGCATCCAGCTTGCCCAGGGTGATCTGCTGATCCCAGTGCAGTTTGACCGGTAGCGGTTCGCGGCCGTGGTGGCTGGCCACCATCATGAAGGCCGTGTTGATCGACAGACGTGCCTGTAGCCCCGCCAACACTTTGAAAGAGGGTTCATCCAGCCACTGCAGGTCATCGATCATCAGCACCAGAGTTTGCGACACGGCACGATGGTCGATCAGCCGATGCAAGAGCTTCACCACCAGCTCCACGGCTTCGCCATTTTGAGTCAGCTGGCTGATTTCCTGAACTTCGCGAACCCCCAACGCCTCTTCCAGCAGCTGCTGACGCGCGCTATCCGAGGTATCGAGGCCCAGCGTTGCCTGCAGCGCATGCACGGCATCGAGCGTTGGCGGATGTTCGAAGTACCAGGCCAGCAACGACCGGGCTACACCGTATGGGTCCAGTACCGAGAGCCGAGTAGTCGGAAGCCAGCAGATCGCCGCATCGCGGCTCAGCTCCAACTGCCGAAACCCCACCATCAACGCCGACTTGCCCATGCCCGAGGCGCCCCGCACCAACACGCTTTGCCGCAAACCAATGCCAGCCCGTGCCAGCGCATCGCGCAAGGTGCGTAGCGAGGTTTCCCTTCCCACCAGGCTCGGTGGCAAGGCATCACGCCCGCCTTCGTTCTGGCCCAGCACCAGCGCACGTAAACGCACGCGGCCATCGCTGGCCACCAAACGCGATACCAGCCTGGGCTGCAAGTCCAGCGCCGGGGGCATGTGCTGGCTGGCTGCCTGAGAGATGACCAGCTCGCTTCCCTCAGCGGCACTCATCAACTCCAGAGACTCTTGCGTCACCTGGCCCAGCGGGTCGGCCAGCTGGCGCTCGGGCAAGTAGACCACGCGCCCGCTGTGCAATCCGGCCGCCAGTTCGAATACCGGCGGTTCGGCGTCCCCGGCCCAGTGGCGACGGCTCTCCTGAGGTAGCGCCTGACGGCAGTGTTCGTAAAGCGCCACCAGCTCCGCCAGCTGATGGGCGGGACCATGGGTACCGAAGCAGGCCAGACCCAAGCCCCCCGTTGCCCCCGGCAGCCAGAAACCGCCCAGATGGTGGCACTGCTGCTCCAACCATCTCAGCAGCTCCAGCTGCAAGGCCAGGCAGTTGCGGGTAGCCGCGCGATCCGGCCAGTCACCCTTCAAGCGCAAGCGGATGGCCATCACCGAAAGCTGACGCAGCTCGATCTCATCTTCGCGCAGCGGCTTGCTGTCCGCCGCCAACGCCCGCGAAAAGGCGCCTTGGGGCGACATCGCCCGGGGGTCGTGGTGACCATCCGACCAGAAACTGGCCAATTGCACGAAACTGGGCTCAGGCTGTTGCCCGGAGAGTGCCAGCAGTTGCAGGTAGCTGTTGTACTGTTCGTGAGCCGCGGCCATCTGGTTCTGCTCGGCTAGCTGCCGCACCCAGCGCTCGTGGAACGGGCCGTAGCCTGAAAAGCGGCTGACCAGTCCTTCCAGCATGGCATCCGGCACTTCGGCATGTGCTTCCAGCACCTGTTCGGCAAAACGGATGACTCGTTGGCGCCACTCATTGCGCACTTGCACCAGCCAGCGCTGGAACTCGCTGCAGTTGCTGAGCTGCAGCTCCTCGATCAGATCCCCCTGGTAGCACTCCATCAGCGCTTCCAGCGTCTCCAGATCCTTGGGCCCTTCCAGCAGTTGCTGCAGCTCATGCAAATCCACCTGCCAATGGGACGGCAAATGAAAGGCAATGGTCTGGCGCGACACGTTGAGGACGTGATCGGCATGCTCGCCCATGGATTGGCGCAGGCAGTGCAGCGCATGGCGCAGGTTGGTTCTGCCTGAGGAGAGGCCCTGGTCTGGCCACAGCAGCTCCGCCAGGGCGGCACGATTGACGGGCTGACGATGGAGCAGCAGATATACCAGCAGCGCCTTGACCTTGTCGTAGCTGAAATGAGTGAGCACGTCCTCCCCTTGGGTCAAGGAGAAGTGACCAAACAGGGTCAACTGATCTGTCTGTTGAGCATCACGCATGTTACACATCCTGCCTTGGCTAGCGGCGCATCACGCGGGCACGCCACTATGAAAACGAAAAGCCGTATCCGGAGACATGATCAGCTCCGCCTCACGAGCAACGAAGAACGCGATGCGCTCGTCGATAGGCGCATCGGTCTGCTGGCGGGCCAGCAATAGATAGTCTTCGAAATGACGCCCTTCGGACTTGACCAGGGTGCGATAGAACCTGGCCAGCTCTTCGTCCAGGTAAGGAATGAGTCGTGCAAAACGCTCACAGCTGCGCGCCTCGATCAGCGCCCCAATGATCAACAGATCGATCAAGCGCTCAGGGTCCTGACTGCGTAAATGCTCTCTGAGGCCTTCGGCGTAGCGTGACGCCGTCAGATGGCGATAAGGAACGCCACGACGCTCCATCAAGCCCACTACTTGCTCGAAATGAAGCAGCTCCTCGCGGGCCAACTGAGACATCTTGCTCAACAGCAGCGGCTGGTCCACATAGCGATACAGCAGGCTCATGGCCGTGGAAGCCGCCTTCTTTTCACACTGCGCATGATCGATCAGCAGCGTTTCAGGGTTGGCCAATGCCCACTGCAACCAGGCATCGGGGGTTGGGCAAGCTAAAAACTCATGCAAACTTTCGGGCAACAGATCATCCGCTTGCAGCGCATGATCCGCTGTTTGCAACGCCATTAATTGTATCGACATAACACCAGCACCAAGCGTTTATCACACTATTGTACAATATATAAACGCCAATGGCGTCCGTTCCCTGATTGGATCGAGGATGAACAAACCTATCTGCCAGCCTCGCTTAAAAATGCGTCAACGCTAATGTATAGCAAGCCTGAATCACGCTCCACACGGGAATCACGCTTGCCGAGGCTACCCAGCTCTAAAGGCCAGCACTCGCTTGGCAGTCATGGTAACGCGGCATCACGATAATCACACCAGCCGTCACCTAAAAACACGCCTATCGGTAAAAATCTTTCATGTTTACGGCACATGAATCAAAAAAACCGTCCTCAGGAAAGCGGCTTTCAACATCTCAACACAAAGTACAAGTAGGCATCCCGCCTGACTTCTTAACATTGTCGACAGTTTCCCGTAGAATCCGAGCCATCCACCAGACGCTGATTCTCAAGCGTATGTCATGTGATCGAAGGATGTCCTTGTTACCGTGCAGGCGTCTTTTGCTACCACTGATGATCACTACCAAGAAGATGAGAGGGCCCCAACGTGCTTGAAGCTTACCGCCAACATGTCGAGGAACGCGCTGCAGAGGGCGTCCCAGCCAAGCCCCTGACCGCCGAACAAGTCGCCGACCTGATCGAGCTGCTGAAGAACCCGCCGGCCGGAGAAGAAGAGTTCATTCTGGACTTGATCACCAACCGGGTACCGCCGGGCGTCGACGAAGCCGCCTATGTCAAAGCGGGCTTCCTGACCGCGTTGGCCAAAGGCGAAGCGTCCTCGCCGCTGATCGACAAGGTCCATGCCGTCAAACTGCTGGGCACCATGCAGGGCGGCTATAACATCGTCTCCATGGTCGAGCTGCTCGATAACGAAGAGCTGGCCCGTGAAGCAGGTGAGCAGCTCAAGCACACCCTGCTGATGTTCGATGCGTTCCACGATGTGGAAGAGCGCGCCAAGAATGGCAACGCCATCGCCAAGGACGTCATGCAGTCCTGGGCCGACGCCGAGTGGTTCCTTTCCAAGCCTGCGCTGGAAGAGAAAATCACCCTGACCGTCTTCAAGGTCCCGGGTGAAACCAACACCGACGACCTGTCGCCCGCGCCGGATGCCTGGTCGCGCCCGGACATCCCGCTGCACGCCAACGCCATGCTCAAGAACGAGCGTGACGGCATCGAGCCCGAAGTGCCCGGCACCACTGGCCCACTCAAGCAAATCGAAGCCGTCAAAGCCAAAGGCTATCCGGTAGCTTACGTGGGCGACGTCGTCGGCACAGGCTCTTCGCGCAAATCCGCCACCAACTCGGTGCTGTGGTTCTTCGGTGACGACATCCCTTACGTGCCCAACAAGCGCGGCGGCGGTTTCTGCTTTGGCGGCAAGATTGCCCCGATCTTCTTCAACACCATGGAAGATTCAGGCGCCCTGCCGGTAGAGATGGATGTTTCCAAGCTGGAAATGGGCGATGTCATCGACATCTACCCCTATGAAGGCAAAGTGTGCAAGCACGGCACCGATGAAGTGCTCTCCACCTTCGAGCTGAAAACACAGCTGATTCTCGATGAAGTCCGTGCAGGCGGTCGTATTCCGCTGATCATCGGCCGTGGCCTGACCGGCAAGGCGCGCGAGTCCCTGGGCTTGGCGCCGTCAGACGTTTTCCGTCTGCCGGACCAACCTGCGGATACCGGCAAAGGCTTCACGCTGGCACAGAAGATGGTCGGCAAGGCCTGCGGCCTGAACGGCGTGCGCCCCGGCATGTACTGCGAGCCGAAGATGTCTACCGTCGGCTCCCAGGACACCACTGGCCCGATGACCCGTGACGAGCTGAAAGACCTGGCCTGCCTGGGCTTCCAGGCCGACCTGGTCATGCAGTCCTTCTGCCACACGGCTGCCTATCCCAAGCCGGTGGACGTGGACACGCACCACACCCTGCCCGACTTCATCATGAACCGCGGCGGTGTTTCACTGCGCCCCGGCGACGGTATCATCCACAGCTGGCTGAACCGCATGCTGCTGCCGGACACGGTCGGCACCGGCGGTGACTCCCACACCCGCTTCCCGCTCGGCATCTCCTTCCCGGCAGGTTCTGGTCTGGTTGCCTTTGCTGCTGCCACTGGCGTCATGCCGCTGGATATGCCCGAGTCCGTTCTGGTGCGTTTCAAGGGTGAGCGTCAGCCCGGCGTCACGCTGCGCGACCTGGTTCACGCCATTCCTCTCTACGCCATCAAGCAGGGTCTGCTGACGGTCGAGAAATCCGGCAAGAAAAATGCCTTCTCCGGCCGCGTGCTGGAAATCGAAGGCCTCGAAGACCTCACCGTCGAGCAAGCCTTCGAACTCTCCGATGCCTCGGCCGAGCGTAGTGCGGCTGGCTGTACCATCACGCTGTCCGAAGAGAGCGTGACCGAGTACCTGAAGTCCAACATCACGCTGCTGAAGTGGATGATTGCCAACGGCTACGGCGACGAGCGTACCATCAGCCGTCGTATCGAAGGGATGGAAGCCTGGCTGGCCAACCCGTCACTGATGCGTGCGGATAAAGATGCCGAGTACGCCGAAGTCATCGAGATCGACCTCAGCGAGATCAAGGAGCCGGTGCTCTGCGCTCCCAACGATCCGGACGACGCTCGCCTGCTCTCCGACGTGGCTGGCGAGAAGATCGACGAAGTGTTTATCGGTTCGTGCATGACCAACATCGGTCACTTCCGTGCCGCCGGTAAACTGCTCGAGAAACAGCCTGCGGGTAGCCTGAAGACCCGCCTGTGGTTGGCGCCGCCAACCAAGATGGATCAGCACCAGCTGACCGAAGAGGGTTACTACGGCATCTACGGCCGTGCAGGCGCCCGCATGGAAATGCCGGGATGTTCACTGTGTATGGGTAACCAGGCGCGTGTGGCTGCCAAGAGCACCGTCGTGTCTACGTCTACACGTAACTTCCCGAACCGCCTGGGGGATGGCGCGAACGTCTACCTCGCCTCGGCGGAGCTGGCAGCGGTCGCCGCGGTGGAAGGCCGCCTGCCGACAGTCGCTGAGTACCAGCGCTACATGGGCGAATTTGACGCCCTGGCCGGCGAAATCTATCGTTACATGAACTTCCACGAAATCGAGGAGTATCAGAAAATCGCCTCGAACGTGATTCCAGTAGCGCAAGAGGCTTAAGCGCCAAGGCTACTGACCCATCGCCGATGCTCGCAACATCGCAGAGACGCTACGCGACTCTGAGCCGATGACCGAACGCCCCTTCCCTTGCAGGTCGGGGCGTTTTTATTACCCACAGTGTCATTCATGGACAGGAGACTCTCATGACGACCACACCTCACGTCGTGACCCCCGATTTGTGCGACCAGTACCCGGACGTCAAAGTACTCGAGCCGATGTTTGCCAACTTTGGCGGCGTCGATAGCTTTTACGGGCCTATTCGTACCGTCAAATGCTTCGAAGACAACTCCATGGTCAAGCAGGCCGTCGCCGAACCCGGCGAAGGCGCCATTCTGGTGGTGGACGCAGGCGGCTCTCATCGCTGCGCCATGTTGGGCGACATGCTGGCTGAACAAGCCGCCAAAAACGGTTGGGCAGGCGTCATCATGTATGGCTGTGTGAGAGACGTAGACATTCTGGCCACCCTGCCACTGGGCGTGCAAGCGCTGGGCAGCCACCCTCGTCGCAGCGAAAAACATGGCGAAGGCCAGCGCGACGTGGCGGTGACCTTTGCAGGCGTCACGCTGCAGGTGGGTCAATGGCTTTACGCCGACAATAACGGCATCATCGTCGCCGAACAGCCGCTCAAGCTCTCTTGAACGCGCCGATCCCCTGCTAACCCGCCAGACTTGTCAGTGGTGGCAGATAGTGCCACCCTGATATTTCATTTTCATGCCACGGACACCATGCAGCCGCTCAAGCCACTGGGCTACGCCCTACTTCGCACCCTTCGTGACCACCTGCGCCCACTGATTGCCTACCACCTGCTATTCACGCTGTTGGCATCGGCCGTGGTGTTGCCACTGGTGGCCTGGGGCTCCCAGCGATTCATGGCCCAGCTCAACCGTACCGTGGTCACCAACGATGCCTTGCTGGCGCTACTGTTCAGCCCCCTCGGGCTGTTCACCCTGCTGGCGGGCCTTGCGGTCACTTTTTTGCTGATCTACTGGCAGCAAGCGGGCATGCTTCAAGTGGCCAGCAGGCCCAAGGACAACCACTACCGCTTGGCCCTGGAGGCCCTGTGGCTCAGCACTCGGCGGCTACCGGCACTGCTGCTGCTGGTGATCCTGCAGGTGGGCGCCCACCTGCTGCTGCTGGCCCCGTTCATGGCAGCCATCGCCTGGCTATACGATCTCTGGCTCAGCGGCCTGGACCCCTACTATCTACAGCGTGTACGCCCACCAGTACTGTGGTACTTCATCGCCTGCGCCTTACCGGTCGTGCTGCTGTGGATGAGCCTGGCGTCGTGGCTATATCTGCGCTGGCTACTGGCGCTGCCGCTGGTGGCGCTGGAGCACTGCCACCCCCTGCAGGCCTTGAAGCGCAGCGTGCACCTCACCCGTGGCTGGCACCGCTCCATTGGCGCAGCGGTGCTGCTGTTACTGCTCGTCATCATTGCCCTACCGATTGCCACCACCTGGCTCTACGATACCCTCGTCACGCCGCTGCTCTGGTGGCTTCCCGAGCACAGTGCCGTGCTGGTACCGGCGATGCTGGCCTACCTGACCGGCTATGTCCTGATCACCCTGACCATCACGTTTCTGGGCATTACCACCCATGCGCTGCTGTCGGCCTGCCTTTACTTGCAGCTTGCCTATCGGGAGGCTCGGCCTGCCGCTCCCGAGAATGCACAGACAGGTCGATTGGCTTGGGCATTGGAAGTGTGTGTCTTGCTAATTGCCGCCCTGCAAGCCTGGTGGATACTCAACAGCTTCGAAATACGCGATGACGTCGCCATCATCGCCCACCGGGGCAGCTCCATGGTGGCGCCTGAAAACACTCTGGCTGCCGTGCGCCAGGCGCTGGAGGATGGTGCCGATGCCGTCGAGCTGGACGTGCGCCTCAGCGCCGACCAGCAGGTCATGCTCTACCACGACCGCACGCTGGCCAGGCTCACGGGGGACCCCAGGGAGTTTGGCGAGCTGACCCGAGCCGAGCTGAGCGAGTTCGATGTGGGTAGCTGGTTTGGCGATGCCTTCCAGAACGAACGAATCGCCGGGCTGGACGAGACCCTGGCACTGGTGAGAGGCCACGCCGCGCTGATGATCGACATGAAGCCGCTACCAGGCCAGGAGGAAGCGTTGGCACAGGCGGTACTGGATGAGCTGGAGGCAGAAAACGATCGCCGCTATCGCTGCTGGGCCACCCAGCATGATGCCTTGGATGGAATGGCTGCCTGCGGCTTCCCGAATACGCTGCTGGAAATGCGCATGGCCACCATGTCCCCCGCGCTGGTCAGCTTCATCAAGCAGCGGGCGCCCGAACTGAGGGTGACACTACTGGCGCAGCTGATACTTCCCGGTACGCTGGACCGCCGTCAATTCGATGCGCTGGGCTTACGGCATAACCGCATTACCCGTCAGGAGGTTCGCCTGGCGGCCCTCTACGGCTATGAAATCCACGCCTGGACGGTCAATGATCGGGCCAGAATGTCGGCGCTGATCGATCTTGGCGTAGACGCCATCATCACCGACTACCCTGACCGCTTGAGAGAATTGCTCGAAGACCGCCACGCCATGAGCGATGGCGGCCTGATGCTGGTGAAACTGCGCAACTGGCTACGTCAGTAGCGCATCGCTGCGGTCGCGGGCTTACTCGCCCATGACCACGCCCTCACGACGCGGGTCGGCGCCACCAAACAGGGTGCCGTCTTCCAGTTTCATGATGGCTTGCAGGCCACTGGTCAATTCCCGCTCACTCACCTGATGGCCGCGCTCACGCAGTGCGTCGGCGGTTTCTTCCGAGAATCGGCCCTCTTCCAGATAGACATCGCCCCCCAGGGTGATGGCATGGGGCAGGTCCAGCGCTTCCTGGGCATCGAGCCCCCAGTCACGCATGGCCACCAGGCTTCTGGCCGTGTAATGAATGATCGCTGCACCACCTGGCGAGCCCAGGCTGGCCACCAGCTCGCCGCTCTCCAGATCGAACACCAGCGTTGGGCTCATGCTCGAACGGGGACGCTTGCCAGGCTCTACCCGGTTGGCCACCGGGCGGCCGTCGCTTTCCGGCTCGAAGGCGAAATCGGTCAGCTCGTTATTGAGCAGATAGCCCCCTGCCAGCCCCGTGCCGCCGTCTGCCAGGATACGTGAGCCGAAGGCTTGTTCGATGGTCGTGGTCATGGCCAGCGCATTGCCATCGCCGTCCACGATGCTGATGTGGCTGGTGCCATACTCGGGCTGTTCGGGCTGGCTGGCAAAGCTCACCTCCAGCTCACCGGGATTGCCAGGCTCGACGCTATCGCCCAGCGACTCCTCGCCCATTAAACGGCTGCGCTGATTGAGATACTCCGGGGCCAGCATCGTAAGCCAGTCGCCTCCCGGTGCCTCGACAAAATCAGGATCGCCGATGTAGCGGCCCCGGTCGGCAAAGGCCAGCCGAGATGCTTCGAGGAACTGATGCAGCCAGCCGCTGCTGGGCACACCGTTATCCAGCGGCGCTTCGATCAACGGCTGCTGATCGAGAATACCGAGGATTTGCATGACGGTGATATGGCCCGACGACGGCGGCGGGAAGCCGCACACTTCCCACTCCTGCCAGGGCGTACAGATCGGCTCGCGCTCCACCGGCTCGTAGCCGCTCAGGTCGTCCAGGCTCATCTCGCCCGGACGCTGCGGATGGGACTGCACTCGGGCCACCAGGTCTTCGGCGATCTCACCTTCATGGAAGGCACTGCTGCCCTCTTCCGCCACTCGCCGCAAAATAGCGGCCAGCGCGGGGTTGGTCAAGGTGTCGCCCACGGCCAGCGGCTCGCCTGCTTCATCGTAGTAGAACGCTCGGGCCAGCGGGTCCTCGCGCAGCGCCGTGTCGTTGGCCAGGCTGGTATGCAGCCGGTGGCTGACGGCAAAGCCCTCTTCCGCCAGCGTAATGGCAGGGGTAAAAAGCTCTCGCCAGGCGAGTTGACCATGTTCGGAGTGGGCCTGCTCCAGCATGCGCAGCACCCCCGGCACCCCCACAGAGAGACCGCTGGCCACCGCGTCCATGAACGGTAGCGGCTCGCCATCTTCCATGAACAGCTCACCGGTGGCCGCCGACGGTGCAGTCTCGCGACCATCGAAGGCCTGCACATTGCTGCCATCGTAGTGCATCAAGAAGGCACCGCCGCCGATCCCACTGGACTGCGGCTCTACCAGGGTCAGCACCATTTGTACGGCCACGGCGGCGTCGATGGCGTTACCGCCGGCCTTGAGCACTTGATACCCCGCGTCAGTGGCCAGCGGGTTCGCCGCAGCAACGGCAAAGGATTCCACGGCCCAACCGGGCTTCTCCTCATACCCTGAGCCTACTTCCGGTGACATCTCGGGGGCCTGGTAGCTAAAGCCCCAGCTCACCATGGGAACGAGTAGTAAGCCCGTCAGGGGGATTGCCCGTTTAGGCAGCATAGTCTTTCTCCTTTTCAGCAGGGTGCAGGCAGATATCGCGTAGGGCCACGGGGGCGGCGTCATCCAGAGCGGTGTCATCCAAAACAAAGCGTAGCCTATAAAACCCGTGCGCCCGGCACAATGGCCGGGCGCAAATCGAACAGCAGGCTAACTAACCCATGGATGTCAGGCGATACTCTCTCCTGCCAGCATGAACCAGGTTTCGAGAACCGCGTCCGGGTTCAGCGATACCGAGTCGATCCCTTGCTCCATGAGCCACTTGGCGAGGTCCGGGTGATCCGAAGGCCCCTGGCCGCAAATCCCCACGTACTTGCCTTGCGCCTTGCACGCCTGAATGGCCATGGCCAGCAGCTTTTTGACCGCTGGGTTACGCTCATCGAACAGGTGGGCCACGATGCCCGAGTCGCGATCCAGCCCCAGGGTCAATTGCGTCAGATCGTTGGAGCCAATCGAGAAACCGTCGAAATACTCGAGAAACTCATCGGCCAGCAGCGCATTGGCAGGCAGCTCGCACATCATGATGATCTTGAGGCCGTCAGGGTCGCTGCTACCGCCGCGCTTCAGGCCGTTGGCGGCCAAGAGCTCGACCACTTCCCGGGCCTCATCGGGGGTACGCACGAAAGGCACCATGATCTCGACGTTGGTGAAGCCCATCTCTTCACGCACGCGCTTCAGCGCCCGACACTCCAGCTCGAAACAGGGGCGGAAGGCGTCGGAAATATAGCGAGAAGCGCCACGGAAGCCCAGCATGGGGTTCTCTTCACCCGGCTCGTACAGCTTGCCGCCAATCAGGTTCTCGTATTCGTTGGATTTGAAATCCGAGAGGCGGACGATCACCCGCTGCGGATGAAACGCCGCCGCCAGGGTGGAAATCCCCTCCACCAGCTTGTCCACGTAGAAACTGACCGGGTCGGCGTACCCTGCCGTACGCAGGTCGATCACCTGCTGAAGGTCAACCGGCAGCGTTTGATAATCCAGCAGCGCCTTGGGGTGCACGCCAATCATGCGGTTGATGATGAACTCCAGGCGCGCCAGCCCCACGCCCGCGTGGGGAAGGCTGGCAAAGCCAAAGGCACGGTCCGGGTTGCCCACGTTCATCATGATCTTGAAAGGAATCTCCGGCATGGCATCGACGCTGGAGACGTTGCAATCGAAGGCCAGCAGGCCTTCATACACATGGCCGGTATCACCCTCGGCACAGGAGACCGTCACGTCGCTGCCTTCCTGCAGCTGCGTGGTGGCATCTCCACAGCCCACCACCGCGGGTATGCCCAGCTCACGGGCAATGATCGCCGCATGACAGGTACGCCCGCCTCGGTTGGTGACGATGGCCGATGCCCGCTTCATGATCGGCTCCCAGTCGGGGTCGGTCATGTCGGTAACCAGGATGTCACCCTCCTGGATCTTGTCCATCTCGTCGGGGCTGAGCACGATCTTGACCGCACCACGGCCAATGCGTTGTCCGATGGCCCGGCCAGTGATCAGCGTGCGGCCCTTCTCGCGCAGTTGGAAGCGCTCCAGCTTGCCGCCCTCCTGCTGGGAAACGACGGTCTCAGGACGCGCCTGCACGATGTACAGCTGGCCGTCATCGCCATCCAGAGCCCACTCGATATCCATGGGCCGCTGGTAATGCTGCTCGATGGTGACCGCCTGACGGGCGAGGTCCATGATCTGCTCGTCGTCGATACAAAACCGCCCGCGATCCTTGTAAGGCACGTCAACGGTTTCCACGGAACGACCTGCGCTGGCATCCTTGCCGTACACCATCTTGATCAGCTTCGACCCCAGGGTACGACGCAGCACGGCGGGGCGCCCAGCGGCCAGCGTGGGCTTGTGCACATAGAACTCGTCAGGGTTGACCGCGCCTTGCACCACGGTCTCGCCCAACCCCCAGGAAGCGGTGACGAACACCGCGTCCCGGTAGCCGGACTCGGTATCCAGGGTAAACATGACCCCAGACGCACCGGTTTCGGAGCGCACCATTTTCTGCACCCCGGCGGACAGGGCGACGTTTTCGTGGGCATAGCCCCGATGGACGCGGTAGGAAATAGCACGATCATTGAACAGCGAAGCAAAGACTTCGTGGACCGCGTGCTTGATGTTGGCCAGGCCTTCGATATTGAGGAAGGTTTCCTGCTGACCGGCAAACGATGCATCCGGCAGGTCTTCCGCCGTTGCCGAGCTGCGCACCGCAACCTTCAGGCCGGGGTGTTTTGCCTGCAACTGCTGGTACGCCTGCTCCAGTGCTGCTTCGAAGGTGGGTGGCAACGGCGTCTCGATGATCCACTGGCGAATACGCTTGCCAGCCTCGGCCAGCGCCTTGACGTCGTCGACGTCCAGCCGTGCCAGGGTGTCGTTGATACGGTCGTTGAGGCCTTCGTGGGAGAGAAACTCGCGATATGCATGGGCCGTAGTGGCGAAACCGCCGGGCACCGTGACACCCACACCGGCCAGGTTGGAGATCATTTCGCCAAGCGAGGCGTTCTTACCACCCACGCGTTCGACGTCCGCCATACCCAGCTGATCGAACCACAGAATGTACTCTTCCACGCAACCCCCTCACTCAGACATTGATGCAACCGTTGGGACGACACCCATTCACGCTGTCACCCTAGCATCGCGGCCCCCTATTCGCCATTGGTCTAACAGCGCAGGGAGTGGAGGATTTTTACAACAACGGCCGGAAACACGGCGTTTATGTAGTCAGGCAGGATGCCGACCTGTTTTCGCGAGCACAATTGCGAGGCCAATCGCAAGTACCCTGCACACGCAAACCCTGCTCACGAAAACCCTGTACTCGAAAACCCTGCACTCGAAAACGTTGTACTGCCATGGCGCACGGCACACAATGAGCGTTCGTAAATCAGTTGGATGAGGGTGGCGGACAGACTATGAAACGAACAGCCTTTTTTATTTCCGATGGCACGGGGATCACGGCAGAAAGCCTGGGGCGCAGCCTGTTGGCGCAGTTCAGCGACGTGGACATCAACATGATCACCAAGCCCTATATCGATACGTTGGAAAAGGCTCAGGCCGTCGCCGAGATCATCGAGTCCACCGCGATGCGCGACGGTGTTCGCCCCATCATCATCGACACCATCGTCGACCAGCAGATCCGCAACGTCATCCGCCAGGCCTCCGGCTTCAAGGTCGATATCTTCTCGACGTTTCTGGAACCGCTGGAACAGGAGCTGGGCACGCACTCTTCCTACAGCGTCGGGCGCACCCACTCCATAGGCAGCGACGATGTCTACATGGATCGTATCCACTCGGTGCATTTCGCACTGGATAACGATGACGGCGCCCGCACCCATCAATACGACAAGGCCGACATCATTCTGGTAGGGGTATCCCGCTGCGGTAAAACGCCGACGTCCTTGTACCTGGCACTTCAATTCGGCATTCGCGCGGCCAACTATCCGCTGACCGAGGACGACCTGGATGAAGATGGTCACTTGAAGCTGCCGAAAGCGCTGGCACCGCACCGGCACAAGCTGTTCGGCCTGACCATCGATGCCCGCCGACTAGCGGCCATTCGCAACGAGCGTCGTCCCAACAGCCGCTACAGCTCCATGGACCAGTGTCTGCAGGAAGTCGAGCAGGCCGAATCGCTCTACCGCAGCATGAACATTCCTTTCATCGACACCACGCGCTTCTCCGTGGAAGAGATCTCCACCCGCATGATTGCCGAAACCGGCCTGGCAAGACGCTTCTCGCCTCGCTAGGCCAGTGCCTTACATGCCCTTGGGTGCAAATATCCCCGGGGCATTTCGCCAGTAGCCCTTGTAGTCCATACCGAAACCAAAGACGTAGCGGTCAGCGACTTCCAGGCTGCAGTAGTCGGCCTTGAGACCGGGCACTGCCTTGCGGTCGTGCTGCTTGTCCACCAGTACGGCGGTGGTCACGCTGGCGGCCTGGGCCTCCTTGCAGTACGCCAGGATGGCCGCCAGGGTGGCGCCTTCATCGAGAATATCGTCGACGATCACCACATGCCGACCCGCCATGGGAATTTCCGGCGAGACCCGCCAGAACAGCTCGCCGCCGCGCAGTTCATTGCGGTAGCGGGTCGCGTGCAGGTAGTCCACTTCCAGGGGAAAGCCCAGCCGCGTCAGCAGATGACCGGTGGTGATCAAACCACCGTTCATGACGCAGTAGAAGACCGGCAACTTATCGCCCAGGTCGCGGGTGATCTCTTCCGCCATGCGGTCAAGGGCACGTTCGACCTGCTCCTGTGAAATCAAACAGTCGGCGTTGTCCATCAACTCGCGCATGGAGTCCAGCGACTCCAGCGCCTCTTTATCCAATTTGGACATCGAGCCTCTCCAAAACAGTCTATGGGTCAATTAGCTGGCGTCAGCCACCAGCGCTTCCAGCCTGGCGTGGGTCTTGCGCCAACGGCCCAGCGCAGCCAGTGCTTCCAGCTGCGGCCGCGCCCGGCCATAACGCAGCTTGGCGGGTCGCTTGTTGAATACGTCATGACAGGCCTGCACCACTTCCAGCGCCGCCTCACGGTCGTTGCAGATCAGCAGCATGTCGCAGCCCGCCGTCAGGGCAGCCCTGGCGCGCTCGGCGGGGCCACCCGCTTCATGGGCGCCGGCCATGCTCAGGTCATCCGAGAAGATGCACCCTTTGAAGCCCAGCGACTCACGCAGCATGCCTAGCCAGCTGGGGGAAAAACCAGCCGGGCGAGAATCGAAGGCAGAGTAGACGATATGGGCGGGCATGACGCCGTTGAGCAGCGTGGCAAGCTGACTGAAGGGCACCAGGTCGCGCTCCTTGATGGCCGAGAGCGGACGTTCATCCACCGGCAGTGCGGTGTGCGAATCAGCCCCCACGCCGCCATGACCGGGAAAGTGCTTACCCACGGCCGCCATTCCCGCTTCGTGCAACCCGTGCACGAAGGCCTGCCCCAGCAAGGCAACGTGCTGTGGGTCTCGGCTGAAGCTGCGGTCACCAATCACGCTGGAAATTCCGCTGTCCACATCCAGCACGGGGGCAAAGCTGATGTCCAGGCCGCAGGCGGCCATCTCCATGCCCAGCAGCCAACCGGCATCCTTGGCCAGCGTCAGCCCCACTGCCTGGTCATCGGCGAAGACATCGCCAATGCGTGCCATCGGCGGCATGCGCGTCACGCCTTGCCGGATACGCTGAACCCGCCCACCTTCCTGATCGATGGCCAACAGCAGGTCACCCCGCACCCCGCGGATGCTGTCGCACAGTTCGCGCACTTGGGTGGCGCTTTCCACATTACGGGCAAACAGAATGACACCGCCGACCGCAGGATTCTTCAGCAGGCGCTTGTCTTCCTTGCTCAGAGTCTGGCCTTCCAGGTCGAGCATGACCGGGCCTAAGGGTTGAGTCATCGTACTGGATCCAGGAAAAAGGGCGTCATTCTAGACCACCCGTGTGAGCTTTCAAAATGAGCAACACCATGTCACTTCAATGCAGCCATACCGGCGTGCCAGGCGGCGCCTGCTGAAACAGCCAGAGCAGGTCGGCATTGCGCAGTCGCACGCAGCCATGGGAAACGGCAACGCCCATGGGCTGGTCAGGGGGAGTACCATGCAGGTAGATGTAGCGACGCTGGGAATCGACACGGCCACCGCGATTGATACCGCGCTCCAGGCCACACAGCCACAGTATGCGGGTCAAGATCCAGTCGCGCTCGGGGAAGTCGGCTGCCAAACCGGCAGAGTAGATTTCTCCGGTCCAGCGACGACCACGAAAGACCGCATCCTCAGGCAGCCCATCGCCAATGGCTGCCCGCACGTAGTGCCAGCCCAGTGGCGTACGGCCACTGCCTTCTTCTTGCCCCACACCGGCCTTGCCCGTGGAAACGGCGCATTCGTGCTTTAGCTCACTCCCCTGCCACCAGCGCAGGCGTTGGGCCTGGGTGTCGATTTCCATCCAGCCACCTTCAACGGGCGGCAGGTCAGCCAATCTGGGCGTTTGCATGAAGCTTCTCATCCACGGTTGCTGCAGGCAACGGCATTGGCGCGCTCATGGCGGCCACCACGACGGGACGCAGACGCCGGATCAAGTCGCGCACCGTTACCTGCTCCTGATAATCCTTGGCAGCAATATCACGCAGCGCATCCAGCCCCGACAGCGTAAAGATCACCGTGCCCAGCATGAAGTGTAGCCGCCAGAAGCGCTCTGCATCCGGCAGCTCGGGGGTCGCCCGGCGCACCAGCTCGGTGAAGCGCGTAAAAACATCGCCATACTGCTGCTGGATGTAGCGCCGCAAGTGCCCTTGCGCCTGGCTGTAGGCCAGCCCCAGCAGCCGCATGAACACTTTCAGGCTGTGGCGCTCGGCAGGCACGGTCAGTACCGTGGTGGCCATGGTTTCCAGCAGCACTTCCAGCGGAATGGGCTGGCCTTCATAGCGCGCTTCCAGCTCATCCAGGGCGGTGTGGAAGCGCTCGGAGAACGGGTCCAGGTAGCGGGCAAACACCGCCTGTATCAGCGCTTTCTTCGACCCGAAGTGATAATTAACGGCGGCAAGGTTGACCCGCGCCTTGCTGGTGATATTGCGCAGTGACGTCTCGGCAAAACCCCGCTCTGCAAAGAGCACTTCTGCCGTATCCAAAATACGTGTGACCGTATCCGACTGGGCCATAGCGCCCTCCCAAAACAGGTGTTTAAAACATGGCGGTTGCGTTGGCGAATAGTATGCCATTCTCCCTGATGGCTCAAACGATAATCCCCTGTGTACCGCAGGTTGCGCTACCTGAGACGTATTGCAACTCATCATGTACTGGACAGAGCAACATACTGTATACTTAAACACATATTGATTTTACGGACATGTAGCGACTGTCTTTTCACTGTTAGGAGTCTGATATGTCACGCCCACTCACTGCACGCCAGCAGCATGTATATGATTTTATCGTGAAGACCATGGGCGAGCTTGGCTACCCCCCTACCCGCGCCGAAATCGCCAAGGCGTTGGGCTTTCGCTCACCCAACGCCGCCGAAGAGCATCTGCGCGCCCTGGAGCGCAAAGGCGCCATCCGCATCATCCGCAATACGTCCCGGGGCATACGCCTGCCCAACCAGGAGCCGCTCGACAACACGCCCCCGGCAGCCGAGCCCACCAGCGCCGCCAACGATGCCACGCCCAATGGGCTGCCGGTGATTGGTGAAGTTGCTGCGGGCAGCCCCATTCTGGCAGCGGAGCATATCGACCGTTACTGCCCGCTGCCGGCAGAGTACTTCACCCCCAAGGCCGACTACCTGCTGCGGGTACGCGGCCTGTCGATGAAAGACGTGGGTATCCTGGAAGGCGACTTGCTGGCCGTGCATCGTACCGACCGCGTGCGTGACGGTCAGATCGTCGTCGCGCGCCTGGAAGACGAGGTCACGGTCAAGCGTTTTAAACGCCAGGGGCATCACGTCACGCTGCTCGCCGAGAACGAAGACTTCGCCCCCATCGAAATCGACCTGAGAACTCAACAGCTGGATATCGAAGGCGTCGGGGTAGGCGTCATCCGAGGCGGCAACGGCCAGGCACTGGGCTAGACCGCCACCCACCTACTGCATATCGATATAGCGATGGTCGTTGAACGTGGCGACCCAGTGCGGGTGGTAGACCAGCAAGATACTCAGCAGCATGCCGGTGATGAAGGCTTCCGAGGGCATCAGCAAGGGTAGAAAGCGGGCATACTCCTGAGCCAGATAGATCGCTTCAGGGTCGGTGCCCGCCACCAGAATCAGCCCGACGGCCGCCAGCCCACCCCCTAGCGTCGCCAGCGCAGCACCGAAAAAACCGCAGGCAAACAGAAACACCATCAGGTTGTCCGGCAAGCGGCGATCCACGATACGCCATACCACCCCCGTGATCACGGCAGGCACCAGCCCCGTCACCAGCACGTTGGCCCCCAACAGTTCCCAGGCATTGCGCCCGATCAGCACCATCGCCACGTTGAGCAGCAGGTTGCTGATCAAGGCCAGGGGCACCTTGAACACCAGCGTCATCAACACCGTAAACACCAGATGCAGAGTCAACCAATCGACCGCCTGAGCCCGCAGCTGCCACATCAGCATCACGGCCAGCGTCGCGGCCATCCAGCGATGCTGCAAACCGGTATCTTCCAGCAGCGGCTGCCAGGGGCGCTGCCACAGCACCCACCCCAGAGCACATGCCGACACCAGCCAGGTAGCCAGCAGTGCCCAAGTGGCCAGCACGCTTTGTGCAAAGGACATGGCGCCCCTCCCCGGTGGGCGAGTTAGCTGAACACGACGGTCTTGTTACCGTGAATCAATACGCGGTCTTCCAGATGCCAGCGCAGGCCGCGGGCCAGCACGGCTTTTTCCACGTCACGGCCAAAGCGCACCAAATCGGTGGGTGTATGGCAGTGGCTGACCCGGTGAATATCCTGCTCGATGATGGGGCCAGCATCCAGCTCTTCGGTCACGTAGTGGCAAGTGGCACCGATCAGCTTGACACCCCGCTCATAGGCCTGGTGATAGGGCTTTGCCCCCGCAAAGGAAGGCAGGAAACTGTGATGAATATTGATGACGCGTCCGGCATAACGCTCGCACAGTGAAGGCGGCAGAATCTGCATGTACCGCGCCAGCACGACACAGTCAGCCCGGGCAGCATCGATCTGTGCCTGCACCTGCTCGAAAGCCGCCTGCTTGTTGGCCGGGTCCACCGGTACATGATGATAGGGAATGCCATACCACTCGGTGAGCGAGCGCATGTCGTCATGATTGGAGATGACGCCCACAATATCGCAATCCAGCTCGCCAGCCTGCCAGCGATACAGCAGGTCCACCAGGCAGTGGGATTCCCGGGAAACCATCAACACCACGCGGCGGCGCTTCTGGGTGTCTACCAGCGACCACTGCATGTCGAACTCGTCGGCGACGGGCTCGAATGCGGTGCGCAGCGCCTCGGCCGACATGCCCAGTGAATCGGCGAGAATTTCATAACGCATGAAAAAGCGCCCTGTTTCCAGATCGGAGTGCTGGCTGGCCTCGGTGATCGAGCCGCCCTGTTGGGCAATGAAGCTGGAAACACGCGCCACAATACCCACCTGATCCGGGCACGACACAACTAAACGGTAATAATGAGACATCAATGAACACTCTTGCGTATGTAACGGCACGTTCGCTGGGTAGGCGCCTGCTCGCGGGCAAGCCTCACCAGGCGCATTAGTGTAACGCAAGCGCCACGGCTAAGCACCGTGGTGCAGTGCCACGATGATTGTTACGTGCCCCTCCCTTCCCGTATAGTTAAGGGACTATATTTCCAGGCTTTTCATGACTGATGCATCCACCACGCGTTCAACTTCGTCCCCGTCGCCGCCCGCCCCTGCACCTGCTTCCGCTAGGTGGATGCGGTGAAATTGGAATGAACCTTACGCTGTATGGATACGACGATCAGTGGATCGCCGTCGATTGCGGCATGATGATCCGTCAGGATCTGCCCAACTCGCCGCTGCAGGTACCCAACACCGACACCCTACAAACCCTCGGTATCACCCCTGCGGCGCTGTTCATCACCCATGGTCATGAAGACCACATCGGCGCCGTGGCCTGGCTATGGCCGCGTTGGGGCTGCCCTATTTTTGCCACCCCGTTGGCCGCAGGCCTGCTGCGACATAAATTTGCCGAACACCAGCTGAGCAGCGCTGCCATCGAAATCATCGAACCCGGCGATGCGGTGGAGCGCGGTCCCTTCACCCTGCGCTACCTGAGTGTCACTCACTCCATTCCTGAAAGCTGCGCCATCATGATGCAGGCGGGCGACTATCGAGTACTGCATACGGGAGACTGGAAACTGGACCCGGAGCCGCTCATCGGCGCCCCGGTGAATGCCGCTCATTTTCGTGCGCTGGCCCCTTTGGACCTGGTGGTGGGCGACTCCACCAACGCCCCCATGCCTGGCCAGTCAGCCAGCGAAGGCGACGTCGCCAAAGCACTGGCCACGACCCTCGAACAGTGCAAGGGCCGCGTGGTGGTATCGTGTTTCGCCAGCAACCTGGCGAGGGTTCTGGCCATCGGGCGCGCCGCTCATGCTTGTGGGCGGCGGGTCAGCCTGATGGGCCGCTCCATGGAGCGCATGGTGAGCGTGGCCAGAGGGCTGGGCTATCTGGACGACTTCCCGCCGCTGGTCCCGTCCCACGACCTGGGATACCTGCCTCCCGAAGAAGTGGTGATCATCGCCACCGGCAGCCAGGGCGAGCCGCGCGCTGCCCTTCAACGGCTGGCGCAGCGCCGTCACCCCTTCGTCGACCTGGAGCCAGGCGATAGCGTGATTTTTTCTGCCAAGGCCATCCCGGGCAATGAGCGCCCCATCGAACAGCTTAAAAAACGTTTGTTACAGCTAGGTGTCGCGCTATTCGATGAAAACAATCACCCCGAGCTCCATGCCACGGGGCACCCAGCCCAGCAGGAGCTGAAAAAGCTCTATCAATGGGTGCGCCCCAAGGCCCTGCTACCCGTGCATGGTGAAGCGCGTCATCAGCAGGCTCATCAGGCACTGGCCGAGCAGCTAGGCATCAGTGCCCCCCTTACGCCCGTCAATGGCGACCTGATCCTGCTGGACAATCAGGGCCTGCGCCTGGAAACGCGCCATCCACAGCCGCCCTGCATCGTCGATCAAAACAGCGTGAGGCCCCACCCCGGGCTCGAGCACCAGACTCCCGGCGCACGGCGCGGAAGCCTGTTTCTGGCACTACCAGTGACCGCCACCGAGACCGGCTGGTGGCGCATTGGACGGATGATGCTGGATACCACGGGGGCCAGCCCGCTGGATGAGGAGAGCTTCAGTGATTGGCTGGACGAGCAGTTGGAAGAGATCGAGGCCGAGACCCTGGCAGACTTGCGCCAGGCACTGCAACCGCGCCTGATGCACTGGCTGGCCAACCACCTTCAACACATGCCTGAGGTGCACCTGCAGATCATGGCCGCCGATATGCCGACCGAGGAAGAACTCGATCGGCAGTAGTTCATGCCGAATTCAGCAGGCCCAAGCGCGGGTCATGACCAGCGCTCGGCATCCTGCTGATCGGTGTTGCGCTCCTTGACCCAATACGTCCCTTGGCGTGCACGCTCCTTTTTCCAGAACGGCGCCTGGGTCTTGAGATAATCCATGACGAAGTCACAGGCCAGGAAGGCATCCCGCCGATGGGCACTGGCCACCAGCACGCGAACGATAGGGTCACCCGGCGCCAAATCTCCCACCCGATGAATGACGTGTACCGCCTGGAGCGACCAGCGCTGCCAGGCCTGTTCGGCAATCTCCATCAGGCTGCGCTCGGTCATTCCGGGGTAATGCTCCAGCGTCAAGCCCAGTACATCGGGCGACTCGTTGAAGTCGCGCACCAGCCCGGTAAAGCTGACCACCGCGCCGATATCCGTGCGCCCCCGCAGCGCCCGCTCGTAGCCATGAGCCATGGAGAAGCTGTCCTCGGTGACCTCGACCACGAGCGCTTTATGCGGATGTTCAAGCAGTGCCATGGCTCAGCCTCCCGTGACCGGTGGGAAGAACGCCACTTCGTCATCGTCGGTAATCCGCGAACTATCGCTGGCCATGACCTGGTTGATCGCACATAACGTACGCTGATCGGACAACAGCGCATAGCGCGCATCCTGAGCGCTGAGCGCCGCCTTCAGGCCCGCGACGTTGCGGCTCGGCAAGCGGTCCAGATCCACCGACACATCGCTTTCCCCGACCCGCTCGCGCAGCTCGGCCAGAAACTTGACCCGCACGCAGGGAGATGAGCAACGCTCCCCAAGGCTTACTTCCCCGGATGCCCCTTCGCCGGTCACGATGGGCGCGGGCATCAGGCGCTGGTAGTCTCCCCGGCTGCCTCCCTGCTTGCTCTCCAACTGCACGGCTTCGATACGCATCTCTTTATCGACGGCCTTGCACATGTCATA
>NZ_LFGT01000017.1:0-4822 GCF_002078115.1 Halomonas sp. BC2 | reverse complement strand
GGCCTCCATCTCTACCCCCGTCCGGCCATTCAGGCGACACAGCGCCGTAACGTTGACCCAACCGTTGTCGTGGTCGATCTCGAAGTCCACCGACACCTTGGAAAGCGCCAAGGCGTGGCACAGCGGTATCAGCTCGTGGGTGCGCTTGGCCGCTTGAATACCGGCGATGCGCGCCGTGGCCAGCACATCACCCTTGGGCAAGGCACCGTCCGTCAGCAGCTGAAGCGTCTGAGCGCTCATCACGATTCGTCCAGAGGCAACGGCCTCTCGGCGTGTCTCAGCCTTGTCGCCAACATCGACCATGTTGGCTTCGCCTTGGGCATTGAGGTGGGTTAACTGCATCGTGTCACCTTTTGCTAGCAATCAGAGAGTGGCGCTGCTCGGCAGCCCAGTCGAACACCCAGCGGGCAATACCATCAATGTCGTCGAGGTTCAGCCGCATCACATCCTCACGCAGAGGCACAGGCACCGCGCCACTCAGCGCAACGGCCACCCCATGCGGGTCATCGAGGATGTGCGCATCACCAATGCCCTCTCGGTAGAGCACCAGCTTGGCGATGGGCCAGGCTTTGAAGCCTTCGACGATGACCAGGTCAGGTGCATGCGGTGCCATGAGCGAAAGCAGATACGCCAGATCCGGCTCTTCCTCTGTCGGCATATCCATCATCAGTGCCAGACGGCGACTCGATGCCACCAGCATCGGGGCCGCTCCGGCCTTGCGCAACTGGTAACTATCCTTGCCAGGCTGGTCCACCTCGAACTGATGATGGGCATGCTTGATCACCGCCACCGAGAGGCCAAGCGCCCGCAGCCGGGGCAGCAGCTGTTCGAGTAGCGTGGTCTTTCCCGTCCCGCTCCAGGCGGCAACACCCAGTACCGGAAATGCACAGCGCAGTGGTTCACTCATGGCATACCTCGTCAACTGAGCGACTATTCGCCCTCTTTCTCTGCAGGCAACAGCCAGTTTAACGCAATGCCCACCAGGGCCGCCAAACTTACCCCCTGCAGGGTGAACTGACCACCCCCGAACTGCATACCGCCAATACCAAAGACCAGAATCAGCGACACCACCACCAGATTACGCGCCGCCGTCAGCGACTGCCCTGCGCGCACCAGGGTATTCATGCCCACCACGGCAATCGAGCCAAACAGCAGAGTCATGATGCCGCCCATCACCGGACCGGGAATGGTTTGCAGCAAGGCACCCAGCTTGCCGACGAATGCCAGCACGATGGCCAGCACGGCGGCAATCACCATGTATTTCGGATTGAACGCCTTGGTCAGTGTCACCGCGCCGGTCACTTCGGAATAAGTGGTATTGGGCGGACCACCGAACAGCGCCGCCGTGGTGGTGGCCAGGCCGTCACCCAGCAGCGTGCGATGCAGGCCGGGTTTTTCCAGGTAGTTCTTACGAGTCACCGAACCAATCGCCACCATGTCGCCGATATGCTCGACGGCAGGCGCGATGGCCACCGGAATCATGAACAGAATTGCGGCCCAGTGAAAGCTGGGAGCCGTAAAGTTGGGCACCGACAGCCAGGCCGCTTCCCTGACCGGGGTAAAGTCGACCACTCCCATCAGCAGGGCCAGTAGGTAGCCCACTGCAATGCCGCCCATGATGGGCACCAGCCGCAGCAGGCCACGCCCGAACACGGCCAGCACCAGCGTCACCATCAGGCTGGCCATGGAGAGAAAGATCGCCGCACCGTAGCCAATGTTGTCACTGGTCTCACCGGTGGCCATGCTAACCGCCACCGGCGCCAGGGCAAGACCAATCACCATGATGACCGGCCCCACCACCACCGGTGGCAACAGGCGGTGCAGCCAGGCCGTGCCTTTCAGCCGTACGGCCTGTGAAATGGCCACGTATACCAACCCGGCGGCCATCAGCCCGCCCATGGTGGCAGAGACTCCAAAGCTGGCAATCGACCCCTGAATAGGCGCAATGAAGGCAAAGGAGGAAGCCAAAAAGACTGGTACCGTCTGGCGCGTAATGCCATGAAAGACGAGGGTGCCCACCCCAGCGGTAAATAGGGCCACGCTGGGGTCCAGGCCCGTCAGCAGCGGCACCAGCACCAAGGCACCAAATGCGACGAACAGCATTTGTCCGCCGGTCAGCAGTAGTTTAGGCCACGACTCTTGTGCAGTATTGGTTGTCATTGCACTACTCCAGGAAGGTCTATCGATAATAACGGAGGCAAAAAGAATGCCCCCAACGCGGCGCGTAAGGGGCTTTATGTCGCGGAGCGCTTAACGCGTTCCGAAAATCTTGTCGCCGGCATCTCCCAGGCCGGGGACGATGTAGCCATTCTCATCGAGTCGGTCATCTACCGACGCGGTGTAGATTTCTACATCAGGATACGCATCCTGCACCCGTTTGATCCCTTCAGGGGCAGCCACCAGCACGATCACTTTCATGTGTTCACAGCCGCGCTCACGCAGCATGTCCAGTGTCGCCACCATGGAACCACCGGTTGCCAGCATGGGGTCGATGACGATCGCCATGCGCTCTTCGATATCGTTGGCAAACTTGGCAAAGTACGGCACCGGCTGCAGCGTTTCCTCGTCACGGTAAAGGCCTACAACGCTCACCCGGGCACTGGGAATGAGGTCGGTCACGCCTTCCAGCATGCCCAGGCCCGCTCGCAGAATGGGCACGATGGTGACTTTTTTACCCTTGAGACGCTGTGTGGCGATGGGTTCACCGTTCCATCCCTGGATCTCGTGATCTTCGAGCTCCAGGCCCTTGGTCGCTTCGTAGGTCAACAGCTTGGCCACTTCACCTGCCAGCTCACGAAAACTTTTCGTGCTCAGGTCGACTTCACGCATGAGTCCCAGTTTATGCTGAACAAGCGGATGATTAATGGCGTAAACACTCATGGGACTACCTCACTGCAGGGGATTCGGGATGGCGGCCTTGATCGCATTGAACACGCGCTCAAAATTGCGCGCCATTCTACCCGCAACTGACCATCAGGTTAAGGGGTTTCCGGCAATTGCCACGTAATCGGCGTGCGCCCCTGCTGCTGGAGGAACTGATTTGCCTTGGAAAAGTGGTGATTCCCAAAGAACCCCCGATGCGCCGAGAGCGGCGAAGGGTGCGGCGACTCCAGTACCAAATGGCGCTGGGTATCGATCAGCGCTTTCTTCTGGCGGGCATGGCTGCCCCAGAGCAGAAATACACAGGGCTCGCCGTACTGGCTGACGGTTTCGATGGCCCGGTCGGTGAACACCTCCCAGCCCTTGCCGCGATGCGACGCCGCATTGCCCTGCTCCACGGTCAGTGCAGTGTTCAGCAACAACACGCCCTGTTTGGCCCAGGGCTCCAGGAAGCCATGGCGCACCGGCGTAAAGCCTACGTCCGCTGCCAACTCTTTATAGATGTTGACCAGCGACGGCGGCACCGGCACGCCCGGCTGCACCGAGAAACACAGGCCATGCGCCTGGTTGGGGCCGTGGTACGGGTCCTGGCCGAGAATGACCACCTTGACCGACGCCAGCGGGGTCAGCTCAAACGCACGAAACCAGTGGGACGAATGAGGATAGATGACCTTTCTGGCCGCTTTTTCCTGAGCCAGAAAAGCTTTCAAGGCCGACATGTAGTCGGCCTCGAACTCTTGCCCCAGCCACTGTTGCCAGTCATTGGGTAGCGGAGTCGGCATGTTACTTCTTCATCTGGTCGGCGAGAGGCTCGACATAGGCAATGCCCATATCCCAGGGGAACTGAATCCAGCACTGCTGTGCCACTTCGGTCAGGTACTGATCCACCAGCGGCCGACCTTCGGGCTTGGCGTAGATGGTCACGAAATGCGCCTTGGGAAGCATTTCACGCACCGCACGCGCCGTCTTGCCGGTGTCGACCAGATCATCCACCAGCAGCCAGCCTTCGCCGTCGTGGTCGACGCCCTTCATGATGTCCAGGCCACCCTGGTTCATGTGGTCGTAGCTCTTGATGCAGATCGTGTCGATCAGGCGGATGTTGAGTTCACGGGCAATCAGCGCCGCAGGAATCAATCCGCCTCGGGTAATCGCCACGATCCCCTTGAAGTCACGCTCGATCAGCAAATGGCACAGCTGACGAACGTCACGATGAATCTGATCCCAGGAGACGGTGAAGTGTTGGTGGTAGCGTTCGCTGCTCATGGGGCGTTACTCGTCTTCATTAAAGGAACAGACCGCGAATACGCTGTAGCCCGCATCGCGAATTTTGGTAGAGCCACCCAGTTCAGGCAGGTCGATGATCGTTGCTGTCTCGACGACCTGGCCGCCGCAGCGCTGAATGAGGTTGGCCGCTGCCAGCATGGTACCGCCGGTGGCAATCAGATCATCCATCAACAAAATACGGTCATTCTGCTGAAAAGCGTCGGCGTGCAGCTCGACTTCCGAATGACCATATTCCAGCGTATAGGTCTCGCTGATCGTCTTGAACGGCAGCTTGCCCTTCTTGCGCACCGGCACGAAGCTGCAGCCCAGCTCATAGGCCAACGGGGCGCCAATAATGAAGCCACGAGCGTCAATCGCCGCGATGGCATCCAGGTTCATCTCCTGGTAGCGGTGCACGAAGCTATCGATCAGCTTGCGAAAGGCAGCGCTGTTTTGCAGCAGCGGAGTGATGTCACGGAAGTTCACTCCTTGCTCAGGCCAGTCAGGAACCGTGCGAATAACGGACTTAATGTAATCGCCGTAGATGCTCATCGCGTCTCTCATTGATTAGTCAAAATGCGGGCAGTTAGCCCAGGAACAGGAATTTTGCTGCAAACAGCAGCGCCAGCACCACCACTGCCGGGTTCAGATCACTAAACCGGCCGGACAGAGTCTTGAT
>NZ_LFGT01000016.1:133807-145044 GCF_002078115.1 Halomonas sp. BC2 | reverse complement strand
ACTGCAATCATTTCGCTGTGACTGGCTCGGTGACCTGAACCGTGTTGCCTCAGCGAGGAAGGCGTATTCTACGCATTCCGCGGTGTTTGTCAAGGGCTGTTTTCAGCGCGTGAAGCGAGCGATCAATCCAACCAACAGATGACACTAACTTCCTGACAAACCGAAGGTTTTTCAACCTTCTTCACCGCTGGTAACGCTTGGCGTCCCCGGCAGCGGATGCGTACTTTACGGATTCGCCGCCGGGTTGGCAAGGGCTATTTTGAAAAAGTTTTCAAAAAGTTCAAGCAAGCGTCACACGAGCGTAACGTTTCTTGCCTGCCTGGATGACGTACACCTTACCGGCGGCCAGCATGGTGTCCTGAGCAACGACATCGCCATCGACCTTGACGCTGCCATTTTTCAGCATGTCCTTGGCCTGGGCGCTGTTCTTTGTCAGGCCGGAGCGATTCAGAACCGCGGCGATGGGCGCTTGCTCACTGCCTTCGAACTCTACCGTCACTTCCGGCAGGTCTTCCGGCAGCTCACCCTCGGCCAGCTGGTTGCCCGCCGATTTATGCGCATTCGCGGCTGCTTCATCGCCGTGGTAACGGGCGATGAGCTCACGCGCCAGCTCCATCTTCACATCCCGAGGATTGGCACCCTGCTCCACGCTGAGCTTCAGCGCGGCGATCTCTTCGTTGGTTTTCAACGAGAGCAATTCAAAGTAGCGCCACATCAAGCTGTCAGGCATGGAGACCAGCTTGTTGAACATCGACCCCGGCGCTTCATCCACGCCGACGTAGTTGCCCAGCGATTTGGACATCTTCTGGACGCCGTCCAGCCCTTCCAGCAGCGGCATGGTAATGACGACCTGTGGCTCCTGGCCAAAATGCTTCTGGATTTCACGCCCCATCAGCAAGTTGAACTTCTGGTCGGTACCGCCCAGCTCGATGTCGGCTTCCAGCGCAACCGAATCGTAGCCCTGCACCAGCGGGTAGAGGAACTCATGGATGGCGATGGGCTGATTGGCCTTGTAACGCTTCTCGAAGTCGTCACGCTCCAGCATGCGGGCCACGGTGCTTTGGGCGGCCAGCTCGATCATCTTTGCGGCGGTCAGCTCACCGAACCATTCAGCATTGAAACGGACTTCGGTCTTTTCAGGATCGAGGATCTTGAAAACCTGCTCTTTATAGGTTTCCGCATTCGCTTTGACATCGGCTTCGGTCAGCGGCTTGCGGGTGACGTTCTTGCCGGTGGGATCACCGATCCGACCGGTGAAGTCACCAATCAGGAAGATCACCGTGTGCCCCAGATCCTGGAACTGGCGCATTTTGGTGAGCAGCACGCTATGGCCGAGGTGCAGGTCGGGGGCGGTAGGATCGAATCCAGCCTTGATGCGCAGCTTGCGGCCCGACGCCAGTTTCTTGCGCAGCTCGTCTTCTACCAGGATTTCATGCGTACCTCGCGACAGCAGCGCTAACGCCTGATCCACCTCACTCATTGCCTCTCTCCATGTACTATATGCCGTATATAGGCGATTAACCGTGATAGCGGGCGATATTACCACGCCCCAAGGCACTGGTTGAGCCTTCACCCCGTTTTGGATGCATGGCGATATGAAAACTTCACCTCTCGCGTTACCGACCTTGTATGTCGGGCTGATGTCGGGCACCAGCCTGGACGGCATCGATGCCGCCCTCGTCGAAATAACGCCCCATACCCCTCCGACCCTGATCGGTACCACGGCGGTTGCCATGCCCGATGCGCTGCATGGGCAGCTGCTGCATTTATGCCACTCGTCGTCGGTGACGTTTGCCGAGCTGGCCGCTGCCGAAGATGCTTTCTGCCGCTTGCAAGCCCGGGCCGTCAACACCCTGTTGGCAGAGCGTGGCGTCGCTCACCACCAGATAGCGGCCATCGGCAGCCACGGTCAGACCATCGAACATGCCCCCGAGGGGCATCAGGGCGGGCCGCGCTATACCTGGCAACTGGACAACCCGAGCCTGCTGGCAGAACTGACCGGCTGCGCCGTCGTGGCGGATTTTCGCCGTCGTGACCTGGCTGCAGGAGGCCAGGCGGCGCCCCTGGCTCCGGCGTTTCATCAGGCACTGTTCGGAGCACGGGCGGGTGAACAGCTGGTGCTCAACCTGGGCGGCTTTGCCAACCTTACCTGGCTATCGAGCCAGCCAGGGCAGGTGGTGGTGGGGTTCGATACGGGGCCGGCCAATGTGCTGCTGGATACCTGGTTTGGCCAGCATCATGTCGGCCGATTTGACCAACAGGGTGCCTGGGCAGCGAGTGGCCGCGTGGACACCGCCCTGCTGGAGCGACTGCTGCAAGAGCCCTTCTTTCAGCAGCCACCGCCACGCAGCACGGGCCGTGAGCTCTTTCACCTGGATTGGCTACAGCGCCACCTCACCGGCCACGAAGCGCCCTGCGACATTCAGGCCACGCTGGCGGAACTCACGGTGGCCAGTATCGCGCAAGGCATCGCCCAACTGCCGCTGGGCGATCAAAAAGCGACCCTGCTGGTCTGCGGAGGAGGCGCCCATAACGACCATTTGATGGAGAGGCTGGCGGCTCGCCTACCGCACATGGCGCTGGTATCACCGGCCACGCTGGGCTGGCCGGAAGATTGGATCGAAGCGGGTGCCTTTGCCTGGCTGGCCCATCAGCGCCTGCATGGGCTCCCCGGCAACCTGCCTTCCGTGACGGGTGCTAGCGGCCCGCGTGTACTGGGCGGTATTTACGCCGCCTGATACCGCGCCGCTACTCCTTGACCGACAGCGTTCCCTTGGCTCGGGCCTGAGCATCGCTCAGTGTGCCCCCCCTGTCGCTTGAGGAGCGTCTGTAGCGACATCGATCATGGCCGCCAGCGTCGTGCTCTTGCCCGACCCCGTGGGCCCTGTCACCAGCACCAATCCCCACGCCAGGTTGAAGGCATTGACCCTGAAACGCGCAACGCCGGGCATCTCGAACGAGAAGTCGGCTTACAGATACTCTTCATAGTCGTGGCGCTGACGATCGTTCATGATGTCGTAGATCAATCGCCGAACGTTACTGTTCTCCATGGCGGGCACATTAAGCCGACGGATATCGCCATCAACACGTATCATGGGAGGCAAGCCTGCAGAAAGATGCAGGTCGGACGCATTCTGCTTTGCCGAGAATGCCAGCAGTTCGGTAATATCCATCTCTCTTTTCCCAGCTGCGGTAAGGTGTTTGAGTATGACAGACAACGCGCTTCCCGAGTCACTGGCCGCTGCGCGCGAACGCCTGGGCCAGGCGCTCGACCAGGCCGGGCGACCCGCGAACGGTGCAACGCTGCTGGCGGTGAGCAAACCAAGCCCGCCAGCAGCGTGCGCCTGGCCTGGCAGCACGGCCAGCGGGCGTTTGGCGAAAACTACCTGCAGGAAGCGCTGGACAAGCAGGCGCAGTTGGCCGACCTGGAAGACATTGTCTGGCACTTCATTGGCCCGTTGCAATCCAACAAGACCCGGCCCGTGGCCGAACAGTTTGCCTGGGTACACAGCGTCGACCGCCTCAAGATTGCCAAACGCCTGAGCGAACAGCGCCCGGCCCACCTGCCACCGTTGAATGTCTGCCTGCAGGTCAATATCAGTCGCGAAGCCAGCAAATCCGGGGTACTACCGGAAGATGCGCTGGCCATGGCCCGGGAAATCGCGCCCCTGCCCGGCCTCGCCTTGCGGGGCCTCATGGCGATTCCTGCCCCGGCGGAAACGCTGGACGCGCAGCGCAAGCCGTTGGCAGAGCTACGGGCGCTGCTGGAAACGCTGCAGGCAGCCCTGCCCGAGGCACCGCTGGATACGCTCTCGATGGGCATGAGCGATGACCTCGAAGCCGCGATTCTGGAAGGTGCCACGCTGGTACGGCTGGGCACCGCCATTTTTGGCGCTCGGAGTTGACGGCGACCACCCGAACACGGCTTATTTTCTGCGGCACGCCGCAGCCATTTGCAAAAAAGGATACCCCCATGGCGAACAAGATCACCTTCATTGGCGCAGGCAACATGGCCAGCGCCATTATCGGCGGCCTGATCGACAGCGGTGTCGCGCCTGGCGACATCACCGCCACGGCCCCCAACGAGAGCGAGCTTTCAGCTTTGGCCTCGCGCCTGGGCATTCATACCCATACCGATAACAACGCGGCGGTGAGTGGCGCTGACGTGGTCGTCCTGGCCGTCAAGCCGCAAATCATGCGCGGCGTTTGTGAGGCCCTGCGCGATAGCGTCCAGCAGCAGGCACCGCTGGTCGTCTCGATTGCGGCAGGTCTGGACGCTGACACCATCGACCAGTGGCTAGGTGGTGGTAACGCCCTGGTACGCTGCATGCCCAACACGCCGTCCCTGGTCGGCATGGGCGCCAGCGGCCTCTACGCCAATCAGGCCGTCAGCGAGGCCCAGCGCGAACTGGCCACTCAGATGATGGAAGCAGTGGGTATCGTCGAGTGGGTCGAAGAAGAGCACCTGCTGAATGCCGTCACCGCCGTGTCCGGCAGCGCACCGGCCTATTTCTTCCTGATGTTCGAAGCCATGGAAGCAGCGGCCGTGGCACAGGGGCTTTCGGCCGCCACGGCGCGACGGCTGGCCATCCAGACCGCGTTGGGTGCCGCCACCATGGCCAAGGGCAGCGATAAAGACCCCGCCACGCTGAAACAGAACGTGATGTCGCCGGGCGGCACCACCGAGCGAGCCATTGCCCACATGGAAGAGGCCGAACTGAGAACCATCGTCGCCGATGCCATGCAAGCGTGCGCTCAGCGTGCCGATGCCATGGCCAAAGAGCTCGGCCAACACACATAATGCCTGCGTTACACACAGGATGACGTGCCTGATACGCCTTTAGCGTTTATTTTGCACACCAATACCAAGATCGAAGGAGAGGCAGCAATGGGAAGCCAACTGGGCAGCGCGGGGCTAATGCTCGTCAACACACTGATCAATATCTATCTGTTTCTGTTGATGCTGCGTTTCTTGCTGCAGGCGTCACGGGCCGATTACTACAACCCCCTGAGCCAGTCGGTGGTCAAGATCACCCAGCCGGTGGTAGGGCTGTTCCAGGGCTTCCTGGGCCCCGTGGCAGGTCGCTTCGACCTGGCCACCCTTGCGGCGGGGTTCGTCCTGAAGGTCGTCAGCATCGTGGCCATCTTCATGGTCGTTGGGCTGGGCATGCCGCCGATTCCCGGCCTGTTGATTGCCGGAGTCGCGGCGCTGGCCAATGCCATCCTGAAGATTTACTTCTTTGCCATGATCGTCATGATCATCCTGAGCTGGGTGGCCCCCAATGCCAGTCATCCAGGCGCGCTGCTGGTCATGCAGCTGGTAGAGCCCATCATGGCTCCCGTGCGCAAGGTCATCCCGCCGCTGGGCATGATCGACCTGTCACCCATCGTGGTGTTCATCGCCATCAACCTGGTCGATGGGCTGGTGGTTGGCGCGCTGATCCGCGCGGCGGGAATCTCGGGCGCGCTGGTCGGCCTCTGAGGCTGGTCGTCGCGTCTTTTTGAGCAGGATCCATTTTGCAGGACTAGCGCTTTCGATGCCTGATTCAGACACTCTTGCTTTTGCTGACCGGCCAGCGGACTCCGTGGGTCTGGTCACACCACACGTTGCCAAATTTGACACGCCGCTGCCGCTCGCCTGCGGCAAGACGCTGCCGGAATACGAGCTGATCTATGAAACCTACGGCACGCTCAACGCCGAGCGCTCCAACGCGGTACTGATCTGTCACGCGCTCTCCGGCCACCACCATGCGGCGGGCTACCACTCTGCCGAGGACCGCAAGCCCGGCTGGTGGGATGCCCATATCGGCCCGGGCAAATCCATCGACACCAACCGTTTCTTCGTGGTGTCGCTGAACAACCTGGGCGGCTGCCACGGCAGTACCGGCCCCGTCAGCCATAACCCAGACACCGGTCGCCAGTGGGGGCCTGACTTCCCCGTGATCACGGTCAACGACTGGGTGGCCAGTCAGGCGCGCCTGGCCGACCACCTGGGCATCGAGCGCTGGGCTGCGGCCGTGGGTGGCAGCCTGGGCGGCATGCAGGTGCTGCAGTGGAGCATCACGTACCCGGAGCGAGTGGCCAATGCGGTTATCATTGCCGCCACGCCCCGCCTGTCGGCCCAGAACATCGCCTTCAACGAGGTGGCTCGTCAGGCCATTCGCTCCGACCCGGAGTTCTTCGATGGCTGGTACGCAGAGCACGACACGGTGCCCAGGCGGGGCCTGAAGCTGGCGCGGATGGTCGGTCATATCACTTACCTCTCCGAAGACGCCATGGGCAGCAAGTTTGGCCGCGACCTGCGCAGCGACGACCTGAATTTCGGCTTCGATGTCGAGTTCCAGGTGGAGTCCTACCTGCGTTATCAGGGCGATACTTTCTCCACCGCCTTCGATGCCAATACCTATCTGCTGATGACCAAGGCGCTGGACTACTTCGACCCTGCCGCCCGCCACGGGGGCGACCTTGCCCAGGCGCTGGCCCCGGCCCAATGTCCTTTCCTGATCGTCAGCTTCACCACCGACTGGCGCTTCCCGCCCTCGCGTTCCCGTGAGCTGGTGGATGCCCTGACCCAGGCGGGCAAATCGGTCAGCTATGCCAATATCGACTCCCCTCACGGCCACGACGCCTTCCTGCTGCCTGAACCCCGCTACCACGCGCTGTTCAGTGCCTTCATGGGTCGCGTCGCTCGCGAGCTGAAGATCGACGCCGTCGCCAAGAAGGAGGCTCGTTAATGCGCACCGACCTGGAATTGATCTATGACTGGGTGCCCCACGGCGCCCGTATCCTCGACCTGGCCTGCGGCGACGGCACGCTGCTGGAGCGGCTGGCCAACGAGAAACAGGTCTCCGGTTACGGGCTGGAGATCGACCCGGAGGGCATCACCCAGTGTGTGGCCAAAGGGGTCAGCGTGATCGAACACAACCTGGACGACGGCCTGGCCAGCTTCGGCGACAACAGCTACGACCAGGTCATCATGACGCAGGCCTTGCAGGCACTGCGCCGCCCGGACAAGATGCTCGATGAGATGCTGCGGGTGGCGGAGGAAGGCATCATTACCTTCCCCAACTTTGCCTACTGGCGTCACCGCGTCCACCTGGGGGTGCGCGGTTACATGCCGGTATCGAAGTCGCTGCCCCACGCCTGGTACGACACGCCCAACATTCACCTGTCGACCTTCAATGACTTCGAGCATCTCTGTGGCGAGAAGGGGCTGGTGATCGTGGACCGCGCCGTGGGCGTGGGCGACCACAAAGGGCACTGGACATCCAAATGGTGGCCGAATCTGTTTGGCGAAATTGCCATTTTCAGGGTTCGCCGCCGCCCATCGTAGAGGAGAACCGCCATGGCGATGGCAAGACTGCGCCGCAGCCTCGCGCTGCTGACACTATTGGGTCTGCTGCTGATGTCGACCCAGGCCACGGCAGAACAGTGGGTCGAAGTGGGCGATTATGAAATTCACTACAGCGCCATCGCCACGCGGCACTTGAGCCCGGAAGTCGCTCAAGCCCACCGCATCCAGCGCAGCGCCGGGCACGGGCTGGTCAACGTGGCCGTGCGCCAGCGCCAGCCCGATGGCACGACGCGCCCGGTCATGGCCAACGTCCAGGGCAGCGTAGGAGGACTGAATGACGCCGGGGAGTCTCTCGGCTTTCGCAATGTCCGCGACGGCGATGCCACCTACCACATTGCGCTGTTCAGCCTGCGCCATGACGAACCCATGCGCTTCGACCTGGAAGTGCGCCACGACCGCAATGCGCCCCCGCAGCCGGTCAGCTTTATCCAGCGCTTCTACATCGAGCGTTAGGCCCGCACCGTCAGCGCCCGGTTCAAACGTGCAGTGAAAGGCGCTGCGTCGCGCCACTCGAGACGAATGCCGTAGGCCAGCACATCGACGCCCGCCGCCATGGCCTCGGCCAGCGCGGTCGCGTAAACGGGGTCGATGTGGGCCGCTGGAGCCACGTCCTCGATCCCTTCATGGGCGACGCAAAACAGCAGCACCGCCCGTTCACCCTGCTGGGCCAGCGCCGTCAGATGATGCAAATGCCGCGTGCCACGCTCACTGACCGAATCCGGGAAATAGCCGTGGCCATCGTCCTCCTTGAGCGTTACCTGCTTGACCTCGACATAGACCGCCCCCTTCACCGGGTCGTCGAGGCGAAAATCGAGCCGCGCATCGGCTACTTTCACCTCACGCGTCAGCGTGGCGTAGTCTGCCAGAGGGGGGATGTCTCCCGCCTGTATGGCCGACTCGACCAACCGATTGGCCCGCCCGGTGTGCACCGAGGCCAGCGCCAGCGCGCCGTCCGGCTGGGGCAGCGCAATCCACTCCCAGGTCCAGGCCAGCTTGCGCTTGGGGTTGTCGCTGGGCGATAGCCATACCCGAGCCCCCGGCACGTTGACCGCCTTCATCGAACCGGTATTGGGGCAGTGCGCCACCACCTCTTCGCCGCTGTCCAGCCGCACATCGGCCAGAAAACGCTTGTAGCGGCGCAGCAGCGTACCCGGCACCAGCGTGGGGTAGTGCATCATAAGCGACCTAAGAAGCGGGCCAGGCGCTCCATGGCTTCCTGAAGCCTGGGCACTTCATTGGTGAACGCGATTCGCACATGGTGCTCTCCGCCCTGGACGGCAAAGTCGATCCCCGGAGTGATGGCCACGTTCTCCTCTTGCAGCAGGCGTTCGCAAAAGGCCTGGCTGTCGCGGCTGTAGCGAGCAATATCCAACCATACATAAAACGCCCCCTGGGGTGGCAGGTCCGGCGCCAGCCCCAGCGCCGCCAGGCCATCCAGCAACACCTGACGCCGCTGCCTGAGGGTGGCCCGACGGGTTTCGAGAATATCGCGACACTCCGGCGTGAAGGCCGCCAGCGCCGCATGCTGGGAGGGCGTCGGCGCAGCCAGAAACACGTTCTGCGCCAGCCGCGTGAGTGGCTCGACCGCCTGCTCGGGCGCCACCAGCCACCCCAGCCGCCAGCCCGTCATGCCGAAGTACTTGGAAAAGCTGTTCACCACAAACGCATTCTCCGATAGCGACAGAGCCGACAGCGGGGCATCGTCGTAATTCAGCCCCTGATAGATTTCGTCGACGATGAGATCGCCGCCCTTGGCGGCCACCGTCTGCATGACCTCCCTTAGCGCGGTAGCGCTGAGCGTATGCCCGGTGGGGTTGGAAGGCGTGGCCAGCATCGCCAGCCGCGTATCGGGCTGCCAGTGACGTTCGACCAGCGGTGCGGTCAGCTGCCAGCCGCTGTCACGACCCACCGGTACGCTGTCGATGTGGGCACCGGCCAGCGCCATGAAGTGGCGATTGCACGGGTAATTGGGGTCGGCCATCAGCACGCGCTGACCGCTTTCCACCAGCAGCTGGCTGGCCAGCAGCAGGGCACCGGACGCGCCGGGGGTCACCAGAATCCGCGCCGGGTCCACCGTTGCCCCAAAGTGCTGGGCATAATGGTCGGCAATCGCTTCACGCAGTGAGGCCAGCCCCGCCGCCGGTGTATAGCGTGTACGGCCTTCCGCTAGCGCCTGCTGCCCTGCCGCCACGATGGGGGCTGGCGTGGCAAAATCGGGTTCTCCTACCTCCAGGTGGATGACATCATGACCCGCCGCCTCACGCGCCTGCGCCATTTCCAATAAGTGCATCACGCGAAAAGGTGCGACGTGTTCCACACGCGTATTCCAGGCCATAACGGTTCCTTTTCCTAGCAGTAGTCAAAACATGACCCATGGCGTACAAGATGTAGGACCATGGTCGAAAACGCACTATTATGCTTGCATCACAGCTAATTTTCAGCTAAACAAGCACCCCTTTGGCGTGCGATCGTGACACACGCACATGGTCGATCAGCAGTCACAACGTTCAGTAGTCACAACGTAAGGGGCACTCCCATGCCAGTAGCGGAAAAGAAATCGGAAGCGTCCAAGTCCTTCATCCCGTACGAGCCGGCACCGGGTGAAGAGTATATGAACGAGAAGCAGCTCGCGCACTTCCGCCAGCTGCTTCTGGACTGGAAACAGGACCTCATGGAAGAGGTGGATCGTACCGTACGCCACCTGCAGGAAGACGCCAATAACTACGCCGACCCCGCCGACCGCGCGACCCAGGAAGAAGGCTTCAGCCTGGAATTGCGTACTCGGGATCGTGAGCGCAAGTTGCTGAAAAAAATCAACGAAACCATCGAAAAGATCGATGAAGACGACTATGGCTTCTGCGAGGCCTGCGGAGTCGAGATCGGTATTCGCCGCCTCGAAGCACGCCCGACGGCCACGCTGTGCGTCGACTGCAAAACGCTGGCCGAGCTGAAAGAGAAGCAGCTGGGCGGTTGACACCGCGGCCACCGCAACATGAGTGACGGCCGCTGACGGGCACCCTTGAGGTGCCCGTTTTTGTTTGTCATCTTGTGTCTTTCCACGCTTGTGCTCTTTGATTGCCAGAAACGGGTTGCCATGACCGCTACCGCTTCCTATCGCGGGCGTTTTGCCCCTACGCCCTCCGGCCCTTTGCATCTTGGCTCACTGGTGGCCGCCCTGGGTAGCTATCTGGACGCCCGTGCCGCCGGTGGCCAATGGCTGGTGCGCATAGAAGACATCGACCCGCCACGCTGCCCAGACGGCGCCGACCGCACCATCCTGCAGCAGCTGGAAAGGTTCGGCTTGTATTGGGACGAAGCGGTCTGCTGGCAGCACACCCGCTCAGACGCCTATCAGCGGGCGCTGGAGCAGCTGATCACCCAGCGCCTCGTCTACCCCTGCAGCTGTTCGAGAAAACAGTGGCAGGATTTCGACGTCTATCCTGGCTGGTGCCGAGACGGCGTGCGCGACGCAACCAAACCTATTGCCTGGCGGCTGCGCAGCGACCTCGGCCAGCGCCCTGTGGTCTGGCAGGACCGCCTGTTTGGTCGCCAGCAGTTCGACCCGGCGGCGCTGGGCGACGTGGTGCTCAAGCGTAAGGATGCCTTGTGGGCCTATCAGCTGGCGGTCGTGGTCGATGATGCAGACCAGGCCATCACCGATATCGTGCGCGGCTACGACCTGCTCGACAACACCCCCTGGCAGCGCCAGCTGCAAGCGGCACTGGGCTATGCCACGCCGCGCTACCTGCACCTGCCGCTGGTGGTATCTGCGGATGGTCAGAAGCTCTCCAAACAGAACCTGGCCCCGCCGCTGGCGGATGCACCAGACGCCGTGCGCCGCCAGCTCCACCAGGCGCTCACGCTGCTCGACCAGGCGCCCCCG
>NZ_LFGT01000016.1:97482-133357 GCF_002078115.1 Halomonas sp. BC2 | reverse complement strand
CTCAGCTGCAGTGGGCCATTGCCCACTGGTCGCCCGAGCGCCTGACGCCCCACGCCCACCGGCCCACGCCCGAGGAGCCCTGACATGTACGTTTACCGCATCATGCTGTTTCTGGTGTTTGGCGGCTATCTGCTGTCGCCTCTGTTCATGAACGGCTGGGGCGACCCGGACACGGCCTGGTATCGCCCTTTCGCCATCTGGGGTGGTCTGATCGCCCTGACCCTATGGCTCGAACAGAAGAGGAAACTGGATGAGCGTTGAGCTAGCGGGGGTTGCCCTGCTGGGCCTGGGCTATCTTGGCCTGCTGCTGGCCTGCGGCATGGCCGTCGAGCGCGGCTGGGTCCCTATCCGGGTCACGCGTCACCCCATGGTCTACACCCTGGCGCTAGGGGTCTATGCCAGCGCCTGGGCGGTCTACGGCAGCGTCGAGATGGCTTCCAAGGCCGGTTTCGGCTACCTGGCCTACTACCTGGGCGCGGCCGGTGCCTTCTTGCTGGCACCGGTACTGCTGGTGCCCATCCAGCGTATCACCCGCACTTACCAGCTCTCATCTCTGGCCGACCTGTTTGCGTTCCGCTATCGGTCACGCTGGGCCGGTACGCTGGTCACGCTGCTGAGCCTGGCGGCCGTCCTGCCCTTGCTGGGCATTCAGGTGCAGACTCTCAGCGACACCATTGCGCTGCTCTCGGGTAGCCATTACAGCGGGGGCGTCACGCTGCTGCTCTGCGCCGCCATCGCTGCCTGCGCGGTGCTGTTTGGTGCCCGCCATAGCCACCGCCAGCGCCACGATACGCTGCTGACCGTGATTGCCTTCGAATCGGTGATCAAGCTGCTGGCCATGCTGGGGCTTGGCGTGATTGCGCTGTGGTGGGTGTTCGATGGCCCCCAGGACCTGCAGCGCTGGCTGGAAGGCCCGGGGGCCGCCGTGCAGGCCGCTACCCCGCAGCTGGAAGCGCCCCAATGGAGAACCTTGCTGCTGCTGTTTTTTGCCGCCGCCTTCATGATGCCGCACCTGTTTCAAATCACCTTCGCCGAAAGCCTCTCACGGCACACCCTGCTTCAGGCCAGCTGGTCACTGCCACTGTTTCTGCTGCTGATGGCGCTGCCCGTCCCGCTGATCTTATGGGCAGCCCAATCGACCCAGTCCGACGTTCCCGTCGCGGCCTACGCCGCCTATCTGATGACCGAGCATTGGTGGGTCGGTGCGCTGGCCTTCATCGGCGGCCTGGCCGCAGCCAGCGGTACCATGATGATGATTGCGCTGGCGCTGTCGGGCATGGTGCTGAATCACCTGGTGCTCGTAGCCCGGCCGCCGGAAGCGCGCAGCGACCTCTATGGCTGGCTGCTGTGGCTACGTCGCGCGTTGGTGGTCGCGGTGATTGCCGGTGGCTGGTTGTTCGCCGAAAGCCTGGGCCGCTATCACTCCCTCACCAGCCTAGGGCTGGCCGCCTTCGTGGGCATGGCCCAGTGCCTGCCGGGCATGCTGGCACTGCTCTACTGGCCCGGCGCCAATCGCAAGGGCACCCTGGCGGGATTGGTCGGCGGTATCGTCATCTGGCTGTGGGGGCTTTGGCTGCCCCTGCTGCTCAACACCCCGCTGCCCGCCCTGCCCTTCACCCCGCTGATGAGCGCCGATGACCCTGCCTGGTTCAGCGTCACGCTGGTCTCGCTGGCCATCAATATCGTTCTGCTGATGGTGGTATCGCTGTTCACGCGCATGTCCGAAGGCGAAAGCTCGTCTGCCGAGGCCTGCTCGGTGGACGCGGTCATCCGTTCCAAGCGCCTGCCGCTGGAGGCCGCCACCGCCGGTGATTTCACCGCGCACCTGGCCCAGGCGCTGGGCGAGGAAGCCGCTGGCCGTGAGGTCAGCCGCGCCCTGAAGGCGCTCAACCTGACACCCCAGGAGCGCCGCCCCTACGCACTGCGTCGCCTGCGTGATCGTATCCAGGCCAACTTGTCCGGGCTCATGGGGCCTTCGGTGGCGCGCGACATCGTGGACCGCTACCTGCCCTATCGCCACGACGATGCGCCGGTCACCGACGACATTCACTTCGTCGAAAGCCGCCTGGAAGCCTACCGTTCACGACTGACCGGGCTGGCCCGCGAACTGGACGGTCTGCGCCGCCACCACCGCCAGACGCTGGCGTATCTCCCCGTCGGGCTTTGCGTACTGGGTGACGACGACGAACTCCTGATGTGGAATCAGGCGCTGTCGCAGCTCTCGGGTATCAGTGGAGACAGCGTGATCGGCTCACGCCGCGACAGCCTGCCCGCACCCTGGCCGGAACTGCTGGGCAGCGTACTGGAAGCAGACCAGACCCCGCTTTACAAACAGGCCGTCTCGCTGCACGGCAAGGATTACTTTCTCACCCTGCATAAAGCGGTTCTGAGTGGCCATGACAGCCGTGGCGGCAGCGTGGTGCTGGTCGAAGACCACACCGAAATGAAGTGGCTGGAAGAGGAACTCGTGCACGCCGCGCGGCTGGCCTCGATTGGCCAACTGGCCGCCGGCGTGGCCCATGAGATCGGCAATCCGATTACCGGCATCTCATCGCTGGCCCAAAACCTGCGCTACGACACCGAAGACCCAGCACTGCTGGAAACCGCCGACCAGATCCAACAGCTGACCCAGCGCGTGACCCGCATCGTCAACTCGCTGGTCGGCTTTGCCCATGGCGGCCGAGCGGCCCTGCCTCAGCCCGCCGCCCCGGTCGCCCTGGCCAGCGTCAGCGACGATGCCTTGCACTTGATCCACCTGGCCCGCTCAGGGGAGGATGTGCGCTTTACCAATGCGTGCGCGGATGACATTGTGGTGCGTGGTGACGCCCAGCGGCTGACCCAGGTGATGGTCAACCTGCTGAGCAATGCCAAGGATGCCTGTGCCCCGCAAGGCAGCGTGGTGATCGAGGCTGGCCGCCAGACCAACCACGCCTGGTGGCGCGTGACCGACGACGGTCACGGCATCGACGACAGCGTCAAACACCGGCTGTTCGAACCGTTCACCACCACGAAACCGGCAGGCGAAGGTACCGGGCTTGGGTTATCGTTGGCGTATCAAATCATCAATGAGCACCAAGGCAACATAGAAGTGGCTTCGCCACCTCCCGGACAGCCTCGCGGCACGGCCATCACGCTATGGCTCCCGCTTTACCGACAGGATGATCACTTGCCCCATGCCCCGGATACTGATTGTTGAAGATGAAGCGATTATTCGCAGCGCCCTCAAGCGCCTGCTGGAGCGTCATGACTATCGCGTCAGCGAGGCCGCCAGCGTCGAGGAAGCCCGCGAGCTCCCCCCCCAGCGACTTCGATCTGGTGATCAGCGATCTGCGCCTGCCTGGGGAACCGGGCACGGCGCTGATCGCCCTGGCCGCCCCGGCCCCGGTGCTCATCATGACCAGCTATGCCAGCATGCGCTCGGCGGTGGATGCCTTGAAGCAGGGCGCCGTAGATTACGTGGCCAAGCCCTTTGACCATACCGAACTGCTGGAAACCGTCGAGCGCATTCTGCACAAGCAATCCATGCAGCAGGGTACTCCCCCGGACATCACCGACGATGGCGGTGGCAGGCAGACGATGATCGGTGATTGCAGCGCCATGCAGCAGGTCTATACGCGCATTCGCAAAACGGCGCCCGCCGATGTGACCGTGCTGATCCAGGGCGAGTCCGGCACCGGCAAGGAGCTGGTCGCCCGCGCCATTCATCAACAAAGCAAGCGTGCCAAGGCACCGTTGATCTGCGTGAACTGCGCGGCGATCCCCGAAACTCTGATCGAGTCCGAACTGTTTGGCCATGAAAAGGGAGCCTTTACCGGCGCCAGCGCCGCCCGCACCGGGTTGGTGGAAGCCGCGGACGGCGGGACGCTGTTTCTGGATGAAATTGGTGAACTGCCGCTGGACGCCCAAGCCAGGCTCTTGCGGGTGCTGCAAGAGGGCGAGATCCGCAAGATTGGCTCGGTCGAAACACGCCACGTGGATGTGCGCCTGATTGCCGCCACCCACCGGGACCTGCGCGCCCTCTCCAGGAGCGGCGAATTCCGGCTCGACCTCTACTACCGCCTGAACGTCATGCAGATTGCCCTGCCGCCGCTGCGGGAGCGCGAGGATGACGTGCTGAAGATTGCCGACATTCTGCTGGAGAAAGCGTGCAAGCGACATGAGCGGCCGGGGCTGAGGCTTTCACGGGCGGCACGCCAGGACCTGCGCGACTACCCATGGCCCGGTAACGTGCGCGAGCTGGAAAATGCCCTGGAGCGCGGCGTCATTCTGGCCGAGGGGCATCTGATCCATCCTGACGACCTAGGGCTTGGTCCAGTGACCAATCGCCCGGCGCCGTCCCCCACCGCCAGCGTCACACCCACGGCTCCTGCCAGCGACGGTGAACCGGAACCCAACGAGGACGACCTCTCTCTGGAGGACTATTTTCAGCACTTCGTGCTGGAGCATCAGGACCAGATGAGCGAAACGGAGCTGGCACAGAAGCTGGGCATCAGCCGCAAGAACCTCTGGGAAAGGCGTCAACGGCTAGGGATTCCCCGTAAAAAAACGACACGCCGATAAACTTAAGTCGACAATAAGACTAACGTCCAATAGATTGATTTGCATAAGAATTATCCAAAAACCGTTACCCCTTCACTGTTACCTTCCCACACAACGACTCGGCAAAAAGGGCAATTTCGGGGTAACACTTCCTGTGCGGATAAGTTCCCTGGCCCGCCTTTAAAACGCCAAGCCCATGAAAAATAAACGCTATCTGATAGGTGGCACAGCGAGTGCAATATTACTCAGCAAGAAGAACAAACTGGGCCACGCGGCAGTCGCTAACAAAAACAACATGACGCCGCCCCCACCTGAGCCACAACAAGAACAACAGGGCCAGGTAGAGATAACGGTACTAACAAGAACAACAGGCTCGAGTCTCACTACTTGTAAGCACAGGGTTTGCAAACACGGCGCAGACCCTGATGTGACAACAAAAACAACAGCAACCTACAAGTGCCCAAATAAGGACGCGACGTACACAAAAAGCTGCACCCCAACAACAATAACAGCAGCATAGGTGTACACCCCCGGAGCCAATAACAACTCGCCGGGAGAGAAAAGTTCGCGGTTGGATTATTGTTTTGAATACGAGGCGGTCGGAATCAGAGTGGTTCTTACGCCTACCGACTGCGGTGCGTATTCAGGGCGATGTGCCATCATGAATAAAAACAGCAGCATGGATGCTGATTGTCTGCTTAGTAGGGGGAGGCTCATGTAGCCTCCCCTTTCCGCATTTGTCACCTGTTACCGCCCAAACGCTACCTCGGCGCTTTGCAAGCTATCGGGGGTCGGATACACTCAACGCCTTGATCGATACCCCTGCGAGTCGATATCGCCGCATGTTTAAAGGATTTACCCGTTTATTACATCGTCCGGGAGAGCACTTGAAATCACTGCTCGATTCCCCAGAGAGCGCTGACAACGCGCTCAGCCCACGTATTATTCCGCGCTCCGAGCATCCCGTTTCTCGTAAGCAAATCAGTGAAGCCGCGCTGAAGGTGCTCTATCGCCTCAATGGCGCTGGCTACGATGCCTACCTGGTGGGTGGCTGCATTCGTGATGCGCTGCTGGGCAAGATGCCCAAGGATTTCGACGTGGCCACCAACGCCACGCCGGAGCAGGTGCGTGATCTGTTTCGTAACTCGCGCCTGATCGGCCGTCGCTTCCGCATCGTACATGTGCGCTTTGGTCGTGAGGTCATCGAGGTGACCACCTTCCGCGGCAAGCCGCAGGACGAGCACGGCGACCACATTGCCCATCAGTCCGACGATGGCCTGCTGCTGCGCGACAACGTGTGGGGCAGTATCGAGGAGGATGCGCTACGGCGTGACTTCACGGTCAACGCGCTCTATTACAACATTGCCGACTTCACCATTCACGACTTCGCCAACGGCGCACAGGACATTGACTCACGCACTCTGCGCCTGATCGGTGACCCTGCCACGCGCTACCGGGAAGACCCGGTGAGGATGCTGCGGGCGGTCCGCTTTGCCGCCAAGCTCGATTTCACCATCGAGCCGGCCACCGAAGCGCCGATGTACGACCTTGCTCCGCTGCTGCTGAACATTCCTCCGGCACGCTTGTTCGACGAAGTGCTTAAGCTGTTCATGTCCGGCCATGGGCTGATTACCTTCCGCCTGCTGAGCCACTACAACCTGTTCGGCATGCTCTTCCCGGAAGCCGAAGAGGCCATGGCCGATGCCGCCTGGGCAGAGGAGTTGATCGAGCAAGCGCTGATCAATACCGACAAGCGTATTGCCGAAGATCGCCCGGTCACGCCCGCGTTTCTGCTGGCGGCGTTCCTGTGGGCACCGGTGGTGCATCGTCAGGCAGAACTCGAACGCGATGGCATGCCCCCAGTGCCCGCGCTGCAAAACGCCGCCCAGCAGGTCGTCTCACGCCAGTTGCAGCACACGTCGATTCCCAAGCGTTTCGGTATTCCCATGCGGGAAATCTGGGAGCTGCAATCGCGTCTGCCCATGCGGCGGGGCAAGCGCGCCTTCCAGACCCGCGAGCATCCACGTTTTCGGGCAGCCTACGACCTGCTGTTGCTCCGTGAGCAGGCGGGCGAGATCCCGCGTGGCCTGGGCGACTGGTGGACGGCCTTCCAAAAAGGTGACGAACACGAACAGCTGCGCCTGCTGCAAAAAGTCGGCAGCGACCCGGCAAGCCAGGGCGACCGGCGGCGCAAGAAAAAGCGTAAATCTCGCAAGGGCGAAGCGTGAGCCCGGTACGCGCCTATATTGGCCTGGGCAGCAATCTGGACGACCCCAAGGGGCAGCTCATTCGGGCCCTGGAGGCGCTGGCCGAGCTGCCCCTGTGCCAGATGCAGGGCCACTCCTCGCTCTACGCCACCCCGCCGATAGGCCCTCAGGACCAGCCTGACTTCATCAATGCCGTGGCCTGCCTGGAGACCCGCCTCTCGCCGCTGGCCCTGCTGGATCAGCTGCAGGCGCTCGAGCAGCGCCATCGGCGGCGGCGTTTGCGCCACTGGGGGGCCCGCACCTTGGACCTGGACCTGCTGCTCTATGGGTCACAGCACTGCCAATGGCCGCGCTTGACCGTGCCCCATGCGCAAATGCACTTGCGCGCCTTCGTACTGGTGCCGCTGGCAGAGCTTGCCAGCACGCTGGAGCCATCGCTCACCCTACATGGGCAGCCGCTCGACCAGTGGGCATCGACACTTCCGCTGGACGACATCCGTCGCTTACCCAATACGGCCGCCCCCTCGACGGCTAGCGTCTGACACAAATCTCGACACCATGCCCGCATTCAGGTGACAATTGCCGGTTAAACCCCTTCGCACACGCAGGGATGCCGCGATAATAACGGTCGAGCAGCGCTGACGTTCAGCCATGCCCTTGACCCCATGAAGAAACAACGAGAGCACGCCATGAAAACCGTTACCCTGAGCACGCTACAAGCCTATAAGCGCGCCGGCGAAACGTTCAGTTGCCTGACCGCCTACGATGCCTCTTTTGCTCACGCCGCCAGCGCCGCTGGTGTCGATGTGCTGCTGGTCGGTGATTCGTTGGGCATGGTGCTGCAAGGTCACAGCAGCACGCTCCCCGTCACCATCGACGATATCTGTTACCACACCCGCTGTGCCGCGCGGGGCAAGGGCCATAGCCTGCTCATGGTCGACCTGCCCTTCATGAGTAATGCCACTACCGCCCAACTGTTACAGGATGGCGCAGCGCTGATGCGTGCCGGTGCCGAGCTGGTCAAGGTGGAAGGCGAAGCCTGGATGGCCGACGGCATTCGCGAACTGACGCGCCGGGGCGTGCCGGTATGTGCCCACCTGGGTCTGACCCCGCAAACCGTTTATCAGTTGGGCGGCTATAAGGTGCAGGGCCGCGAGGCCGAGCAGGCAGCGCAGATCATCGAGGATGCCAGGGTACTGGTAGAGGCCGGTGCGTCAGTCATTCTGCTCGAATGCGTGCCTGCCAGCCTTGGCAAAGCCGTCACCGAAGCGCTGGATGTGCCCGTCATCGGCATTGGCGCAGGGCCGGATACCGATGGACAGATTCTGGTGATGCACGATGTACTGGGGGTTACCCATGGCCGCACGCCGCGTTTCGTGAAGAACTTCATGAGCGAGGCCAGCTCCATTCAAGGGGCCTTCGAAGCGTACCATCAGGCGGTCAAGCACCGCACTTTCCCCGCCACGGAACACTGCTTCTAAGCGAGTCATTGCGAATTTCCTATGCGCACTTTGCGAGATATCAACGAGCTACGCGCCATGCTGCGCGAATATCGGCGCCAGGGGCAGCGTATTGCGCTGGTGCCCACCATGGGCAACCTGCATGCCGGTCACCTGGCTCTGGTGGCCACCGCCCGGCAGCACGCGGACGTGGTGGTCTCCAGCCTGTTCGTCAACCCGATGCAGTTTGGCCCGGGTGAAGACCTGGATGCCTACCCGCGCACCTTCGAGGCGGACCAGGCCCAGCTCACCGAGGCGGGCTGCCATGTTCTGTTCGCCCCCACGGTGAGCGCGCTCTACCCCAATGGCCTGGCGGCACAAACCCGTGTCCACGTACCGGTGGTAGGCGAAGGGCTGTGCGGCGGGTCACGCCCTGGGCACTTCGATGGCGTCTCGACGGTGGTCAGCATGCTGTTCCACCTGGTTCAGCCCGATGTCGCCTGCTTTGGCGAAAAGGACTATCAGCAGCTGGCGGTGATCCGCAAGCTGGTCGCCGACCTGCACATGCCCATCGAGATTCTGGGCGTGCCCATCGTGCGTGCCGAGGACGGTCTGGCCCTGTCATCGCGCAATGGCTACCTCAGTGCCGAAGAGCGCGCCCAGGCGCCTGCGCTATATCGCACGCTGTGCGCATTACGCGAGGCGCTGGGGCAAGGCGAACCCACCGAACAGGTACTACAACGCGGCAAGGCTGCGCTGTATGATGCCGGCTTTACGCCCGACTATCTGGAGCTGCGTGACACCGCACTCGGCCCGGTCACGCCGTCCACCCACCAGGCCGTTCTGCTGGCAGCTGCCAAACTCGGCCCGGCACGGCTTATCGATAACATCAGTGTGCAGCTACCCAAAGCTGCCCAGGGCTAGCCGTCGGGCTGGCTCGTCATCCAGGAGTTTTCATGCATACCATCATGCTCAAGGCCAAGCTGCACATGGCCCGCGTCACCCACGCCGTGCTCAACTACGAAGGCTCCTGCGCCATCGACGGCGAGCTGCTGGACATGGCCGGGATCCGCGAAAACGAACAGATCCAGATCTACAACGTGGAGAACGGCGAGCGCTTCACCACCTACGCCATTCGCGGCGAGGAAGGCTCACGGCTGATCTCCATCAACGGCGCGGCGGCGCATTTGGCCTCGCCTGGGCACCGCATCATCATCTGCAGCTACGCCCACTACTCCGAAGCCGAAGTGGAGCAGCACCAGCCCGCGCTGGTCTACCTGCAGGAAGGCAACCACGTCAGCCACACCAGCAATGCCATACCGGTACAGCTGGCGTAAGACGCATGCATTGAGAAACGACAGTTCAGAAACGATGTTTCCAGCGGGCCGTTGATCGGCCCGTTTTTATTTGCCAAAAAAAGCGTATTGCCGCAATGCACAACCTTCCCCTATGCTGGTAGCCAAGCCTGACACGACACGCAGTAACGTCGCTAACAACAAGAGATAGGCGGCACGTCTATCTGCGATGCATCTATCTGCGATGAATTTATCTGCGATGAATTTATCTGCGATAGAAACGATGCAACACTCACTCAAGGAGTCAATGTATGCAAGACGTGGTCATTGTGGCGGCTCGCCGCACAGCTATAGGCTCATTTGGCGGTTCACTTGCCGGCATTCCTGCCAGCGACCTGGGCGCACTGGTCATCAAAGACATCATGGCATCGACGGGCGTGGCTCCTGAACAGATCGATGAAGTGCTGCTGGGTCAGGTACTGACCGCAGGCGTCGGCCAAAACCCCGCTCGCCAGGCCGCCATCAAGGCAGGCCTGCCAGAGAGCGTGCCGGCCATGACCATCAACAAGGTCTGTGGCTCCGGCCTCAAGGCGCTGCACCTGGCCACTCAGGCCATTCGCTGTGGCGATGCCGAGATCATCCTGGCAGGCGGCCAGGAAAACATGTCAGCCTCCCCGCACATCCTGCCGAATTCGCGTAACGGCCAGCGCATGGGCGACTGGAAAGCCATCGATTCCATGGTCCACGACGGCCTGTGGGACGCGTTCAACAACTACCACATGGGCATCACCGCCGAAAACCTGGCCGAAAAATACGCCATCACCCGGGAAGAGATGGACGAATTTGCCGCCGCTTCGCAGCAAAAAGCCGCCGCCGCCATCAAAGAGGGCAAGTTCAAAGGCCAGATCGTGCCGGTGGAAGTCCCCCAGCGTAAAGGCGACCCGGTGGTTTTTGATACTGACGAAAACCCGCGCGAAGTGTCTGCCGACAAGCTGGGCGGCATGCGCCCTGCCTTCAAGAAAGAGGGCACCGTGACAGCCGGCAACGCTTCATCGCTCAACGATGGTGCTGCCGTGGTCATGCTCTGCTCCGCTGAAAAAGCCAAAGAGCTGGGCCTGGAGCCGCTGGCACGCATTGCCGCATATGCCAATGCAGGGGTCGACCCGGCCATCATGGGCATCGGCCCGGCACCGGCTACCCGCCGCTGCCTGGAAAAAGCGGGCTGGAGCCTGGATGACCTGGACCTGGTCGAAGCCAACGAAGCCTTCGCGGCTCAGGCGCTGTCGGTCAACAAGGAGCTGGGCTGGGATACCTCGAAGGTCAACGTCAACGGCGGCGCCATTGCCATTGGCCACCCCATCGGTGCCTCCGGCTGCCGCGTGCTGGTCACGCTGCTCCACGAAATGATCGCCCGCGATGCCAAAAAAGGCCTGGCCACCCTGTGTATCGGTGGCGGGCAAGGGGTGGCGCTGGCCATCGAGCGCGCCTGATACCGCGCTCTCGCGCCGTGATGACTGCCCCCGCACACGCGGGGGCATTTTTTTGCCTGACGGCTAGCGGTTCTTTTCCCCCACGATGCGCGCGGGGGTGCGCCATACCAGCAGCATCCCCAGCAGGAACAGCCCTGCCGATGCCCACATGGTCACCGGCAGGCTGGTGCTGTCCACCACCTGACCGCCCACCATGGCGCCCAGGCCAATCGACATATTGAAGACAAACGCCATCAGCGCCGTGGCGGCTTCGGTATTGGGGGCCGTGCGCAGAATCCAGGTCTGGATGCTGACCGAAACGCTGCCAAACACGGCGCCCCACAGCATCAGCAGCAGCACACCGCTGGTCGGTTGCACGCCCAGCAGCGGAAACAGCCCGACTACCACCAGCAGCAGGCTGGGGATGACCAACACCGCCCGATAAGGATGGCGCCCGGCAAAAGCCCCTGCGGCGATATTGCCCAGAATGCCTGCCGCCCCATAGAGCAGCAGCAGGCTGCCTACATGCCGCTGGGCCACGCCGCTGATCTCCTGCAGGATTGGGCTGATAAAGGTGTACGCCACGAAGTGCCCAACCACCACCAGACCGGTGGTCAGCACGGCGACCCGAACGCCTCGGTTTTGCAGCTGCTGCGCCAGCATGCGCAATCGCACCGGCTCCCGGGGTGGAAGCGGCGGCAACCACACCCATAGCGCCACGGCGGTGAGCAGGCTCAAGCCGCCAAGGGCGCCGAAGGCCACCCGCCAGTGGCTGGCATCCCCCAGCAGTGTCCCCAAAGGCACGCCCAGCACCGAGGCTGCTGCCACGCCCCCGAAGATGATGGTCATGGCACGGGCCACCTGATGCGCCGGCACCAGGCGCGGCGCAATGCTGCCAGCAATGGCCCAGAAACCGCCAATACTCATCCCCACCAGCACCCTGGCGGCCAGGAGAAAGATAAAGGTCGTGGCCAGGGCCGACAGCAGGCTGCCAATGACCATCACCACCATCATCAGCGTCAGCATGATGCGGCGGTCCAGACGGCCGACGGCCACCGGCAGCAAGGGGGCGGAAAACGCCGCCACTACTCCCGGCACGGTAACCATCAATCCGGCCATGCCGGGGGTCACGCCCATGTCTGCGGCAACCTGCGAGAGCAGCCCAATGGGCAGCTGCTCGGCGGTTACCAGTAAAAAGATGCCGATCATCACGGCGACCACCGCCCACCAGCGCGGTGACTCCTGCTGCTCCATGCTGCTTCCTCTGTATGGGTCTATCAAAATACGTGGGGCTTCAAATATGCGGGGCTACCAAACGACACCGCCCCCACAGCCAGGGGCTGCAGGGGCGGTGGTCATACGCGGGTGGCCGATTAGCCTGCGATATCCGCCTCGGCAGCGGCAAACGCGGCCTTCTCTTCCTCGGTGATCTCTTTGATCGAGAGCTTCACGCGGTTGCGGTTGTCGATATCCAGCACCTTCACGACGACGTCGTCACCTTCGTTGAGGAAATCGCGCACGTTGTTGACGCGCTCGGCGACGATTTGCGAGATATGCACCAGGCCATCGGTACCCGGCATGATGTTCACGAAAGCACCGAAGTCGGCGATGCGCACGACCTTGCCCTGGTAGAGCTTGCCGATTTCCGCTTCTGCCGTGATGGCCAGTACGGTATCGATGGCCTTCTTGGCCGCCGCCTTGTCTTCGGCATAGATGCGCACGGTGCCGTCGTCATCGAGGTCGATGGACGCGCCGGTGTCTTCGCAAATCTTGCGGATGGTAGCGCCGCCCTTGCCGATGACGTCACGGATCTTGTCCGGATCGATCTTGATGGTGGCCATGGAAGGCGCATTCTCGGAGACGTCGGTACGGCTTTGGCTGATCACGGCGTTCATCTGCGCCAGGATACCGATACGCGCATCGTGAGCCTGCTGCAGCGCGGTTTCCATGATCTCTTCGTTGATGCCTTCGATCTTGATGTCCATCTGCAGGGCCGTAACACCCTCTTCAGAACCCGCTACCTTGAAGTCCATGTCGCCCAAGTGGTCTTCGTCACCCAGGATGTCGGTCAGCACCGCGTAGCCGTCTTCGTCCTTGACGAGACCCATGGCAATACCCGCCACCGGGGCTTTCAGCGGAACGCCTGCATCCATCAGCGCCAGCGAGGAGCCACAAACCGAGGCCATGGAGCTGGAACCATTGGATTCGGTGATTTCCGACACCACGCGAATGGTGTAGGGGAAATCTTCTTCGGAGGGCAGCATGGCCTGGACGCCACGACGAGCCAAACGGCCGTGACCGATTTCACGACGCTTCGGGCCACCCATGAAGCCTGCTTCACCCACCGAGTAGGGAGGGAAGTTGTAGTGCAGCATGAAGCGGTCTTTACGCTCGCCTTCCAGCGACTCGATCAGCTGCGAGTCGCGCAGCGTGCCCAGTGTCGCCACGGCGATGGCCTGGGTTTCGCCACGGGTGAAGATGGCCGAGCCGTGAGTCTTGGGCAGCACACCGACTTCGATGGCCAGCGGGCGCACGGTGACGTTGTCGCGGCCGTCGATGCGCGGCTCGCCCTTGACGACGCGAGAGCGCACCACGCGCTTCTCCAGCGCCGCAAAGGCCCCCTTGACGTCATCGGCACTGAACTTGCCTTCCGAGGAGTCGCCTTCTTCAGCTGCCAGCTGGGCCAGAGCAGCCTCTTTCAGCTCGGCCAGCGCATCCTGACGCGCCATCTTGTCGGTAATGCGGTACGCATCGCCCACTTTGGCTTCGAACGCGTCGGCCATGGCGGTTTTCAGCGCCACGTTTTCGGCGGGCGGCTGCCAGTCCCAGCGCGGCTTGCCTGCTTCAGCGGCCAGTTCCTTGATGGCGTTGACCGCCACCTGCATCTCCTGGTGGCCGAACAGTACGGCACCCAGCATTTCGTCTTCCAGCAGTTCCTGAGCTTCCGACTCCACCATCAGCACGGCGTTTTCGGTACCGGCCACCACCATGTCCAGCTCAGAGGTAGTCAGCTCTTCGACGGTGGGGTTCAGGAAGTAGCCCTGCTCTTCGTTGAAGCCAACGCGCGCAGCGCCAATCGGGCCATTGAACGGAACGCCTGAGATGCTCAGCGCTGCCGAGGTGCCCAGCATGGCCGCAATATCCGGATCATGGTTGCGGTCAGTCGACAGAACGGTACAGATCACCTGCACTTCGTTCATGAAGCCCTTGGGGAACAGCGGGCGAATGGGGCGGTCGATCAGCCGTGACGTGAGGGTCTCTTTCTCGGTGGGGCGACCTTCACGCTTGAAGAAGCCGCCAGGAATCTTGCCGACCGCGTAGGTCTTTTCCTGGTAGTGCACCGAAAGCGGGAAGAAGGATTGGGCGGGATTGACGTCTTTCTTCGCTACCACCGTACACAGTACGACGGTCTCGTCCATGGTGACCATGACGGCACCAGTGGCCTGGCGAGCGATACGCCCAGTTTCGAGGGTGACGGTGCTACGACCGTATTGGAACGTTTTCTTGACCGGATTCACGGCGACTTCCTTTAACATTAATAGCTACTTGTCTTTTCGCTTGGGTCGTTTTGACTCGCCACCATTCTAGGCGTTGACGCGGCTGACGGCTACCTCAAACAAAAAAACGGGCAGCTCGCAAGGAGCTGCCCGTTTTGAATCGTTGCCGTGACTGCTTAGCGACGCAGACCCAGTTTCTGGATCAGAGACTGATAGCGCTCGAAATCCTTACGCTTCAGGTAGTCCAGCAGCTTACGACGCTGGTTTACCATGCGGATCAGACCACGACGAGAGTGGTGATCCTGCTTGTTGGTCTTGAAGTGGTCCTGCAGGCCATTGATGTTGGCGCTCAGCAGTGCAACCTGCACTTCAGGGGAACCGGTGTCGTTGTCGCCGCGGCCGTATTCGTTGACGATTTCGGCCTTTTTCTCAGCGGTTAATGCCATCTGTCTCTCCAGTAAGCAATATGCCTAAAATGAATGGGTGAGACCACGCATATTTGCAGTCTCAAGCTGCTATTTTCGCGCAAATCGCCGCATCCTTGCAACGTTTTCACGGCGAAATTACGAACGAGCGACCGTACTCAACAGTCGCTTGGGAGCCACTTCCTGCGGCCCTTTTACAACGCCAAGACCGATAAAGGTCTCGGCGTGATAAAGTCGTGCCAGCGCATCTGCTGCCAACTCGCCACTGGCCAGCTGCACCGACTGCCCGTGGGCCAGCCTGTCATAGGCAACATCGTCCACGCTGAGCGATGGCAGGTGATCCACCAGCACATCGACGGGCATCAGTTCCGCCTCGCGATGGGCCTGACTTGCCAGCGCTTCCAGCGCCTCCAGGGTCCACATGGCGTCGCCATCGAAGGGGCCGGTCTTGAGCCTGCGCAGTTGACTGATGTGGGCACCACACCCCAGCGCCAGGCCAATGTCTTCGGCCAGGGTTCGGATGTAGGTTCCCTTGCTGCAACTAACTTCCAGCTCGAAGGCATGACCCTCGAACGCCAGCAGGCGCGCATCATACACGCTAACCCGCCGTGCTGCACGTTCAACCTGCTTGCCCTCGCGCGCCAGCTCGTAGAGCTTCTTGCCCTGGTGCTTCAACGCCGAATACATGGGCGGCACCTGGTCGATCTCGCCACGAAAGCGGACCAGCACGGCCTCCACATCCTCGGCGGTGAAGCTTGGCACCTCACGCCGCTCGATGACGTTACCCTCGGCATCGCCGGTGTCGGTGATCACGCCCAGCTCGACCCGGGTGCGATACATCTTGTCGGCTTCCAGCAGGTGTGCGGAAAACTTGGTGGCTTCCCCCAGGCAAATGGGCAGCAGGCCCGTTGCCATGGGGTCCAGCGTGCCGGTATGCCCGGCTTTCTGCGCCTCGAACAGACGGCGCACACGCTGGAGTGCATGGTTGCTGGAAATGCCCTTGGGCTTGTCCAGCAGCACCACGCCATTCACCGGTAATCCGCGACGGCGACGAGCCATTAGCGCGTCTCCTCACCCTGGGCGTCGGTGTCGTCCTCGTCATCTGATTGGCGGGCACGGTCGGTAGAGACCGCCTCGTCGATCAGCGATGAGAGGTGCTGGCCACGCACCACGCTTTCATCGTAATGAAAACGCAGCTCGGGCACGTGGCGCAGCTTGATGCGCTTGGCAATCTGGCTTCTCAGAAACCCCGAGGCGCGCTTGAGCACCTGCAGGTTTTCCTTGATACGCTCGGGCTCCTGTTCACCCAGCAGGGTGACATAGATATCGGCGTAGCCCAGGTCACGGCTGACGGCAGCGCCGCTCACCGTGATCATGCCAAGACGCGGGTCTTTTACTTCCCGCTGGATCAGTACCGCCAGCTCCTTCTGGAGCTGGTCGGCTACCCGGTCGGTACGCTTGAATTCGCGCATGTTGACTCCTCGCTGCCTTACAGGCTGCGCTCGACCTTCACTTGGTCAAAGACTTCGATCTTGTCGCCGACCTGAACATCGTTGTAGTTCTTCACGCCGATGCCACACTCCATGCCGTTACGCACTTCCTGTACGTCGTCCTTGAAGCGGCGCAGCGATTCGAGTTCGCCTTCGTAGATGACCACGTTGTCACGCAGAACGCGGATACGCTTGCTGCGGGAAACCGTGCCTTCGACGACCATACAGCCAGCCACCGCACCGATCTTCGGCGCGCGGAAGACGTCACGTACTTCGGCCACGCCCACGATCTCTTCTTTCCACTCGGGAGCAAGCATACCGCTCATCGCCTGCTTGACCTCGTCGATCAGCTGGTAGATGACGCTGTAGTAGCGCAGATCCAGACCTTCACGCTCGATGATCTCACGGGCTGCGGCATCGGCACGTACGTTGAAGCCGACCACGATGGCTTCCGACGCCAGCGCCAGATTGGCGTCGGTTCCGGTAATACCACCCACGCCGGAGGAGACCACCGCCACTTGCACTTCGTCGGTGGAGAGCTCTTCCAGAGCGCCCTTGATGGCTTCCAGTGACCCCTGAACGTCGGCTTTGAGGACGATGTTGACCTTGGCCACTTCGTCCTGGCCCATCTGGCTGAACATGTTCTCCAGCTTGGCTTTCTGCTGACGCGCCAGGCGCACTTCGCGGTATTTGCCTTGACGGAAGTTGGCCACTTCACGGGCTTTCTTCTCGTCGGCCACGACCATGAAGTCGTCACCGGCATCCGGCGTGCCGTCGAGACCCTGGATCTCGACCGGCATGGCGGGGCCAGCGGTATCGACCTGTTGACCCAGCTCATTGGTCAGCGCACGAACGCGACCATAGTGCAGGCCTGCCAGCACGATATCACCCTTCTTCAGCGTACCGTTCTGAACCAGCACGGTAGCCACCGGGCCACGGCCTTTGTCCAAGCGAGACTCGACAACGACACCTTTGCCAGGCGCCGACGGAACGGCCGTCAGCTCAAGCACTTCGGAGGCCAGCTGGATCGCTTCCAGCAGGTCTTCCATGCCTTCGCCGGTTTTGGCGGACACGTGAACAAACTGCGTGTCACCGCCCCACTCTTCGGAGATCACGCCGTGCTGTGACAGCTCGTTACGAATGCGGTCGAAGTCCGCGCCCGTTTTATCGATCTTGTTCACCGCCACGACCATGGGCACTTCAGCCGCTTTGGAGTGCTCGATCGCTTCAACGGTTTGCGGCATCACGCCATCGTCGGCAGCCACGACCAGGATGACCACGTCGGTGGCTTTGGCACCACGAGCACGCATGGCGGTAAACGCCGCGTGACCGGGGGTATCCAGGAAGGTGACACCGCCGTGGTTGTCTTCCACATGGTAAGCACCGATGTGCTGGGTAATACCGCCCGCTTCGCCGGTGGCGACCTTGGCACGACGAATGTAGTCCAGCAGCGAGGTCTTACCGTGGTCAACGTGACCCATGACGGTCACCACGGGTGAGCGGGTGATCTCTTCGCCTTCGTAGGAGATGCCTTCCAGCATTTCCGTTTCCAGCGCGTCATCCTTCACCAGCTTGACCTTGTGACCCATCTCTTCCACGACGATCGCCGCAGTATCCTGGTCGATGGTCTGGTTGATGGTCACCGCCGCGCCCATGGTGAACATGGCCTTGATGACTTCGTTGGCCTTGATCGACATCTTGTCGGCCAGCTCGGCAACGCTGATCGATTCAGGGATCGAGACTTCACGCACGATCGGCTGAGTCGGCTTCTGGAAGCCGTGCTTGCCGTTGCCGCTCTGGCTTGCGCCGCCACGACGACCACCACGGCGCTCGGCACGCTTGACCTTCTTGCCGCCACCGCCACGCTTGCGCTCTTCGCGATCACCGCGATCGTCGTCATCGTCGCGGCCTTTTTTCTTGGCAGCGGTTTTCTTGGGCGGTGCCGTGCGACGGTCGGTACGGCCTTCCTTCGGCGGTGCAGGCGGCAGGTCTTCACCCGTCGGTGCATCGTCGATTTCCAGGTCAGGCACGGCGATGTCCGGCACTTCTGCCGCCTTGGCCTTGGCTTGCTCATCCGCTGCTTTGCGCGCTGCGTCTTCAGCCGCCTTGGCTTTTGCGGCAACGGCTTTCTCTGCCGCCGCCTGGGCTTCCTGCGCCTTGCGCTCGGCTTCCGCTTCGGCCATGTCGCCTACCAGCTGGCGCGGGCCAGAGTGCTGGGGCTCGGCGGCCTTGGGCTTCTCTTCTTCACGCTTGACGTAGGTCTTCTTCTTGCGCACCTGAACTTCGATGGTTTTACCGCGCTCGCCGGTCTTGATGCGGCTACGGGTTTTACGCGTCAGGGTGATGCGGTTCTTGCTTGGCTCGTTGTCGCTGCCGCCGTGGCTCTTCTTCAGAAAGCTCAGCAGCGTCTGCTTGTCTTCTTCAGATACGGCGTCACTTTCCGAGGCGTGCTGCAAACCGGCTTCTTTCATCTGTTCCAATAGGCGGGGCACATCGCGGCCCACCTTCACTGCAAAATCTTTAACTGTCATATCCGACATAGTGACCCTCCTCAGCCCGTGACCTGTTTACTGTGTGTTCGAATCCGATGTGTCGTCGGTTTCGAACCAGGGCGCACGGGCAGTCATGATCAGTGCCGCTGCGCGCGCTTCGTCCAACTCCTCGATATCGACCAGATCGTCGACAGACTGCTCGGCGAGATCTTCCATTGTGACAATGCCGCGGCTGGCGAGAATGAAGGCCAAGTGGCGCTCCATACCGTCCATTTCCAGCAGGTCATCCGCTGGTTGGGCACCGTCCAGCGCTTCTTCCGAGGCAATCGCCATCGTCAGCAGCTCGTCTTTTGCGCGTGCACGCAGCTCTTCCACCAGCTCTTCATCGAACTCTTCGATTTCGAGCATCTCTTCCAGCGGCACGTAAGCAACTTCTTCCAGGGTGGTGAACCCTTCTTCAACCAGCAGGCGGGCAACGTCTTCGTCCACTTCCAGGTGCTGAACGAACGTGTCCACCAGGCTGTCGATTTCCTGCTCGCGCTTGGATTCCGCCTCGTCTTCGGTCATGACGTTGATACGCCAGCCGGTCAACTCGGACGCCAGGCGCACGTTCTGGCCGCTGCGACCAATGGCCTGGGCCAGGTTGTCCTGGGCGACCGCCACGTCCATCGCGTGGGCGTCTTCGTCCACCAGAATAGACGCCACATCGGCAGGCGCCATGGCATTGATGACCAGCTGCGCCGGATTGTCATCCCACAGCACGATATCGACGCGCTCGTTCTGCAGTTCGGAAGAGACCGCCTGCACCCGCGAACCACGCATACCCACACAAGCGCCCACCGGGTCGATACGGCGGTCGTTGGTTTTTACCGCGATCTTGGCCCGAGAGCCGGGGTCGCGAGCCGCCCCTTTGATTTCGATCAGCTGCTCGGCGATTTCCGGCACCTCGATCTTGAACAGCTCCATGATGAACTCCGGGCAGGTACGCGACAGCTGCAGATGGGCACCACGAGCATCTGGGTCCACCTTGACCAGCAGCGCGCGCACTCGCTCGTTCATGCGGTAGCGCTCGCCGTGAATCATCTCGTTGCGCGGCAGGAACGCTTCGGCGTTCTCGCCCAGGTCGATGATCAGGCCATCACGGGTGGTTTTCTTGACGATACCGGCCACCAGCTCGCCTTCACGGTCTGCGTATTGACGCACGACCTCGGCACGCTCGGCTTCGCGCACTTTCTGGACGATGACCTGCTTGGCGGTTTGTGCGGCAATGCGGCCAAACACGGCGTTTTCGATCTTCTGCTCGACCACATCGCCCAGCGCCAGCGGCGGATCCCGCTGCTCGGCGATGCTCAGCTTGATTTCGTAGTCGGGCGTCTCGAACTCATCGTCTTCCACGACGGTCCAGTAGCGGAAGGTGTCGTAGTCGCCGGTTTTACGGTCGATACGCACCCGCACATTGGCTTCTTCCTGCTCGAAACGCTTGCGCGACGCGCTGGCCAGCGCGGCTTCGACCGCTTCGAAAATTACATCACGGGGGACGCCTTTTTCGTTGGAGATCGCGTCCACGACCATTAAGATTTCTTTACTCATGCGTATGCCTCGCCAGAAAACCTGTCCTTTTGTGCGTCGACCCGGCATCTACCGGAAGCCGCCACCCGTTATTCTTCGAACTGCGGGACAACGTGCGCAGCGTCAATGCTTTCAATGGGAAAGCAGTACTCCTCACCTTCCATTTGCAGCAGCACTTCATCCCCCTCGACCCCAGCCAGCAGCCCCTGGAACTTGCGCCGACCATCGAAAGCGAGACGTAGCTTTAGCGCCACCTGATGACCCTGGTAACGGGTGAAGTGGTCCAGAGAGTAAAGGGGGCGTGCCATACCGGGTGACGAGACTTCCAAGCGGTACTCGCCGGGAATCGGATCTTCCACATCCATCACGGCACTGACTTGACGGCTGATGTCGGCGCAATCTTCCACGCTGACACCGCTCTCGCGCTCGATATAAATGACCAGCCGCGAATGCTTGCCCTGGGAAACATGCTCGATGCCCCAAAGCTCGAAGCCCATGGCGGCAACGATGGGTTCGATAAGCGCATGAAGCGCAGCGTGTTTTGTGGCCACAGACAAAGCTCCTATAGCCGTTGCATCAGGCACCTGGCCAGGAGTCTTGATAAAAGCCAGGAGGCTGATTGGCATTACCTGGGAATGTGTCTCTGGCTACTGAACAACGTCCGCGCGTGAGACACTCTTGGCTCGCAAAAAAGCTACTAACAAAAAGCCCCTTCACAGGAAGGGGCTTTTCGAAAGAAACCTGTAATACCATTTTAGCAACATGCTGCGACTTTTCCGCTGCCTCGAAGCACATTGCGAACTGCTTCACGGCACTACAAGCTGCTAAATAAATGGTAGCGGGGACCGGATTTGAACCGATGACCTTCGGGTTATGAGCCCGACGAGCTACCAGACTGCTCCACCCCGCATCAATCTAGGTCGACGATAATAGACACTTAAACTACTGACGTCAAGTGCTGTTTTCGTCTCAGGTGCCAATCCTGATATTCTGGGAAGCTGGCAAACCAGCGAATCAGATGGTGCCGAAGGCGGGACTTGAACCCGCACGACCATACGGTCACTACCCCCTCAAGATAGCGTGTCTACCAATTCCACCACTTCGGCATCAGGGGAGGCTAAAGAAAAGGCGGCTGATTACTCTACGCTTTCCTCGAGCACTGGCGCGGTATTATCCATACTTGCAGGGCTGTCGTCAAGCGTAGGAATACTGCGCTGCTGCTCGATCAGGCGTGCGTCGGGAATCCCCGCTTCCGGTGTCTGGCCCGCCTGGGTGGCAAAGTATGCCAGCGCCATGGAGGTGACGAAGAAACCGGCTGCCAGCACACCCGTGGTGCGAGAAAGGAAGTTACCGCTACCCCGTGAGCCAAACACTGTTTGCGATGCGCCACCACCGAAGGCAGCCCCCGCTTCAGCGCCTTTACCCTGCTGAAGCAGGATGAGTACTACCAGGGCGACCGCAATCACCACATGAACCATAAGAATTGCAACTTGCATGGCGTTATCCTGCTGACTGACAAATGGCGTAGAAATCGTCGGTTTTAAGCGAGGCACCGCCCACCAAACCGCCGTCGATATCCGGCTGAGCAAGCAGCTCTGCCGCATTACTTGCATTCATGCTGCCGCCGTAAAGCAGTTTCAACTGCTCGGCCAGCGACGCATCGAATCCTGCCTGGTAGGCACGAATACCTGCCATGACTTCCTGAGCCTGCTCCGGCGAGGCCGTGCGCCCGGTACCAATGGCCCAAACAGGCTCGTAGGCAATCACCACCTGACGACGCTGCTCTGGTTCCAGTCGCGCCATGGCATAGCCCACCTGGCGCAGCACGACATCCATGGTCTGACCAGCGTCGCGCTCTTCAAGGGATTCACCAACACATAGAATCGGCGTCAAGCCGACATCCAGAGCGGCCACCAGGCGATTGAATACCTGCTCGTCGCTTTCACGGTAGAGCTGACGGCGCTCGGAGTGGCCCACCAGCACGTAGCCAACGCCAAACTCCTTGAGCATGCGGCCACTGACTTCACCGGTATGCGCCCCGGCGTGCTGAGGATTGAGCGTTTGCGCCCCCAGCTTCAGCGGCGTATCACCAAAGGCCTGACGCGCCATGTCCAGGTAAGGAAAGGGCGGAATAATCACCACCTCGACACCTTCCGGTAGCGTGGCGGAAGCAAACGTTTTACCAAACGACTCGATCAATGCCGCCGAACCGTTCATTTTCCAGTTACCGGCAATCAAGGGCGTGCGCATGGGTAATCCTCAATCCAGGTGGAGCGAAATGGTATAGGAGCCGCCTTGTCAAGACAACCGCTGTGACGCGTCCTGCGTTATTTGCTGGCGTCGTCACCGAGCAGCGCCTGGACCTCCTGAGCCAGCCGATTGGCCAAGCGGTCGACATCCAGATGGGCACGGCCTTCTACCATGACCCGAATCAGTGGCTCCGTCCCCGAGGCGCGCAGCAGCACGCGCCCCTGGTCGCCCAACTCGGTTTCCAGCGCCGCCACGGCTTCCTGCAAGGGTGGAGCTGCCATCACCTGGCGAGCATCGGAGCCGGCCGGTAGCCGCACGTTGACCAGCGACTGGGGGACTTTTTCGAGCCCCTTGAGCAGGGTTGGAAGCGGTTTCTGCTCGCGAACCATCAAGGCCAGCACCTGCAGCGCGGACACGATGCCGTCGCCGGTGCTCTGCACATGGCCACACACGATATGCCCCGAAGCCTCGCCCCCCAGCTCCCAGCCGTTGGCAGCCATCATCTCCATGACGAAGCGGTCGCCCACCTTGGCACGCTGGAAGGGAATACCCAGCCGCTCCAGCGCCATGGCCAGCCCAAAATTGCTCATCAGGGTGCCCACCACACCACCGTCCAGCAGGCCACGCTCGAAACGGTCACGGGCGATCAGGTAAAGGATGTCATCGCCATCCACTTCTCGGCCATCGGCATCCACCAGCAGCACACGGTCGCCGTCGCCATCGAAGGCGACGCCCAGATCGGCCCCTTGCTGAATGACCGCGGCACGTAGCGCAGCGGGATGGGTGGACCCCACCTGTTGGTTGATATTCAATCCGTCGGGAGACGCCCCAATCACGCTGACATCGGCCCCCAGCTCGCGGAATACGCTGGGGGCGATATGGTAAGTGGCCCCATGAGCGCAATCCAGCACCACTTTCAGGCCATGCAGGCTCAGCCTGTCCGGCAGCGTGGATTTACAGAACTCGATATAGCGGCCCGCCGCATCGTCGATACGCGTCGCCTTGCCCAGCTGCGCGGCCTCGGCCGTGGTCAGCGGCGCTTCCAGCATGGCTTCGATACGGTCTTCGATCTCATCGGGCAACTTCTTGCCTTCGGCAGAGAAAAACTTGATGCCGTTGTCATCGAAGGGGTTGTGCGAGGCCGAAATGACGATCCCGGCATCCGCGCGGAAGGTCTGCGTCAGGTAGGCAATACCGGGCGTGGGCATCGGCCCCAACAGCGCCACGTCCACCCCAGCAGCAGACAGCCCCGCCTCCAGCGCCGACTCGAACATATAGCCGGAAATACGCGTATCCTTACCGATCAACACCCGGGTGCGGCCTTTTTCGCGACGCAACACCTGCCCGGCGGCCCAGCCCAGCTTGAGCATGAAATCGGCCGTAATGGGCGCTTGCCCTACCGTGCCACGAATTCCGTCGGTGCCAAAATAACGACGCGTCATGTTACAGCTCCTTCTTCACGAGCGGCTCACAGCCTTCTTGCAGTACGGCCCAGGCCATATTCACGGCATCCACCGTGGGCCCAACGTCATGCACCCGAATCACCTTGGCTCCGCGCTCCACCGCCATGGCGGCTAGCGCCAGCCCTCCCGCCAGGCGCTCTTCCACAGGGCGGCCCAGCACTTTACCGATCATACTCTTACGCGACATACCCACCAGCAGCGGCAAGCCCAACTCATTCAGCGAGGCCATGTGCTTCAACAGCTGCAGGTTATGTTCGACGGTTTTGCCAAAGCCAAAACCGGGGTCCAGCAGCAGCCGATGACGACGCAGCCCCACTGCTTCGCAGGCAGCGATCCGCTCCGCCAGATAGGCCGCCACGGCCTGCTCCACCGGCACATCGTAGCCAGGCGAGTGCTGCATATCCTGCGGCTCACCCTGGCGATGCATCAGGCATACCGGTAGGCCACTGCTGGCTGCCGCAGCCAGCGCGCCATCACGCTCCAGAGCGCGCACATCATTGATCATGCCCGCTCCCAGCGCGCTCACCTCACGCATGACCAGAGCGCTGCTGGTGTCCACCGACACCAGCGCATCCAGCTCACGCACCAGCGCCTCCACCACCGGGGCCACCCGATCCAGCTCCTGCTGCTCGGACACCGGCGTAGCACCTGGGCGGGTCGACTCTCCCCCCACATCGATCATCGCCGCTCCTTCCGCCAGCATGCGCTCGGCATGGCGCAGCGCATCATCGAGGGCCACATGCTGGCCACCGTCGGAAAACGAGTCCGGGGTGACGTTCAATATGCCCATCACCCGGGGAAACGAGAGATCGAGCGAATGGCGACCGCAGCGCAGATGAAAGGCATCTTCTGGGGCGTGCGGAGCCAAGATAGGGTCAACGTTCGGGTTCATGTTGCCGCCTGAAATCAAAAAAAATTCACTGTCATTGATCACAGGATAACAAAAAGGCGCCCCGCTGGGGCGCCTTTGCTGGCTGGTGTGATGGCTTGGCTCAAGACCCCGCCGAACCACCCAACGGGTCCGAAGGGCGACGACGCGGCTCGTCATCGTCTTCTTCGCTATCGCCTTCCGAGGAGGCTTCAGGCTCTTCTGGCTTCGCTTCCGGCTTGTCGCCACCTACCGGAGAGCCGCCACCCGAAGAGTCGCCGTCACCCCAGCCTTCCGGCGGGCGGGGGTCACGCCCTTCCATGATGTCTTTCAGCTGATGCGCATCGATGGTCTCGTACTTCATCAGCGCTTCGGCCATGGCATCCAGCTTGTCGCGGTTGTCATGCAAAATCTGGCGAGCCTGTTCGTAGCACTCGTCGATGATCTTGCGCACTTCCTTATCGAGGCGCGTGGTGGTTTCGCCGGACCTCAGCTTGCCGCCACCCTGACCCGGGCCACCGAGGAACTGGTGAGACTCGTCCTCGTCGTACATGAGCGGACCCATTTCATCGGATAGGCCCCACTTGGCCACCATGTTATGGGCCAGCTCCGTGGCGCGCTTGATGTCGTTGGAAGCACCCGTGGTGACACCGTTGGGCCCAAGCGTCATCTCTTCGGCAATACGACCACCGAACAGCGAGCAGAGCTGGCTGATGATCTGCTGGCGCGACAGGCTGTAACGATCCTCTTCCGGCAGGAACATCGTCACACCCAGGGCGCGGCCACGGGGAATAATCGTGACCTTGTAGACCGGGTCGTGCTCGGGCATGACCAGACCAATGATCGCGTGACCTGCTTCGTGGTAAGCGGTATTGAGCTTTTCCTTATCGGTCATGACCATGGATTTGCGCTCGGCGCCCATCATGATCTTGTCCTTGGCCAGCTCAAGCTCTTCCATGCCCACCAAGCGCTTGTTACGACGCGCCGCAAACAGGGCCGCCTCGTTCACCAGGTTGGCCAGGTCGGCACCGGAGAAGCCAGGCGTACCACGGGCAATCAGCTGCGGCTTCACGTCATCGGCCAGCGGCACCTTGCGCAGGTGCACGCCCAGAATATGCTCACGACCACGGATATCCGGCAAGCCCACGGTTACCTGACGGTCGAAGCGGCCCGGGCGCAGCAGCGCGGGGTCGAGTACGTCCGGACGGTTGGTGGCTGCAATCACGATGATGCCTTCGTTGGCCTCGAAGCCGTCCATCTCGACCAGCAGCTGGTTCAGCGTCTGCTCGCGTTCATCGTTACCGCCGCCCATGCCGGTGCCACGCGAGCGCCCCACGGCATCGATTTCGTCGATGAAGATGATGCAGGGCGCCTGCTTCTTGGCCTGCTCGAACATGTCACGCACGCGGGACGCACCCACGCCCACGAACATCTCGACGAAGTCGGAACCCGAGATGGAGAAGAACGGCACCTTGGCCTCACCGGCAATGGACTTGGCCAGCAGCGTCTTACCGGTACCGGGAGGGCCGACCATCAGCACGCCACGGGGAATGGTGCCACCCAAGCGCTGGAATTTGGTGGGGTCGCGCAGGAAGTCGACCAGCTCTTCCACCTCTTCCTTGGCCTCGTCACAGCCCGCCACGTCAGCAAAGGTGGTCTTGATCTGGTCTTGCGAGAGCAGCTTGGCCTTCGACTTGCCGAAGCTCATCGGGCCACCCTTGCCGCCACCGGCACCGCCTTGCATCTGGCGCATGAAGAACATGAAGATCGCCAGGATCAGCAGGATCGGGAAACTGGCAATCAGCAGCCGCGTCCAGATGCTTTGCTGCTCCGGCGCCTTGCCGACCACCGTGACATTGTTGCTCAGCAGGTCGTCGATCAGCTTGGGATCTTCTGCGGCAGGGCGGATGGTCTGGAACTGCGAACCATCGGTCCGCTCACCAGTGATGGTATAGCCATCGATGGTGACGCTGCGGATCTGCTGATTTTGCACCTGCTGCACAAACTGGGAGTAGTTGGTGCTTTGCGGCGCGCTTTCCGTACTGAAATTGTTGAACACTGTCAGCAGAACGGCCGCGATGACCAACCACAGAATCAGGTTCTTCGCCATATCGTTCAAGGGGCTACCCTCATTACAAGAATCCGTCAGTTAACCGTTAGTACTCAGACCTTACACTAGAGTTTAACGTTCAACCATTGCCAAAGCGCATAACGCCCTGGGCCATCTGTGTCACGCTCGTCCAATGTGCATAATGTGACACACCTTACGCCTGCCTGTCTGGCAATCGTGGTGATAAATCGTCGCTATCGTGGCCATGCACGCGGTCACTTGCTAACCGCGAAAGCCTTCGGCCAGAAAATAGACTTCTCGTGAACGGGCCCGCGAAGCATCCGGCTTGCGGGTCACGACGCGCTGAAAGCTGCCGCGCAGCTCCTTCAAATAGGTGTCGAAGCCCTCCCCCTGAAACACTTTGACCAGAAAACGCCCCTTGGGCGAGAGCGTTTCACGCGCCAGCTCCAGAGCAAGCTCGACAAGGTACATGGCCTGTGGCTGGTCGATAGCGGCCATACCACTCATATTGGGGGCCATGTCGGACATAACAAGGTCTACCGGCCGATTTCCCAACCGCTCGAGAATCGCATTGAGTACACGTTCTTCGGTGAAGTCGCCCTGAATGAAGTCGACCCCTGCCAGGGCGTCCATCTCCAGAATGTCGGAGGCGATCACGACACCTTCCGGGCCGACTTTTTCGGCGGCGATCTGACTCCACCCGCCAGGCGCTGCGCCCAGGTCGATCACCGTCATGCCATTGCGAAACAGCTTGTCTTTCTCATCCAGCTCCAGCAGCTTGTAGCTTGCCCGGGAGCGATAGCCATCCTGCCAGCTCTGTTTCACGTACTGGTCGTCGAAATGTTCTTTCTTCCAGTTGTTGCTGGTTTTGCTCACTGAATGTTTACGGCTTGGAGGCTTTTGCTGCATAGAGGCATCTGACGCTGGAATAAGAGATGGGCGCATTGACGGGATTGCTTTCACTTGACGGCATTTCACCGTAAGATGGAACGTTAAGCGCTAACCGGGATACCGCAAGATACCATGAGCTTGTCACAGGCACAAAAGAAAGCATTTCGTAGCATTGGCCACCATTTGAACCCCGTGGTCACCGTTTCTGAGAACGGCGTCTCCGAAAACCTGCTCGCAGAACTCAGCCGCGCGCTCAACGACCACGAGCTGATCAAAGTGAAGCTCGCCCTGCCCGAGCGGGATGATCGCGCCGCGATGATCAACGAGCTGCTGGCTGACAGCAAGGCCGAACTGGTGCAAACCATCGGCAAGATGGCGCTGCTGTACCGTCGCAACCCCAAGGCCAACCCCAAGCTCTCCAACGTGACCCGCTTCGAGAACCACCACGGGCGGCACTGACGCAGGAGCGTTTGGCTGAGCGGACGCTTGGCTGAACGGATCTGGCGCCCATCAAAAAACAGCGCCAGACGAAAAGGCCCGATGCAGGAAACTGCACCGGGCCTTTTTCATGGCGCTAGCGGAACGTGATCAGAGGTGCTCGACACTCTCGATTTCGTACTCCACGTCGCCACCGGGGGTTTTCACCACCACCACGTCGCCCTCTTCCTTGCCGATCAGCGCGCGGGCAATGGGCGATGTCACGGAAATGCGCCCGGCCTTGATGTCCGCTTCGTCTTCACCCACGATGCGGTACGTCACGCTGGCGTCGCTGTCCAGGTTCAGCAGTGACACGGTGACGCCAAAGATCACCTTACCGGTTTTCGGCAGCTTGGTGACGTCGATCACCTGGGCACCGGAGAGTTTGCTCTCGATTTCCTGAATACGGCCTTCGATGAAGCCTTGCTGTTCGCGCGCAGCGTGGTACTCGGCGTTCTCCTTGAGATCGCCGTGCTCACGCGCTTCGGCGATGGCGGCAATCACCTGAGGGCGAGCTTCGCTCTTCAGATGGTTGAGCTCATCGCGAAGGCTCTTCTCTCCCGCAACCGTCATCGGGACCTTGTTCATTGCGTTGCTCCTGCGTGCAGATCCTGAAGGCGCCGCACCGTAATCTCCCTACCGTACTCCACCGCCATGCAAACAGCATTAGCGCCCGCCAAGGTGGTCGCATAGGGCACCTTGCGCGCGAGAGCAGTACGGCGAATGATCGAAGAGTCGTTGATTGCCTGACGACCTTCGGTGGTATTCACGATGTAGGCGATTTCGTCGTTCTTCAGCAGATCGACGATATGGGGACGGCCTTCATTGACTTTATTGACGTGCTCCACGGGCAGCCCGGCGGCTTCGAGGGCCGCTGCGGTACCGCGTGTTGCACATAGCGTGAAGCCCAATGTTAGCAGAGAACGGGCCACTTCGATAATCCCCTGCTTGTCCGGCTCGCGCACCGACAGGAATGCCTTGCGGTCGCCTTCCAGCGCCGGAATCGCCTCACCCGCGCCCAGCTGCGCCTTGAAGAAGGCTTCGGCGAAGGTATCGCCGGAGCCCATGACTTCACCGGTGGACTTCATTTCCGGCGAGAGGATCGGGTCCACGCCCTGGAACTTGTTGAACGGGAAAACGGCTTCCTTGACGCTATAGAAGTGCGGCACGATTTCACGCTCGAAGCCCTGTTCCACCAGAGTCTTGCCGGCCATGCAGCGGGCGGCAATCTGCGCCAGCGAGGTGCCGATGCACTTGGAAACGAAAGGCACGGTACGCGAAGCACGCGGGTTGACCTCGATCACGTAGATCTCGCCATCCTGCCAGGCCAGCTGCACGTTCATCAGGCCTTTCACGCCCAGCTCGACGGCCATTTTCTTGACCTGTGCGCGCATCTCGTCCTGCACGTCGGCGGGCAGCGAGTAGGGTGGCAGCGCACAGGCAGAGTCGCCAGAGTGAACGCCTGCCTGCTCGACGTGCTGCATGATGCCGCCGATGACCACCTGCTGACCATCGGAGACCGCGTCGATGTCTACTTCCACTGCCGCACTGAGGAAGTGATCCAGCAGCACCGGCGAGTCGTTGGAGACCTTGACCGCGTTGGTCATGTAGTTTTCGAGCTCGGAGGCGTCGTAGACGATCTCCATGGCACGGCCACCCAGCACATAGCTGGGACGCACGACCAGCGGGTAGCCGATCTTCTCGGCCCTGGTGAAGGCTTCTTCGAAGCTGCGGGCCGTGGCGTTGGGCGGCTGCTTCAGGCCGAGCTTGTCGATCATCACCTGGAAGCGCTCGCGGTCTTCGGCGCGGTCGATGGCATCCGGCGTGGTACCGATGATCGGCACGCCTGCCGCTTCCAGCTCACGAGCCAGCTTCAGCGGCGTTTGGCCGCCGAACTGGACGATGACGCCCACCGGCTTCTCCTTGTCGGCGATTTCCAGCACGTCTTCCAGCGTCACCGGCTCGAAGTAGAGGCGGTCGGAGGTGTCGTAGTCGGTGGAGACGGTTTCCGGGTTGCAGTTGACCATGATGGTTTCATAGCCGTCGTCGCGCATGGCGAAGGCGGCGTGCACGCAGCAGTAGTCGAACTCGATACCCTGGCCGATACGGTTCGGGCCACCGCCCAGCACCATGATCTTCTGGCGATCCGACACGTCCGCTTCGCACTCCTCTTCATAGGTGGAGTACATGTAGGCGGTATCGGAAGCAAACTCGGCGGCACAGGTGTCGACGCGCTTGTAGACCGGGCGAATCCCTGCTGCCTGACGCGTTTTGCGGAACTCCTTCTCGGAGACGCCCAGCAGCTTCGCCAACCGCGCATCGGAGAAGCCCTTGCGCTTGAGCTGGAACAGCTCACGCGCCGAGAACTCTGCCAGAGCGCGCTTGGACACGGCGGCTTCGGTGAGAATCAGGTCTTCCATTTGCACCAGGAACCAACGGTCGATGTTGGTCAGCGCAAAGATCTCATCCACGCTCATGCCCGCCCGCATGGCGTCGGCGACGAAGAAGATGCGCTCGGCACCCGCTGCCTGCAGCTCGCCCTTGAGCTGGGCCATGGCTTCGTCGGTGAACTCGGTGATGATCGGGTCGAGGCCGTCGTTGCCGGTTTCCATGCCGCGCAGCGCTTTCTGCAGCGACTCCTGGAAGGTACGGCCAATGGCCATCACCTCGCCTACCGACTTCATCTGGGTGGTCAGACGGTCGTTGGCCTGGGGGAACTTCTCGAAGGTGAAACGCGGAATCTTGGTGACCACGTAATCAATGGAGGGCTCGAACGAGGCCGGGGTCTGGCCGCCGGTGATGTCGTTCTGCAGCTCGTCCAGGGTGTAGCCCACCGCCAGCTTGGCAGCGATCTTGGCAATCGGGAAACCGGTGGCCTTGGACGCCAGTGCCGAGGAGCGCGAGACCCGCGGGTTCATCTCGATCACCACCATGCGACCGGTTTTCGGGTCCATACCGAACTGCACGTTCGACCCCCCGGTTTCCACGCCGATCTCGCGCAGCACGGCCAGAGAGGCGTCGCGCATGATCTGGTACTCTTTATCGGTCAGCGTCTGGGCAGGCGCGACGGTAATCGAGTCACCGGTGTGCACGCCCATGGGGTCGAAGTTTTCGATGGCGCAGACGATGATGCAGTTGTCGTTGCGGTCACGCACCACTTCCATCTCGTACTCTTTCCAGCCCAGCAGCGACTCGTCGATGAGCAGCTCGTGGTTGTTGGAAAGCTCGAACCCACGGGTACAGATCTCTTCGAACTCTTCCTTGTTGTACGCCACGCCGCCGCCGGAGCCGCCCATGGTGTAGGAAGGACGAATGATGGTCGGGAAGCCCAGCTCCGCCTGAATCTCCCAGGCCTCGTCCATGGTGTGCGCCACTTTGGCCTTGGGGCACTCCAGGCCGATGTTCTTCATCGCCTTGTCGAACAGGTCGCGGTCTTCGGCCTTGTTGATGGCATCGGCGTTGGCACCGATCATCTCGACGCCGTACTTGGCCAGCACGCCGTGCTTGTCGAGGTCCAGCGCGCAGTTCAGCGCCGTCTGGCCGCCCATGGTGGGCAGAATCACATCCGGGCGCTCGGCTTCGATGATTTTCTCTACCGCCTGCCAGGTGATCGGCTCGATGTAGGTGGCATCGGCCATGGCCGGATCGGTCATGATGGTGGCCGGGTTGGAGTTCACCAGAATGACCCGGTAGCCCTCCTCGCGCAGCGCTTTACAGGCTTGGGCGCCGGAGTAGTCGAATTCGCAGGCCTGGCCGATGACGATCGGACCAGCGCCAATGATGAGAATGCTGTTGATATCGGTACGCTTAGGCATAACGGTTCCCGCAAAAAGTGGTGGCGATGAGCATCGAGGCGACGTAACTGGGCAATGAGCGGCAGCGCGGCTGACTTAGCGGCGCGCCTGCATCATCGCGATGAAGCGATCGAACAACGGCGCTACATCGCGCGGGCCGGGGCTGGCTTCCGGGTGGCCCTGGAAGCTGAAGGCCGGGCGGTCGGTGCGCTCGATTCCCTGCAAGGTGCCGTCGAACAGCGAACGGTGCGTGGCGCGCACGTTGCTGGGCAGGGAGGCTTCATCGGCGGCAAAGCCATGGTTCTGGCTGGTGATCATCACCGTACCGGTGTCCAGGTCTTGAACCGGGTGGTTGGCGCCGTGGTGGCCGTGGCCCATCTTGACGGTTTTCGCGCCAGAGGCCAGCGCCAGCAGCTGGTGGCCCAGGCAGATACCAAACACCGGGGTGTCGGTTTCCAGCACTTCCTGGATCGCCTTGATGGCGTAATCGCAGGGCTCGGGGTCGCCGGGGCCGTTGGCCAGGAAGACACCGTCCGGGTTCATGGCCAGCACGTCTGCTGCAGGGGTTTGCGCAGGCACCACCGTCAAGCGGCAGCCACGGGCCGCCAGCATGCGCAGGATGTTGAATTTCACGCCGTAATCGAAGGCCACCACATGGTAGGGGCGCTCACCCTGGCTGGCATCCGCGTAACCTTCGCCCAGGGTCCACTCGCCTTCCGACCACTCATAGGCCTCCTTGCAGGAGACTTCTTTCGCCAGGTCCATGCCCTTCAGGCCCGGAAACGCCTTCGCCGCCGCCAACGCACGCTCGACGGCATCATCACCTTCGGCCTCGGCACCTGCCAGAATCGCCCCGTTCTGGGCGCCCTTGTCACGCAGAATGCGCGTCAGGCGGCGGGTGTCGATATCGGCAATGCCCAGCACGTTCTGGCTGACCAGATAATCGGCAAGGCTCTGTTCGGAACGGAAGCTGCTGGCCAGCAGGGGGAGATCGCGAATCACCAGGCCCGCCGCCGCAATGGACGCGGACTCGATGTCTTCGGAATTGATGCCGGTATTGCCGATATGCGGGTAGGTCAGGGTGACGATCTGGCGGGTATAAGAGGGGTCGGTGAGAATTTCCTGATAGCCGGTCATGGCTGTATTGAACACCACCTCACCGCTCGTGATTCCCTCCGCGCCGATGGCCGTTCCATGAAACACACTGCCATCTTCCAGGGCCAATATCGCGGGTTTGCTCAATGCGGGGTTATTCAAAACACGTTCTCCCATGCTGGTGGGAGCCTGTGGGCGCAGGCTCGGCGATCCGGTTACGGCGTTTGCGTACAAACGTCGGGTCGTAAAAAAGCGGGACGAAGCCGACAATAAAAAAATCGGTTTCATCCCGCTTGTTGTTCTCTTTCCGTGGCCTTCATAACGGTGTTGGCCATGGCGCAGCATGTCGCTGACTACTTTTCCCACTTGACGACCAGTGCAACAAGCGCGGTGCTCTTTCGACAGCCTGGTGCTTGACTGCCGATATGGTGCTGCTTTTTGCAGCCACTGGGCCAAAATTTTTGGAATGTTACAGCATTTAGCGCACCAGAGCCAGCGTTTTATGCCGACCCTGGTCTAACAAAAGCCCACGGCTCAGCTCAGCGCCAGCACGTCCTGCATGTCATAACGTCCATGCGGCTGAGTGGCCACCCAGCGCGCCGCCCGCACGGCCCCTTTGGCGAAGGTCATGCGGCTGGACGCCTTGTGGGTGATTTCGATGCGCTCGCCTTCGGTGGCGAACATCACCGTGTGCTCGCCGACGATATCGCCTGCCCGCACGGTAGCAAAACCGATCTCTTTATCGGTACGCGGGCCACACTGCCCCACGCGCTCGAAAACGCCGTGCTCTTTCAAGGTGCGCCCCAGGCTCTCCGCCACCACTTCGCCCATCTTGATGGCCGTTCCGGACGGCGCATCGACCTTATGGCGGTGGTGAGACTCGATCACTTCGATGTCGTAGCCTTCGTCGCCCAACGCCTTGGCCGCCGTTTCCAGCAGCTTCAGGGTCAGGTTCACGCCGACGCTCATGTTGGGTGCAAATACCATCGCTACGCGGTCGCGGTAGCTGTCCAGCTCGGCCAGCTCGTCATCGTTCATGCCGGTCGTACCGATCACGATGCGCTTGCCGTGCTCGGCACAAAACGCCAGGTTCGCCAGCGTCACCTTGGGTGCCGTGAAGTCGATCAGCACGTCGAAGTCGTCCACGATGGCCGCCAACGAGTCCACCGCCACCACTCCCCGCTTGCCTACGCCTGCCAGCTCGCCGATATCCGCCCCCGCCAGCGAACTGCCCGGCTCGACGATTCCCCCGGCCAGTTGGGCACCGGCATCCTGTTCTATGGCGTTGACTAACGTGCGGCCCATACGGCCAGCTACGCCCACAATGGCAATTCGGGTCATGGGAACTCCTGTGCGTGTGCCGTTCGGCATCAGCGAGAAACAAAAAAGGTGGCCGCGATTATAGCAGACCACCTGACGGGATGCGGTGCTGACGGAAGCACGGCAGATGGCGCTCAGTTCTCCCAGACGATCTCCAGCGGCTCATCTTTCGCCATGCGCACCAGATGGCTTTCCACCACGCCTTCCAGCTGGTCCAGATGCTCTTCTTCGAGGGTTTCGATGGAGACGATCAGGCGCTCGGGCTCCGTGTGCATCAGGCAGGTGCCGCTGGCAAACACGATCCTGGCATGCTGCTCGCCCTGCTCCACCTCCAGCTTGTGGGCCCAGTGCTTGCACAACCGGTTGATCAATCTTGCCCCAGACGGGGTGGCAATCTCGGCGCGAGATAACGGCATACGCTCTACTCCTGTTCGATGACGGCTCAGCTCCCAAGCCTAAAGCCCGTCCTGCCAACCACCAAGTGGTCGATGAGAATTTGTTGCAACGATACGTTCGCTTTCCTGCAAGCACCGCCGCCTAACGCTGCCGACGCTTCGCGCCTCGGCGCCCTTCCAGCGTGGCCAACCCCACGCCGCCCAGCAAAAAGGGCAAGGCCATCAGGAAACCACTGGACACGGGCAGCCCGAACAGCCACGCATCGGCCAGCACCGGCCAGGCCAGCGCGATGTATTCGAACGGGGCCAGCCGCGACACTTCGGCGTAACGCAGCGCCAGCGTCATGGCGATATGCGCCGCGCCGCCGAACAAACCGGAAAGCACCAGCAGCCCGAACTGCCGTGCGTCCAGCGCCGCCCACCCCAGCGGCAGAGTCAGCAGCCCGGCCAGCGCCGAGACCACGATAAAATAGAACGCGATGGACGCCGCCGTTTCCGTGCGGGAAATACGCCGTACCGTGAGCAGAGCCCCCGCCGTCAGCAGCGCGCTCAGCGCCCCCAGCCCATACCCCAACAGCGAGCCCTGCCCACTACTCCCCAGCAACTGGGGCACTACCAGCACGCCCACCCCGCACAGCGCCAGACCAAACGCCCCGGCACGATAGAACGAAAAGCGCTCCCCCAGCAGCAGCACGCCCCCCAACGCCATGAAGACCGGCGTCAATTGCGCCAGCAGCGTGGTTTCCGCCACCGGCAGCAGCGCCACCGTGGCAAACGAAGCGAACATGGCCGCCGCCCCCAGCCCTGAGCGCAGCGCGTGCCCCAACGG
>NZ_LFGT01000016.1:71057-97221 GCF_002078115.1 Halomonas sp. BC2 | reverse complement strand
CGCCAGCCCGCGCGGAAACTCATGGCGCAGCACCAGAAACACCACGATGGGCAGCAACGCAAACAGCGAGCGAAAAAACACCGACTGTCCCACGGGCACCGCATCACTGACGGCCTTGATGCACACCAGCATGCCGGTGAACAGCACCCCCGACAGCACCCGCAACACGATCCCCAAACCAGGGCGATCCATGGCCTCCGTGGTCATCCGGCTACATCCCTTTTCGTTAGGCTGGCGGCAAACATCTTCGTTTGGGCCATTCTGACCCAACCCACCATTAGCTGCCTAATAAAAATACCGCGAGCCAGAGCGAACGCTTCCGAAGCCAGAGGCAGATACAAAGACGCCCCGGCACGTTACCGTGCCGGGGCGTCCCTGGTCGTCAGACCGTAACCTTTACGGCTTCATCTCTTCGAAGAACTTCTTCACGCTGTCGAAGAAGCCGGTCTTCTTCGGCGAGTGGCTATGACTATTGCTGTCATCGAAGCTCTTTTGCAGCTGGCGAAGCAGGTCTTTCTGCTCGTCGTTGAGATTGACGGGCGTTTCCACCACTACCCTGCACAGCAGGTCGCCGGGGGCGCCGCCACGAACGGGCTTCACGCCCTTGCCGCGCAGGCGGAAGAGCTTGCCGGTTTGGGTTTCCGGCGGGATCTTCAGCTTCACGCGTCCATCCAGCGTCGGCACTTCCAGCTCGCCTCCCAGCGCGGCGTCCACGAAATTGATCGGCACGTCGCACTGCAGATGTTTGCCGTCGCGGCGGAAGATATGGTGAGGCTTGATGGACACCTGTACGTACAGGTCGCCCGCTGGACCGCCATTCACGCCGCTTTCGCCTTCGCCATTGAGGCGAATGCGATCACCGGTATCGACACCCGGCGGAATTTTCACCGAGAGAGTGCGGGTTTCGCGTACACGCCCTTCGCCATTACATTTGTGGCACGGCACTTTGATGTGCTGGCCGCTGCCATGACACGTGGGGCAGGTCTGCTGAACCGCAAAGAAGCCCTGCTGCATGCGTACCTGGCCATGGCCGTGGCACGTGGGGCAGCTTTCCTTGGAGGAGCCTGGCTCGGCACCGCCACCGTCACAGCGGTCACATTCGATATGGCGCGGAACGCGAATATCCACCGTGGTACCGGCCACGGCGCTTTCGAGGTCCAGCTCCAGGTTGTAGCGCAGGTCGGACCCTCGCGCGGGCGCATTGGGGCCCCGCCGACGGCCACCGCCGCCCCCGAAGATGTCGCCGAACACATCGCCAAAAATGTCGCCAAAATCACCGGCTCCGCCGCCGAAGCCGCCGCCACCAAAGCCACCGCCCTGGCCATCCACACCGGCATGACCAAACTGGTCATAGGCGGCGCGCTTTTCGCCGTCGCTCAAGACTTCGTAGGCTTCAGACACCTCACGGAATTTTTCCGCTGCGGTGTTATCGTCCGGGTTTCGATCAGGGTGGAATTTTTGCGCCAGACGGCGATAGGCCTTTTTGATCTCTTTCTGATCGGCCCCTTTTTCGACACCCAGGACTTCGTAATAATCGCGCTTGGACATGGGTCCTACGCCTCCTGGTTAGCTACGCACTATTGGCGTCTCGGCCGCGGAAACAGCAACGCGGGAGTTGCCTCCCGCGTCACCGCTTTCCTTGGCAGAAAGAGGTGGGTTACTGCTTCTTCTGCTCGTCGTTGACTTCTTCGTACTCGGCGTCAACCACGTCGTCGTCCTGCTTGGCGTTGGTGCTTTCCGCGCCTTCTGCGCCTGCCTGCTGGGCAGCGTCTGCCTGCTCGGCGTACATCTTCTGCGCCAGCTGGCCAGAGGCTTCGGTCAGCGCATCCAGTTTCTTCTGGATGTTGTCCTGGTCATCGGTCTTGACCGCTTCTTCCAGTTCGGCGATGGCCGTCTCGATGGCTTGTTTCTCGTCATCGGTGGCCTTGTCGCCCGCTTCCTGCACGGTCTTGCGGGTGGCGTGAATCATGCCGTCCGCCTGGTTGCGCAGTTGCACCAGCGCTTCGAACTTCTTGTCTTCGTCGGCGTGGGCTTCGGCGTCGCGAACCATCTGCTCGATCTCTTCGTCCGTCAGGCCGCTGGACGCCTTGATCACGATGGACTGCTCTTTGCCCGTCGCCTTGTCCTTGGCCGATACGTTCAGGATACCGTTGGCATCCAGATCGAAGGCCACTTCGATTTGCGGTACGCCACGCGGTGCCGGCGGAATGTCGGAGAGGTCGAAACGACCCAGCGACTTGTTCTGCGACACTTGCTTACGCTCGCCCTGCACGACGTGAATGGTCACCGCCGTCTGGTTGTCATCCGCCGTCGAGAAGGTTTGAGTCTTCTTGGTGGGGATGGTGGTGTTCTTGTCGATCAGCGGCGTCATGACGCCACCCATGGTTTCGATACCCAGGGTCAACGGCGTGACGTCCAGCAGCAGAACGTCTTTCACGTCGCCGCCCAGTACGCCACCCTGAATTGCGGCACCTACGGCGACGGCTTCATCGGGGTTGACGTCTTTACGGGCTTCTTTACCGAAGAAGTCTGCCGCTTTCTTCTGAACCATCGGCATGCGAGTCTGGCCGCCGACCAGGATCACTTCGTCGATTTCAGACGCGGACAGGCCAGCATCTTTCAGAGCCGTTTTGCATGGCTCGAGAGAGCGCTGCACCAGGTCTTCTACCAGCGACTCCAGCTTGGCACGGGTCACCTTGACGTTCAGGTGTTTCGGGCCTGTGTTGTCTGCCGTGATGTACGGCAGGTTGACGTCGGTCTGCTGAGCGCTGGAAAGCTCGATCTTGGCTTTCTCGGCGGCTTCTTTCAGGCGCTGCATGGCCAGGTTGTCGCCCGACAGATCAATGCCGCCGTCGGTTTTGAACTGGTCGACCAGATAGTTGATCAGCGCCAGGTCGAAATCTTCACCGCCCAGGAAGGTGTCACCGTTGGTGGCCAGTACTTCGAACTGGGTTTCACCGTCAACGTCGGCCACTTCGATGATGGAGATATCGAAGGTACCGCCGCCCAGGTCGTAGACCGCGATGGTCTTGTCACCACGAGACTTGTCCATGCCGTAGGCAAGCGCTGCGGCAGTCGGCTCGTTGATGATGCGCTTGACGTCCAGACCGGCAATACGGCCCGCATCCTTGGTGGCCTGACGCTGGCTGTCGTTGAAGTAGGCCGGTACGGTGATGACCGCTTCGGTCACCGGCTCGCCGAGGTAGTCTTCGGCGGTCTTCTTCATCTTTTTCAGCACTTCGGCGCTGACCTGCGGGGGAGCCATCTTCTTGCCTTTGACTTCTACCCACGCGTCACCGTTGTCGGCTTCGGCAATCTTGTACGGCACCATCTTGATGTCTTTTTGAACGACGTCGTCCTTGAAACGACGACCGATCAGACGCTTGATGGCGTAAAGGGTGTTTTCCGGGTTGGTCACGGCCTGACGCTTGGCCGCCTGACCTACCAGCGTTTCGCCGTCATCGGTGTAGGCAATGATGGAAGGCGTGGTACGACCGCCTTCGGCGTTTTCAATGACTTTAGCGCTGTCACCATCGAGCACGGCCACACAAGAGTTAGTGGTGCCCAGGTCGATACCAATAATGCGTCCCATAGCAAAAACCTCGAATTCGGTTGAAACAAAAAACTAGTGGTTTACGCCGTCAAAACTGTTTAAGGCGTTTGCGAGCATTCTCGCGAGTTGCCCTTTATTTGGGGGCCGCCTGGCGCATTTCAAGGGCTTTTTTCTGCAATGCGTCATCCCATCAACCGGCTTTCTGGCTGACCACCACCATCGCGGGACGCACCAGACGGCCATTCAGGGAGTAACCCTTCTGCATGACGTCCATTACCGTGTTGGGCTCCAGCTCGGGATTGGGCACCATGGCCATGGCTTCATGCATCTGCGGGTCGAAGGGTTCGCCCTGGGGCTCGATGCTTTCGACGCCAAACTTGGCCAGCACGCCCAGCTGCATCTTCAGAGTCATGGAGACGCCTTCACGATGCACGTCGGAAGCGTCTTCCTGCATGCTTTCCAGGGCTTTCTCCAGGCTGTCCACGACGGGCAGCAGTTCCTTGACGAACTTCTCCAGCGCAAACTTGCGCGCCTTTTCGGCCTCTTGCTCGGCGCGACGGCGCACGTTCTGTGCTTCAGCGGCGGCGCGCAGGGCCTGGTCCTTGGCCTGGGCCAGGCTCTGTTCCAGCTCTTCTACCTGGGCGGCCAGCACGTCGGCTTCAGGGTTGCCTACGCTGCCATCGAGTACTGCTTCGTCTTCGATCAGCCCTTCCAGCTCGCCTTCTACCAGGCGTTCTTCTGCCGTTGGCTCCGTGACTTCGGCTTCCTGCTCCTGACGCGCCAGCTCTTCATCCAACGGGGTTTGCGGTTCTTTAGCCATGCCTTGCTCCTGAAATACGTAGCGGTGCCGTTGGCGGCCACCTGAGTTGATTCGCGGGATTTAGACCACGGATAAAAGCTATATGGGGGCCATCAAAGCCATCTCAAGAGGGGCATTGAAGTGAGTTATCGACTACTGTATAAAACAACAATTATTGGATAAGTATCCAGCACTCGGGATGCACCGCCTCAGGAGGCCTCATGCTGACACAGCTAGCGATCCAGGATTACGCGATTGTTGACCGCCTTGAACTCGACCTCAGCCGTGGCATGACCGCCATCACGGGGGAAACCGGGGCGGGTAAATCCATACTGCTGGGCGCGCTGGGGCTCTGCCTGGGCGAGCGCGCCGACGCAGGCAGCGTGCGCCACGGCTGCGAGCGCACCGACCTTTCCGCCCGCTTCGACATTCAACACCTGCCCGCCGCCATCGAGTGGCTGCAGGCCCGAGAACTGCCTGCCGACGAGTGCCTGTTACGCCGCGTCGTTACCGCCAGCGGGCGCTCCAAAGCATGGATCAACGGCCACCCGGCCACCATTGCCGACCTGAAATCGCTGGGTGAACAGCTGATTCAAATTCATGGCCAGCACGCCCACCAGGCGCTCATGCGCGAAGAAACCCACCTGGCGCTACTGGATGACTACGCCGGGCTTGGTGAGCGCAGCCAAAAGTTGGCCGAGACTTACCGTGAATGGCGCAATGCCCGTCGTCGGTTGAAAAAGCTCAGTGAAGAGGGCAGCGAGGTAGAGGCCAAGCGCCAGCTGTTGCGCTACCAGGTGGAAGAGCTCGACCAGCTGGGCCTCGCCGAAGGCGAGCTGCAAACCCTGGAAGAAGAGCAGCACACGCTGGCCCACGCGGAAGAGACCCTGCGAGAAACCCAGTTTGCCGCCGACTGCTGTGAAAGCGATGAGGGCGGTGCGCTGTCGTTGCTGAACCAGGCCTACGCACACTTGAGCGCCCTGCCCGGCAGCGACAAGGGTACGCTGGCCAACACCCTGGCCATGCTCAGCGATGCACGCATTCAGGTAGAAGAAGCCGCCAGCGAGCTACAGCGCCTGGCCAGCACCACCGAACTGGACCCCGAGCGCCTGGCCTGGGTCGAGGAGCGCATGGGCGACGTGCACCGCATTGCGCGCAAGCACCATGTCGCCCCGGAGGAAATCTGCGCTCTGCATGCCCAGCTACGCCAGGAAGTGGCGCAACTGGAAGCCAGCGATGATGATCTGGAGGCCCTGAGCAGCCAGGTGGCCGACTACCGCGAGCGCTACCGCAACGATGCCAAGCTGCTCAGTGACGCTCGCCAAAAGGCGGCGGTGCGGCTGGGCAAGGAAGTCCAGCAGCAGCTGGCTTTTCTGGCCATGGGCAAAGCGCGTTTCGATGTCGACGTTACCCCTCGCGACACGCCCACCCCAGAAGGGCTGGATCACGTCCAGTTCCTGATCAGCGCCAACCCTGGCCAGCCTGCGCGCCCACTGGCGAAAGTGGCATCCGGCGGTGAACTGTCGCGCATCAGTTTGGCCATTCAAGTCGTGGCGGCCTCGCACTCCACCATTCCCAGCCTGGTCTTCGATGAAGTGGACGTGGGTATTTCCGGTGCGACGGCCGAAATCGTCGGCCAGCTGCTGCGCAAGCTGGGCGAAAACGGCCAGGTGATGACCGTGACCCACCTGCCGCAGGTGGCCGCCCAGGCGCATCAGCATCTGCACATCGAAAAACGCGCCAAACGCGATACCACCTTGACCCACATGGCACTGCTGGACGAGCGAGGCCGCATCAGCGAACTGGCCCGCATGCTGGGCGGGGTTACGCTTTCCGACCAGACCCTGGCCCATGCACGTGAGATGCTGCACGCCAGCCAGCGCCCTCCTCACTAAGCACAACCAAACTCAACCAAACTCAACCAAACTCATACCGAGCACTGTCTACAAAAACGCCCCTGAGGCGCCAGATGAACTGCTCTGGCACCCCAAGGGCGTTTTCATGTAGCAGCGGACTACTTGCGGTTCGTGGGGCCACTGTCCTGGCGCGTGACGTCCGACCCACGGGGGCGTACGTACAGCACCAGAGCGTGGTCCACTAGCTCGTAGCCGTGCTCTTCGGCGATCTCTTGCTGGCGACGCTCGATGATGTCATCGACGAACTCGATGATTTCACCGCTTTCCAGACACACCATGTGGTCATGGTGGTCTTCTTGGGTCATCTCGAAGACCGCATGGCCACCGTCGAAATTGTGACGAATCACAAGGCCTGCCGACTCGAACTGAGTCAGCACGCGGTAGACGGTCGCCAGACCAACATCCTCGCCCGCATCAATCAGTGTTTTATACACTTCTTCTGCGCTAAGGTGGTGTTGGCCCGAAGCATTTTCGAGAATCTGCAGGATCTTGACGCGCGGCAGGGTCACTTTCAGCCCGGCTTTGCGTAGTTCATGGTTCTGATCGGCCATGGTTGCTCTTCGCAGTAACAGGTTAGGTCGGGTATCATCGACCGAAACCACGATAGTGAAGAACAGGCTCAAATGCAAAAATTGACTCGTATCATTACTCTTTCCGTTGCCCTGACCGTCGTTAGCGGCTGCAGTTACGTCGGCGTGTACAAGCGCGACATCCCCCAGGGCAACCTGGTCACCCAGGAGATGGTCAGCCAGCTCCAGCCGGGCATGACCCAGGAACAGGTTACCTATGTGATGGGCAGGCCGCTGCTGGAAGCCCCCTTCGACGCCCGCCAGTGGGACTACGTGTACCGCCTGGACAAGGCATACGGGGGTGTCGAACAGCGCCGCGTCACGCTCACGTTCGATAATTCAGGCCGCTTGGTGAACGTCGAGCAACAAGGTGATCTGTCCGGCGACCTGCCGATCAGCTCCGACCGTGGCATGGGCCCTGCCGTAGAGGGCACCGAGCCCATGGACAGAACGCTGCCGACCCAACAGGCTCCCACCCCTGAGACCGCGCCAGAACCTCAGCCGGTGCCCATCAGCCAATAGCGGTCACTGGCCGCTGGCCTGACGTTTGGCCCGCTCCAGGCGGGCCGCTTTGGGGTCGATCTGCAGCGGCCGGTAGACTTCTACCCGGTCGCCTTCGCGCAGCGGCTCCTTATCGGGGTGGCGCAACGCCTTGCCGAAGATGCCCAGCGGCGCCTGCTCGAAGGTCTCGGCGGGCAGTTCCTGAAACAGGCTGGGCAGGTCGGCCATGGCAACGGCTGCTCTGGCAGTGGTGCCGCTGGGTACCTTCAGCGCGACGATACGCTGCTTGTGAGGCAGCGCGAAGGCTACCTCGACAGCAATGTCATCAACGGCCATACAGTTCGTTGGCGCGCTTGGTGAAGGCATCGACCAGTTGCCCGGCAATCTGCTGGAACAGTTTGCCAAATGCCATGCTCAGCAACCGATTGGCGAATACGAACTCCATTTCCAGGCTGACCTTGCAAGCATCATCCCCCATGGGGATGAACAGCCAGCGGCCTTTGAGCTGCTTGAAGGGCCCTTTGACCAGCGAAAGCTCGATCCGCTCTGGTGCGTGCAGGTCGTTGCGCGTAGTGATGGTTTGCTCGACCCCCGCACGACCCAGAGTCATTTCTCCGACCAGGTGCTGATCGTCCTTTTCCAGCAGACGCGCGCGGCGGCATCCCGGCAGGAACTCGGGATAGCGTTCGAAGTCATTGACCAGATCGAACATTTGCTGGGGGGTATGGCGCACCAAAGCGGTACGATTGACGGTTGGCATTGACCTCTCCGCTGACTTCACAGTGCCCAAAGCGTATCATGGGAAACATAGTTACAGACCTTGAATGGTATCACGCCTCCCCGCATAACGAAGGGGGTGCGAACGACAGATCAACGATGAGGTTCCATGGCCACTAAGAAAGGTAACAGCAAGGGCCCCGGCAGCAGCGTGATAGCCCAGAACAAGAAGGCGCGGTTTGAGTACCATATCGACGAAACCTTCGAAGCGGGCCTGGCACTGGCGGGCTGGGAAGTCAAAAGCATGCGCGCCGGAAAAGCGCAGCTCACCGACACCTATATTTTGATTCGCAACGGCGAAGCATACCTGCTGGGCAGCCATATCACGCCACTGAACACGGCCAGCACCCATGAAATAGCCGACCCCACCCGCACCCGGAAACTGCTGTTGCACCGCAAGGAGATCGCCAAGATCTTTTCGGTCACGCAGGACAAGGGCCACACCTGTGTACCGCTCAAGCTGTACTGGAAGCGCAACAAGGTGAAGTGCGAGCTGGCGCTGGTGACGGGCAAGAAGATCCATGACAAGCGCGCCACCGAGAAGGACCGCGACTGGAATCGCCAGAAAGGCCGAATTATGCGGGAACATAACAAGGCATAACTGGTCAATTGGGCACGAGCACGTTAGAATGCGGCTCTGAACAAGGGGGCGACATGGTTTCGACGCCGGTGACAAACCCTGCGGTGCATGCCGAGAGCGTGATGTATCTCGTAAATACCACATCACGAAAAATAGTCGCAAACGACGAAAACTACGCTCAAGGCGCGCTGGCAGCTTAAACCCTGCTAGCTTCTTGTCTGGCCCCAAAGTGATGTGCCTATTCATCGCAGCGGGGATATGAGCTAAAGCTGATAGGACCGCGGTTGGTGGTGTCTTCTCACCAACCGTCAAACTTTAGAAGGCTCGCGTAGCTGAATCCTGATCGTCGGAGTCAGACACGTTAAAGCAAATGACGAAATCTAAGCATGTAGAGCCAATGGGCGCGTGCTGGCGGACGCGGGTTCAATTCCCGCCGCCTCCACCAGACCCCCCTTCGAATCAAGCACCTTCGGGTGCTTTTTTCGTTTCTGGCGCAAGGCCATGTATCAGCTCAAAGCAGGACCACCAAAACGGCTCTCGCGAATGGAACCTGCATAGTGGAGTCGCCTAGGCAGGCCTGAACGTCGCGTTGGCGCTCCCTGGCACACCAGCATGGCGCTCAATGGAATTCGCCACCGCGCATGTAGCTTTTAAGCTACAATTTTCCGATGATCGAGCTTACCCACTACCTGACCGCCGACGGACACGACCCCTTTCAAACGTGGGTCAACGCCGTAAAAGCCAAAGACCGAATGGCCGCCATGCGAGTGCTGACCCGCCTTAACCGGCTGGCCGCTGGCAACCCCGGCGACATCAAGGCGGTGGGCGAAGGTAGGCAAGCGCATTGTGATGCTGTTGGTCGGTGGAACCAAGAAACGCCAACAAGCCGACATAGAGCAGGCCAAGGCGTTTTTGGCCGACCACCGAAGGAGAACCCAAAGATGAAAAGCCACGACGAGGCGGTTATCGCCATGTTGCGCGAAGATCCCGCCATGGCACTGGACTATCTGCGCGCTGCGTTTGACGAGCTGGATGAGCCCGGCGGTGAGTCGGCTTTCCTGATGGCACTGCGTCACGTAGTGGATGCTCAGGGTGGCGTGGCGGCCATCGCCCAACGCGCAGAGGTGTCGCGGGAGAGCCTTTACAGAGCACTCTCGCCCAAGGGAAACCCGACGCTGCGTACGATGTCCGCCGTCATCAAGGCCACGGGCATTCGCTTCCACGACTTGACTCACCCAACGCAAGAAGCAACAGCGGGTTAATGATTTGCTGCAAAATGGCGGCGGCCTGGAAGCCAGTGGCGCTTACCATGACCAGGCCCAACAGCGGCTAACGCCTACCCGCCCTTCGAATCAAGCACCTTCGGGTGCTTTTTTCGTTTCTGGGCGCGGTGAAAGCGCCCAGAAACTATGGCGTTACGACACCAGCAGCCACTCGATCAGCCGGTGGTAGACCGGGATGCCCAGCATCACGTTGAGCGGGAACGTGATGCCCAACGAGGCCAGCATGGCGAGGCCGATGTTGGCTTCTGGGATGGCGGCCCGCATGGCGGCCGGGGCCGCGATGTACGAGGCACTGGCGGCCAGGGCCGCGAGAATCACCACCGAACCAATCGGCAGGCCGACCAGCGCTCCCACGGCAATCCCCATCAGCGACAACACCATGGGCGTGACCAGCGCAAAGGTCACCAACCGCCAGTGATGCCAAGGCATTGGACGCAGCGTTTGGGCGGCAGTCAGACCCATTTCGAGCAGGAACAGGGCCAACACGCCCTTGAAGGCACCGGTAAACAGATTGGTGACTTCTTCGCCCTGGAAGGGGCCGTAAAGCGCACCGATGACGACACCGCCCGCCAGCAGGATGACTCCACGGTTCGTGAGCGTTTCATGCCACAGTTTGCTGGTACTTTCCTTGACGGCTGCGCCCTGGTAGCGCCGGTACAGGGCAATGGCGATCATGATGGCGGGTAGCTCCATGGCCACCAGATAGAGGGTGACCTCGCTGCCCACGGCCAACTGGCGCGCCTCCACGTACGCCAGTGCCACGGCGAAGGTACCTGCGCTCACCGAACCGTAGTGGGCGGCAATGCTGGCACTGTCCGCAGGCGATAGGCGTACCAACCGCCTGAGCACGGGCATCAACATCAAGGGAATGACCGCAGACAGCAGCGCTACGCCCATCAGTTCGGGCACCAGCCCCCAGTGCAGGTTGCCATGCAGCGCCATGCCCCCCTTGAGGCCAATGGTCAGCATCAGCAACAGGCTCAGCGTGTCGTAGGTGGCCTTGGGAACCTGAAGGTCGGACTTGACCGCGCCAGCCAACAGTCCAAGTAGAAAAAACATGACCACTATATCGGGCATCGCCGCTGCTCCATCGGATGAAAGTGGCCGCATTTTGCGATGTACACGGCAAGACAACTAATCATATATTGAATGCTCGGCATAGATGATTTTCTATACCCTGAATTTGACCTTCGATTTGACCTTCGTATAAAGGCTGTCTTCGTGAATATCCGCCATCTGACCTTTCGTCTGTTGCAAGTGTATGTCGCCGTGGTGCGCCATGGCTCGATCAGCGAGGCCGCCCGGCAGCTGCACCTGACACAACCCACCGTGTCGCAGCAGTTGAAGCGGCTGAGCGAGGCCATTGGCAGCCCGCTGCTGGAACACCACGCTCAAGGGCTGACCATGACCGCCACGGGCCAGGCGCTGTATCAGGCCAGCCGTGACGTATTGGGGCGCTTCGATGATTTCGCGGACCAGCTCAGCGATTTGCAATATGGCAGCAAGGGGCGCTTCAGCATTGCCTTGGTGAACACGGCGCAATACGTGCTGCCGCGCCTGCTGGGCCCGTTCAGCCACGCGTTCCCCGAGGTGGACGTCACCGTCAATATCGGCAATCGGCGGCAGGTCCTGGCTCGCTTCGAGCGGCGCGAAGACGACTTGTATATCTTCAGCCACCCCCCTGCCCTGGCCCACGCCGTGGCGGCCCGCTTCATGCGCAACCCGCTGGTGGCCATTGCTGCCGCCCATCATCCGCTGGCCAGCCAGCCAAACGTGACCATGGAGCAACTGCTCGGTGAGCGCCTGCTGCTCCGCGAGCCCGGCTCGGCATCGCGCATGCTGCTGGAAAGCTGGTTACAGGAGCATGGCCTGACCATGCGCAAGACCCTGCAAATGGCCAGTAACGAAGCCATTCGCGTGGGCGTGGCCGCCGACATGGGGGTAGCGGTATTGTCAGAGCACGTGCTGCCCAACGAGCACTCCGAACTGGCTGTACTTTCCATCGCTGGCTTGCCCATCGAAAGCCATTGGCAGTTCATCGTGCGCAACGACCAGCGCTTGCCCCCCACTGCTCAGCGCTTTCTGCACTATGTGCATGAGCATCTGAGCCAGTGGATCGAGCCACGCTTCGTATGCAACGAATTAGGGCTTTTACTGGAGGCCTACCCCACCTTCCCGGTGCGCGAGTGAGCCATCAAGCAAGGACGTTGCAACCCTTTTCAATCCCGCTATGTTGACAACATGAGGTCTGATACCAGGTCGGGCCATTGAACAAGGAAGCGACACCATGCTGTATGGGCTGAGCCTGCTGGCAGGGATTGGGTTACTGTTTCTGGGCGGTGAAGCGCTCATTCGTGGAGCCGTCGCCAGTGCCCAACGCATGGGAGTTTCTCCGTTATTGACCGGGCTGGTAGTGGTGGGTTTTGGTACCTCCGCGCCCGAGCTGGTGGTGTCGATGGACGCAGCGCTTCGTCAACAGCCGGATATTGCCGTGGGCAATATCGTGGGCAGCAACATCGGCAACATCTTGCTGATTCTGGGCTTGTGTGCCGCCATCTGCCCCATGACCGTACAACCATTGGCACTGCGCCGGGATGGCGTCGTCGTCGTGGCGGCCAGCGTGCTTTTCATCGTGCTCTCATGGGGGGGAGCATTGGGGGTATGGCAGGCCTTGCTGCTACTGGCCTCTTTGGCCGCTTACCTGGTGTGGGCCTATCATACCGAGCGCAATGTGCCGCAACCTGCCGGTGAGATGCACAGCGCTGAAGCCGAAGAAGTGTCGGCGGTCCCCACGTCTACCGGCATGATCGTCATGGCGCTGGTCGTCGGGCTAGGCATGCTGATTGGTGGCTCGCAGCTGCTGCTATACGGCGCCATCGGGCTGGCGCAGGCCGTGGGTATTTCGCAAGCGGTGATTGGCTTGACCATTGTCGCGGTGGGCACCTCACTACCGGAAATGGCGGTATCAGTCATTGCAGCCCTGCGCCGCCATGCCGACGTTGCCGTTGGCAACATCCTGGGCAGCAATATCTTTAACGTGCTGGGCATACTGGGTATTTCCGCCCTGCTGCAACCCCTGCCCATCGCCGCGCGCGTCGGTCAGTTCGACCAGTGGGTCATGCTGGGCTCGGCAAGCCTGCTGCTGCTGTTCCTGTATACCGGCATGCGCCTTTCACGCGGGGAAGCGGCGGCGCTGCTGGCAGGATATGGCGCTTATATTGCTCTGAGCTTCACGGTGTTCTAACGCAACGCTTCCGGTAGTTCGACCTCGGCTTCTTCATAGTAGCGCAACGCTCCGGGGTGCAGGTCCACCGGCAGATGGGCCAGCAGTTCAGCGGTCACGCTGCCCCACCAGGCGGATGTCTCCGTCAACGCGGCCTGCTGCTCCCAGAATGTCCTGGTCAACCGGTAGGCCACGTCTTCGTCCATGTGCACCGTGGCAAGCGCGAAGACTGGCGACGACGTGGTCACTACCCGCTTGTCGATGCCTGGGTAAGTACCGCCGGGAATGATCTGGCGTACGGCCCCTGTGCGCTCGACCTGCTCATCGGTCAAACTGATCATGTAGACGTGACTGGCCAACCCCTGCGAACCCTTCCACTTGACATCAACGATAGGAATGCTCAGGATAAATTTTTATTTTCAATTGAACGTTCAAAAAAAATCCTTGGTAATGGTTTGGGTGATTTTCACGCTGCCTGACACGGCTAGTGTCATGAAACCCGTGTAACCTATGTGCCATTGTCACCTTCATGAGATGGCTGCATCACAGCCCTGACACTTTATGCCCCAACTCACCTTGCACGGCGCGATTTACGATATCGATGCCATTTTGTTCGACAAGGACGGTACGCTGCTCAATTTCGGCGACCTCTGGATTGGCTGGTTCGACCAGCTGGTCACGACCCTTAACCAAAGCCTTCCCGAGGCACACGCGCTATCGCACCACGCGCTCTACCCCAAGGTCGGCATCGATCCTGAGCAGCGCCTGTGGGACCCCACCGGCCCGTTGACCATTGGCTCATTGGACGATATTGCCACCATCGTCTCGCTTAGCCTGTTCGAGTCGGGCGTCGCCTGGAACGACGCTACTCAGCTGTCCCACGATGCCATCGCCCGCCTGGCCGACACGCTGGACTGGCCCAACTGCGTGACCCCCGTCAAGGGCCTGATGAACTTCGTAGCGCAGGCCCGGCAGGCAGGCATTTCTCTGGCCGTGGTCACCTCCGATGACGCCCACAACGCGCATTTGCATTTAAAGCTGCTCTCGCTGGCCGATGCGTTCTCTGTCGTGTTGGGGCATGATCAAGTGTCGCGCGGCAAGCCCTACCCGGAGATGGCGCTACTCGCCTGCGAACAGTTGGGCACGTCGCCGCAACGTACGCTGATCATCGGCGACTCCAATGGCGACATGGCCATGGGTCAAGCCGCCGGTCTGCTGGCCGGTATCGGTATCTGCGCCGCTCCTCACCTGGACGGCTCCCATCTCACCCACGCGGATCACGTGATTCGTGACTATGACGAGTTGACTATCGCACGGCCTCATCATTAATCCATCAAGGGAACACACCATGCATCCAACACTCGAGTCTCTCACCCAGCAAGCAAAACGCGGCCAGCTGTCGCGCCGCGACTTCATGCGTCGCGCCATGGCTCTGGGCATTGCCGCGCCCTTTGCTGGCTCGCTGCTCTCCAGCCAGGTATTGGCCAGCACGGGCACTCCTCAACGCGGCGGTATTCTGCGCGCCGGTATGCAAGGCGGAGAGTCGACGGACAGCCTTGACCCGGCCAGCTGGACCAGCCAGGTGCAGCACTCCTTCGGGCAGTCCTGGGGGGAAGCCTTGACCAATGTTTCACCAGAAGGCGAGCTGGTACCCCGCCTTGCGGAAAGCATTGACTCTTCCTCGGATGCCAAGACCTGGGTCTTCAAGCTGCGCCGTGGCGTGCTGTTCCACGATGGCCAGGAGATGACCGCCGACGACGTCGTGGCCACGCTGGAGCGCCATTCGGACGAGAGCTCGCAGTCGGGTGCGCTGGGCATCATGCGCGGCATCGAGTCGATTCGCGCCACGGACACCTACGAAGTCACCATCGTCACGCTGGAACCCAATGCCGACCTGCCGTTTTTGCTTTCCGATTACCACCTGATGATTCAGCCGGGTGGTGGCAAGCAGGACCCGGCCGCTGGCATCGGCACCGGCCCCTACAAAGTGGTGGAGTTCCAGCCCGGCGTGCGTCAGATCGCCGAGCGTTTCGATGGCTACTGGAACCCGGACGAGTACGGCTTCGCCGACCAGATCGAGATCACCATCATCAACGACCCGACGGCGCGCATCTCGGCGCTGCAGAGCGGTCAGGTGCACATGATCAACCGGGTCGAGCCGCGGGTGGTGGACATGGTGCAGCGCCTGCCCAACATCGTGATCAACAACACTTCCGGGCGTGCTCAGTATGTCTTCCCCATGCACTGCGACACGGCGCCGTTCGATAACAACGACCTGCGACTGGCCCTGAAGTACGCCATCAACCGCGAAGACATGGTCGAGCGTATCCTGCGCGGGTATGGCAGCGTGGGCAACGATTTCCCCATCAACGCCGCTTACCCGCTGTTTCCCGACAGCATTCCCCAGCGGGAATTCGACCCCGAGCGGGCCAGCTATCACTACAAGAAATCCGGCCACGACAGCCCCATCGTGCTGCGCACCTCCGACGTGGCCTTTCCCGGTGCCGTGGATGCCGCACAGCTGTTTCAGCAGAGCTGCGCCCAGGCGGGCATCAACATGGAAGTCCGCCGCGAGCCCAGCGACGGCTACTGGTCGGAAGTGTGGAACAAGCAGCCCTTCTGCGCCTCCTACTGGAGCGGCCGCCCCACCCAGGACCAGATGTACTCCACAGCGTACATTTCCAGCGCCGACTGGAACGACACCCGCTTCTTCCGCGAGGACTTCGATGCCCTGGCCCGCGAAGCACGCGGCGAGCTGGATACAGACCGCCGCAGCGAGCTGTACCACGACATGGCCATGATCGTCCGCGACGAAGGCGGATTGATTCTGCCCATGTTCAATGACTACATCGAGGCCACTCTGGACAACGTGGGCGGCTGGTCAGCCAACCCGATGGGCGAAATGATGGCAGGCTTTGCGCTTTCGAAGTGCTGGTTGACGTCATAACCCGGAAGGCTGCCATGAACTCTTTTGTCCTTAAACTGATTGCCCAGCGCTTGGCGCTGGGCCTCTTGCTCCTGCTGGCCGTGTCGGTGCTGATTTTCGCGGGCACCGAGATGCTGCCCGGCGACGTGGCCCAGTCGATTCTGGGGCAAAGCGCCACGCCCCAGGCCGTCGACAACCTGCGCAGAGAACTGGGCCTCGACCAGCCCGCCTGGTCACGCTACATCGACTGGCTGGGCGGCATTCTGCAAGGCGATCTAGGCACTGCCCTGTCCAACCGTCAGGATATCGCCCAGTCTCTTTGGGGCCGCGCAGGCAACACGCTGTTTCTAGCCTTCTGGACAGCGATCGTTGCAGTGCCGCTGGCCATCCTGCTGGGGCTGGTCGCCGTGCGCTACCAGAGCCGCTGGCCGGACCGGGTGATTTCCGGCTCCACGCTGACCGCCATTTCCCTGCCGGAATTCTTTATCGGCTACCTGCTGATCTACCTGTTCGCCGTCCAGCTCAACTGGTTTCCCAGCGTCTCCACGGTGCATGGCGGCATGAGCCTGGGGGAACGGCTGCACGCCATCGCACTGCCTGCGGCCACGTTAACACTGGTGATTCTGGCCCACATGATGCGCATGACTCGGGCCGCCATTCTCAACGTGATGCAGTCGCCCTATATCGAAACCGCCGAGCTCAAGGGGCTGGGCTCGTTTCGCATCATTGCCCGCCACGCGTTTCCCAATGCCATCGCGCCGGTGGTCAACGTGGTGATGCTGAACCTCGCCTTCCTGATCGTCGGCGTGGTGGTGGTCGAGGTGATTTTTGTCTACCCAGGCATGGGGCAGTACTTGATCGACCACGTCTCGAAGCGCGATGTCCCGGTGGTCCAGGCGGTGGGACTGATCTTTGCGGCGGTGTACATCGGACTCAATATGCTGGCCGACATCATTGCCATCCTGACCAACCCACGCCTGCGTCATCCCAAATGACCGGCTGCTTGCCAGGCCACAGTGACCAGACAGGAACGTAACACCATGTCGAAACCCTTAACGCTGCTGAAGCGCATGCCCGTGACCGCGCTGGTCGGGCTGCTGCTGACCTTCAGCTTCTTGATCATGGCGATATTCGCCCCTTGGCTGGCGCCCTACAGCATGTCCGAGAGCGTCGGCGACATGTGGATGGGCCCGTCTGCCGAGTTTTTGCTGGGCACCGACAACCTGGGCCGCGACTTACTCTCGCGGCTGATCTACGGTGCCCGTACGACCATTACCATTGCCGCCCTGGCCACGGCGCTGGCCTTTTCGATTGGCTCGGTGCTGGGCATTCTGGCGGCCGTCTATGGCGGCTGGATAGACCAGCTGATTTCCCGAGGGGTCGATATCGTGATGTCGATTCCCACACTGATCTTTGCGCTGGTGATCCTGTCGGTCATGCCCAGCACCCTTCTCATGTTGATTCTGATCATGGGGGTGCTGGACTCCACGCGCGTGTTTCGTATCTCCCGCGCCGTGGCGGTCAACATCAACGTGATGGATTACGTGGAAGCCGCACGGCTACGCGGTGAAGGCAAACGCTGGATCGTCTTTCGCGAGATTCTGCCCAATGCGCTGACGCCCCTGGTGGCCGAGCTGGGCCTGCGGTTCATTTTTGCCGTGCTGTTCTTATCGTCGCTGTCGTTTCTGGGCCTGGGGGTACAGCCTCCGGAAGCCGACTGGGGCAGCATGGTGCGCGAAAACCGACAGGGCATCGTGTTCGGCGTTCCCGCCGCCCTGATTCCCGCCGCCGCCATTGCCGTGCTGGCGATTTCGGTCAATCTGGTGGCCGACTGGATCCTGCGCCACACCACCGACCTGAAAGGAGGCCGCAGTGGCTGATACGCTGTTGACGATTCGCAACCTGACCATCGATGCCACGGCCTACCCGCCCGGCGAGCCGCCCCAGGAGATCAACATCGTCAAAGGGGTCGACCTGACGCTGGAGCGCGGCAAGGTGCTGGGGCTGATCGGCGAATCCGGGGCAGGCAAGTCCACCATCGGCCTGTCGCCGGCTGGCTATGGCCGGGGCGGCATACGCCTGGACGGCGAAGTCTGGGTCAACGGCCGCAACATTCTCGACGGCTCGCCCAAGGCGCTGCGCCAGCTGCGCGGCAAAGAAGTGTGCTACGTGGCCCAGTCGGCCGCCGCCGCGTTCAACCCTGCCCATACGCTGATGGAACAGGTCATCGAGACCACCCTGCTCCACGGCCTGGCCAGCCGCAAGGAAGCCGAAGCGCGCGCCGTGGAGCTGTTCCGCCAACTGGGCCTTCCTGACCCGGAACACTTTGGCAGCCGCTACCCGCATCAGGTCTCCGGCGGCCAGCTGCAGCGGGCCATGACGGCCATGGCGCTGTGCCCCGAGCCCGACCTTATCATTTTCGATGAGCCGACCACCGCACTGGATGTGACGACCCAGATCGACGTTCTGGCCGCCATCAAGCATGCCATCAGCAAGACGGGAGTGGGCGCGCTGTATATCACCCACGACCTGGCCGTGGTGGCCCAAGTGGCGGACGACATCATGGTGCTGCGTCACGGCGCCATGGTGGAGTACGGCCCGACGCGGCAGATCATCGAGGCCCCTCAAGAGCCCTACACCCAGGCGCTGGTCTCGGTGCGCTCCATCGATCATGCCGCCAAGACGCCGGAAGAAACGCCGGTTCTGGCCATCGAGCAGGTCAGCGCCGCCTACAGCAACAGCGCAGGCAACGTGCTTCACGAGGTCAGCATGGCGGTCAGCCCTGGCCAGACGCTGGCCATCGTCGGGGAGTCCGGGTCGGGCAAATCGACCCTGGCTCGGGTGATCACCGGACTGCTGCCGCCCAACCAGGGGCAGGTCAGCTTCCAGTCCCGGGCCCTGCCCAACACCCTGGGCGAGCGCGGCAAGGAGACGCTGCGTGAACTGCAGATGATCTACCAGATGGCCGATGTGGCCATGAACCCACGCCACACGGTGGAAACCATCATCGGCCGCCCGCTGACGTTCTATTTCGGCCTGAAAGGCAAGGCGCGACGCCAACGGGTCATCGAACTGCTCGATGAGATCGAACTGGGAGAAAGCTTCATCGACCGCTACCCCGCCGAGCTGTCCGGGGGGCAGAAACAGCGGGTCTGTATTGCCCGCGCCCTGGCGGCCAAGCCCAAGCTGATCATCTGCGACGAAGTGACCAGTGCGCTCGACCCGCTGGTGGCCGACGGCATTCTGAAGCTGCTGCTGCGTCTGCAGGAAAGAGAGAACGTGGCATATCTGTTCATTACCCACGACCTGGCCACCGTAAAAGCCATCGCCGACAGTATCGCGGTGATGCACCAGGGCAAGGTCGTCCGCTATGGACAGCGTGATGAGGTGCTCGCCCCGCCCTTCGACGACTACACCCAGACGCTGCTGGCGTCGGTGCCGCAAATGAAGCTGGGGTGGCTGGAAGAGGCCATGGCGACCCGCTAGCGAGCGTTTTCCCGCTCATTGGCGACTAAAGCAGTGGGCGGGACCCAACAGCCGTTACTCTTGACACTGTTATGAGTACTTTACTATTAGCGAAACGGATAATTTCAAAAAAAAGACGTAATCGCTTACGTCATGTCGCTTTTCATTCGGTTTTATTCCGTATTGCAATGCAATATAGCTTGTTAAACTGGCGTGGCTTATTAACCCCTTTCTTCTCATCATTATAAGGATAAACACGCCATGTTGACGTTGCATCATGACCCTGGCCAGCCCCGATGGACTCGTGGCTGGCTTTTTTTGTTAGCGGCTTTGCTGCTACTGGCAAGCCCGGCCGCCTTCGCGGTGACCGGTGAGATCGACTTGACCAGTTCTGCCATTGGCTTTTTTGCCGTAACCATCTTCGTGCTGGCCTACGCGTTGGTCATGGCCGAAGAGAAGATCCACATGCGCAAGTCCAAGCCCGTGCTGGTGGCAGCGGGGGTGATATGGGGACTCATTGGCTGGGTGTACGTTCAGAACGGCATGTCGGAAACGTCGGAGTATGCGTTTCGGGTGACGCTGTTGGAGTTCACCGAGCTAATGTTGTTCCTGCTGGTCGCCATGACCTATATCAACGCCATGGAAGAGCGCCGCGTCTTTGATGCACTGCGCTCATGGATGCTGCGTAAAGGCTTCCATTACCGCACGCTATTCTGGTTGACGGGTGGTTTAGCCTTTATACTTTCGCCTATTGCCGACAACTTGACCACGGCACTTTTGATGTGCGCCGTTATTACTAAAGTGGCAGAAGGCGATAAACGCTTTATCAATTTGGCATGTATCAATATTGTGGTGGCTGCCAATGCAGGGGGCGCTTTTAGTCCCTTCGGCGATATCACCACGCTGATGGTCTGGCAGGCGGGTCTGATCCAGTTTCAGGAGTTCTTCATCCTGTTCATTCCCTCGCTGATCAACTTCCTGGTACCGGCCGTCATCATGAGCCTGTTCATCAAGAACCAGAAGCCCAACAGCGTCTATGAAGACGTGCAGCTCAAGCGCGGTGCCCGGCGCATCATTGCACTGTTCTTGTTCACCATTGCCACTGCCGTCGCGTGCCATACGCTGCTCCATCTGCCGCCGGTATTGGGCATGATGACGGGCCTTGGGTACCTGCAGTTCTTTGGTTACTACCTGCGCAAAAGCCTGCCTCGCTCGCTGGAGCGCAAGCGCGAGCGCTATAGCCGCATGGGCGACAACAAAAAGCTGGAGCAGCTGGGTGGCGTGGTGCCCTTCGACGTCTTCAACCGTGTGGCCCGCGCCGAGTGGGATACGCTGCTGTTCTTCTACGGGGTGGTCATGTGCGTGGGCGGGCTGGGCTTCATGGGTTACCTGGGGCTGCTCTCGGACGCGCTATATACCAACTGGGACGCCACCTGGGCGAATATCACGTTAGGCGTGGTCTCGGCGGTGGTGGATAACATCCCGGTGATGTTCGCCGTACTCACCATGCAGCCGGACATGTCACACGGCCATTGGCTGCTGATGACGCTGACGGCTGGGGTCGGGGGTAGCCTGCTGTCGATTGGCTCGGCCGCTGGCGTGGCCGTCATGGGTCAGGCGCGCGGCTATTACACCTTCATGGGACACCTGCGCTGGGCACCGGTCATTTTGCTGGGCTACATCGCCAGTATTATCGCCCACCTGTGGCTCAATGCAGGCAGCTTTTCGGTATACGGCTGAGCGCTGACGGTGGCGGCCACCGTTCTGACAACGCCCACCCCCCACCGGGGTGGGCGTTTTGCGATGGGTGCCTGTGCCAGGCTAGTAGGATTCGAACAGGTACTCGATTGGCGTAGGCCGACCAAACAGGTAGCCCTGATAGCGGTAGCAGCCGTGCCCTTTTAGCCAATCCAACTGCTCCTTTTTCTCGACGCCTTCGGCCACCACGGTCAGCCCGAGGCTGACCGCCAGAAGGATAGTGGTATCGACAATGGCCGCGTCGGTCTTGTCAGTCAACAGCTCACGAATGAAGGACTGGTCGATCTTCAGCTCATCCAGAGGCAGGCGTTTCAAGTAGCTCAGGGAGGAGTAGCCGGTGCCGAAATCATCCAGCGCAAAGCGAATCCCTTGGGCCCTCAATTTGAGCATGGTATTGCGCATCCGCGTCGGCTCGCGCATCAACAGGCTCTCGGTCACTTCCAATACCAGCCGCCCAGGCGGCGCCTGGGTTTCGGCCAGCAGAGCCTCCACGTTGCGCACGAACTCGGGCTGCTGGAACTGCACCGAGCTGACGTTCACCGAGATGGTCAATGCGGCGTAAGCAGGCTGGTGCGACCACTTGGCCAACTGCTCGCACGCACATCGCAAGACCCAATAGCCAATGGGCACGATCAGGCCGTTCTCTTCGGCCAGCGGAATGAACGTGCCCGGCGACACCCAGCCACGCTGGGGGTGGTACCAGCGCAGCAGCGCTTCCACGCCGGTCGTCACTCCCTGATGATCCACCTGTACCTGATAATGCAGCGCCAGCTCCTGGCGCTGCAGCGCCTGATGCAGATCGCCTTCCAGGCTTGCCCGCTCCAGCACGCTGGTCTGCATATCCACATTGAAAAAACGCAGCGTATTGCCACCGGCTGACTTGGCTTGCTGCAGCGCCATGTCGGCCTGTTGCAACACGCCGTTCATGGGGTTGCCAGCGCCGTTGAAGAGGGTAATGCCCACGCTGGCCGTAATGGGGAGTGCCCGGTCGTTGCGTAACTGGGAGATGTTATCCAGCAGTTGGCGGGCCACGCGCTCGACGTAGGAAGCAGCGTCATGCTGCTGCTCTCCCAGCCGATTGATCAGAATCACGAACTCATCGCTGTTGAAGCGTGCCAGGGTGGCGTCCTCGGTCAAGCGCTGCTGCAGGTTTTCCGCCACGTTGATGAGCAGCTGGTCGCCGCTGTCGTGGCCCTGAATGTCGTTGACCAGCCGGAAATTGTCGAGGTCTACGATCAGCAGGGCGCTATAGCCCCCGGACGGGCAGTGGGTGGCCTCGGCCAGCGATTCGAGCAGCAGGCGACGGTTGGGCAAGCCGGTCAGGGCATCATAAAAGGCCAGCCGATGAGTGCGCGACTGCATCTCCAGATAGTCGGTCAGCTCGGTGGAAATACCGCACAGGCTAGGCGCTTCCCCCGGTGACATGATCAACGGCATTTTGACCGACAGGAAGGTGCGCACCCGCTCCTCTCCCTGCAGCACGTTGTGCTCTTCGACCGTTGTTTTCTGGCCTGTGGCCAGCACCTGGCGGTCCACTTCAGCCATTTCTGCAGCGCTGGCCGCATCGAAAAAAGCATCGTCCCCCTGACCGACGATCTGCTCGACAGGCCGGTCGAACAGATGACAAATCTGATGGTTGACGTAGCGATATTTGAGATCAGGTGTCTTGATATAAATATAAGCATCGACACTATCCAGAATACTGGACAGCATATGTTCGTGAGTGGTGAGCTGCTGCCGATTGAGGCTATCGCGGCGGCGCAACAGCACATTACCCGCCAGGGCGATCACCAGCACCACCAGTAACACACCGCCGAGCCACCATAGCCACCCGGGCGCCAGAGGAGCAGGCGGGCCATGCGCCCGCCAGGCACTCAGGGTCTCGTAGTACGTCGACGCCGCGTCGTTTTTCCACTCCACCAGAGTAGCGTCGATGCGCTCCAGGATATGGGCATCCAAACCAGGCGAGGCGGCATAAAAGAGCCGTGAAGGCTGGAAGATGATAGGGGTTTCACGCAGCCCGTAATCGTTGGCTCGCCAGTCGCCGAACAGATGATTGGACGCCACCAGATCGGCATCGCCCAGCGCGACTGCCTGGAAGCCCGCCGCAAAACTATCCACTGGCAGCCACATCACGTCGATATCGAAGCGCTGCGTCACGGTCATCAGGTAGCTTTGCTGGATAGAGCCCTCCACCACCGCCACACGCTGCTGCTCGAGATCCAGAATGGCCTCGACGCGGCTGTCGCTGGGTTGGTAAAGCTGTGACCAGCTGTGCATGACCGGCTCGGCATGAAAGGCGAAGCGCTGGGCACGCTCTTCGCTCCACGCCAGGTCCGGCAACAGGTCGATATCATCCTGCTCCAGCAGCGTCAGGCACTGCTGAAAATCGCACGGGACGCTTTCCAGCTGCCACTGCTCTTTCAGGGCCATTGCCGTAAGCAGCTCACCCAACACACCACGCAATTGCCCCTGGTCATCGGTGAACAGCTTAGGCGGGTTGTGATACACCCCGACACGCAGCGTTTGCGCAGCGGCTAGCGGCGATACTGCCCCAAACACCATCGTCAGCAACACAGCATGGCAAGCAGCCTGTCTCGCACGCCTCCCCCTGTTGCACAGCATGGTAATGGTCACTCACCGGGCATGGTCAATGGCCCTGCACGCTCCACGACCCGCTGCCAGGCCGAGTCCTGCTCAATGCGTGCCACAAAGGCGGTAATCGCCGGAAACGCATCCAGCGACTGGGTGGCGGCCACGGCCTGCATGGGAAAGCTCATTTGAATGTCCGCGCCACTCGGAAACTCGCCGGCAAAATTGCCGTGCGCCTTCAAGTGCGACTCGATCATGCCAAGATGTTGTTTCAGCTGTGGTTGCAGAAAGCGTTTGTGAACGGTGCCACTAATACCCTGGGCAATGGGTTTGACGAACCAGGGCGACTGTTTAGGAATTTGACTAAAGATCAATCCCATCACCAACAGCGGCATTAAAGAGCCTTCGGCATAATGCATCCAGTAACGATAGTTAACCCATTCGTTACTTTTATCTGGCCCCGGCTGAAAATGCCCTTCTCCGTAGCGGTTGACCAGATAATCGATGATGGCCCCCGACTCGGCCACGGTCAGTTCGCCATCGGTAATCACGGGTGACTTGCCCAATGGGTGCACTTTTTTCAGGGCATCAGGGGCTTGCTGTGTTTTGGGGTCACGCTGATAGACTTCGATGTCATACTCTAGCCCGAGAGCTTCCAATAGCCACAGAATGCGGTGAGAACGTGATTTTTCCAGGTGGTGTACGCGGATCATGACGACTCCATAAGGCGATTTGGTACGCAGCCTTCAAGCTGGTGCCAGCATCCATTGACTGCACGCGTTAGCTGAATGATTTCAGCTTAGCACTATTACAGCGTTGAACCCCATCGAGAGAGTGGCGCACTGAGAATATTATCTACGTCTTTTCGAAAAACGTCTTCTAGTGCGCTTTAAAGTATCTTTAAGTGACTGTTTTCAATTACCACAACCCGCTACAAAAGTGGCTAAAAGAGCCACTGCGTGTCACGCCCTGTACTGTTGCCACATACGGTGGAGCAAATCTTTTGGTGACCATTTACCGTGCAGCCAGGGTGCCAGTAACCGCGTTGAAAGTGGAATAAATACGAATACCATCACGGGCGTCAGCACCAGCGTACTGAGCAACACGCGCGGTATCAGCGTCCACTCGGCCAACAGGCCGCCAAACAGCCAATGAAACAGCAGTGAGACCGGAAAGAAGGCCAGCCAGACGGCAACGGCCTGCTTCCAACGCGGCGGCGCAGCACCATTGGGGGCCACGTTGAACCAGCTGTCCAGGCCGGTGGCACGGTGCTCATGGGGCGCGTCGTAGAGCCCCTTGCCACGCTGCAGCCAGGCATGGCGCGACGCGGAGTGCTCCCAGGAAGCGAGTCGCGCTGCGCTTTCGAAACGGAAAATGATCTGGTATTCGTCATCGTCCTGAGGCGGTGCCAGCACCCCTGAGCCCAGATAGCCCGGAAAGTCGGCAGCCAGCTCACGGCCTTCATTGAGCCAACGGATAAAGTCCTGATAGCGGCCATTGGCCACGCGACGCGCCACCATCAAGGTGACAGGTGAGGTAGACATGGGTGATCTCCTGATAAGTAGGCAACCACTGCCGGATAGGCGGGTTGCAGGCATTCAGGTGGGTACGCCTGAAGCACACGGCTACATTATAGAGGGAAAACCACGCGGGCACAGCTAGGCATGCGGGGCCAGGGGAACGATATCGTGGAATTTACCCTGCTCGGTAAAGAACAGCCGAAACACGCCATTCACGCCGTCGCGGCCCACCACGCGGCGCAGGGCGGTGGCCGGGAAGACCACCCAGCGACCATCCACGCTGCGCACGCGCACGTTGTCATACTGCCCTTCATAATGGGCAAGGCATTCGGCTGCCGTCAAATGGATCATTACGTCAATGGAAGGCATGGCGTTGCGTCATCGGGTAGTGTCGCTGATACTTCATCATACTGGATTCGATCTCAACATCGGTAACCGCCCATGGATCTTTCATCACTCAGCGCTTCCTATAGCGCCACGCTCTGGCCTTCACCTACCCTGCCTAACGCCAGGGTCGCTGCCGATTCTCAAGCACAGCGCGCAAACGATGCCGACGAGGAAAGCTGCCAGCGATGAAACGACCCCGGCAACGGCAGGCCCCACTCGCCCAGACGGCACCCCGCTGGAACCCGAAGAGATCCAACAGCTGGAGCAGCTCAAACAGACCGACCGCGCGGTGCGCCAGCACGAAATGGCACACCA
>NZ_LFGT01000016.1:63346-70701 GCF_002078115.1 Halomonas sp. BC2 | reverse complement strand
ACTTACGAGTACGAAATCGGCCCTGATGGGCAGCGTTATGCGGTCGCGGGCGAAGTGTCCATCGACTATGGTCCCGGTGCCGGGCGCCCCCCAGGCCACCATTGAAAAAATGCAGACCGTCATCGCTGCCGCCCTTGCACCCGCCGACCCATCTCCCAAGGACCTTCAGGTGGCCGCCCAGGCACGCCAGTACCTGCTGGAAGCCCGCCTGGAAGCGGCCCGAGAGCAAAGCGAGATGAACCAGGCCCGCAGCGGCGACGGCACGGACCCGTCGGCCCCTGAGTCAGCCACTGCCGAACAGGCCGCTTGATCTCGACCACGACGTCAGTCACAGCCTCAACCACCGCCACTCCTCTTGACGCTTGGGTTCATTGCAGGCGGCTCAAGCCGTGCCAATCATCGCGTAGCGGCCACTGCTCGAGCCAGCCCGGCAACGCTTCCGGCGGCATCGGCCGAGCGATACCATAGCCCTGGGCCAGCTCGCAGCCCAGCACCATCAGCGCCCTGGCATGCTCCAGGGTTTCGACCCCTTCGGCCAGCATCGGCCGCTGGAAGCGGTTGGCCATGTAGATGACGCTTTCGACGATCGCCATGTCGTCGCGGTCCACCAGCATGTCACGCACGAAGCTTTGGTCGATCTTGATCAAGCTGACCGGCAGTTGGCGAAGATGGGTCAAGGACGAATAGCCAGTGCCAAAATCATCGATCGCAAAGCTGACCCCCAGCGCCTGACAGCGGGCCATGGTTTGCAGCGCGGCGGTCACATCGTGCATGGCCGCGCTTTCCAGTACTTCGAGCTTCAGCAGCGCAGGCGAGACCGTCGGATAGCGCGCCAACAGCGCCGCCAGGCGCTGGCTGAACTGGCTGGTCAGCAGGTGCGCAGGGCTGATGTTGACGTTGATGGGCAGGACGATGTTGGCCGTCTGCCAACTCGCCAGCTGGCGCAGCGCCTGCTCGATCACCCACTCGCCCAGGTCGATTTCCAGCGGCGTGGCGTCGATGGCGGGCAGGAACTGCCCCGGCGACAGCAGCCCGCGCTCGGGATGTTGCCAACGAATCAATGCCTCCACGCCGACGACCTGGCCACTGCGCATGTCCACCTGCGGCTGATAGTGCAGTCGCAGCTCATCGTGGTCCAGCGCATCCATGAAGCGTTGGCGCTGCTCATGACGAGCTTGTAGCAAACGGTCGTGATGGGGATCGAAAAAGTGGTGGGTGTCGCGGCCCCGTTGTTTGGCACGATACATGGCCTGGTTGGCATGACGCAGCAGCACATCCCCCTGCACATGATCGTGCGGGTAGCGCGTAATGCCGAGGCTAGCCGTCAGGTAAACCACCTGGCCTTCGACCATCAGCGGTTGGCGAATGGAGCCCAGCAGCTTCTCGAAGAAGACGTCATCGACCCCATGGTGCAGCAACAGGACGAATTCATCCCCACCAATGCGTGCCAGTACGTCATCACCAAACAGCTGGTGGCTAAGTCGCTGTGCAAACGCCGACAGCAGCGCATCCCCCACCGTCAATCCAAGGCGCTCGTTGATGGCTTGGAAGTGGTCGATATCCAGCGAGCATACCGCCAGCGTCTGCTGCTGGTTTTCCGCGTGCTGGATCGACTCCTGAATCAGTTGCGTCAACAGCTGCAGGTTGGGCAAACCGGTCAAGGCATCGAAATAGACCTCGCGGTTGAGGTGCCGAGCATGGGCAGGAATGGCAGACAGGTCTGCCAGCACCATGACATGGTGATCCACCCGCCCCTGGGTATCGCGGACGCGATTGATCGACAGCATGCCGGGATAGAATTGCCCATCATGGCTGCGGTAACTGACCTGGCTTTTACTGCGATCACGTAGCTGCAGCTCTTCACGCATCAAGCTTACGCTGCGCTGGTCGTCCAGCGGCAGGATACTGAACGCTTCCGGGGTCTTGCCGCGCACGTCTTCCAGCGCCAACCCCGTGAGCTCACTAAACGCCGGATTCACCTCTATGACCTGGTTATCGGCGTTGGTAATGATGATGGCTTCATTGGCATAGCGGAACGCCGACGCACTGGGCGAGGCAGCATCCTGAGTATCCAGGGTCGACATTGCCACACGCCACGCCGACGCCTGAGCGCCGGAAGCCATGGCGGGGTGAGGCAAAGACTGCTCCTTTGGGTCGTTCAAGGGCGGGCACATGCGTCTCTGCTCTCCTCGTCTAAACAGCGTGAATGTCATGACTTTTCGACATATTAACACCCTATTGACCGGCAGGGTGCTGGCAGCAACAGCGCTCTATCAACGCGCGCTAGAGCACAAAAAAGGGAGCCGGCGGCTCCCTGTGAAGGCATGCGTGCGGTCTTGTGATTCAGGCGTAGCGCAACGAGGGAACACGCGACGCATCGCCATCGCTCACCAAAAAGCGGCTGACCAACACCGACATTTCTTCGGCCTGATCGTCCAGTGAGCGGCTGGCCGTGGCCACCTGCTCGACCAGCGAGGCATTCTGCTGGGTGACGTCTTCCAACTGGGCCATGGCGTGGCTGATCTGCTCGACGCCCGCCGATTGCTCATGGCTGGCCGTAGCGATCTCATCCACCAGGACTGCCACCTGCTGAACCCGGGCGGCGATCTGCTCAAGCGTCTCGCTGGTGTCCACCACCAAGCGCTCGCCTTCGCCGATACGCTCCACGTTATTGCCAACCAAGCGACGAATCCGGCTGGCCTCTTCAGAACTACGACTGGCCAGCTTGCGTACTTCGTCGGCCACCACGGCAAAGCCACGCCCATGCTCACCCGCCCGTGCCGCTTCGACCGAGGCATTGAGCGCCAGCAGGTTGGTCTGGAAGGCGATATTGTCGATGGCTGCCACCATGGAGGTCACCTGCTCATTCGCCTGGTGAATCTGCTGCATGGCCTCCCGCGCCTGCAGCGCCACCTGAGTGGCCTCCTGAGCCTGATTCGCCACCTCACCGGTCATGCGCTGGGCCTGATGAGCATTATCGGCGTTCTGACGCACGGTGGCGGTCATCTGCTCCATGCTCGACGCGGTTTCCACCAGCGAGGCAGACTGCTCTTCGGTGCGCTGAGCCAAATCCTGGTTGCCTTGGGCGATTTCGTTACTGGCCACCGAGACCGACTGCGCCGAGCGCTTCATTTCCCCGATCAGCCGTTCGGTTTGTGCAGAGGCTTCATTGATGACGGTATACAGCCGAGAGAGCTCATCGCTACCGGGCACGGGCAGTCGTTGAGTCAAGTCATCGCCGCGCTCGGCAATACTGATCAGCGCCTGCTGTAACGGTAGCGTCATGGTCCGCACGACCCATAGCGCGAGCCCGATGGCGGTGAGCGATGCCAGCACCGCCATCGCCATATACTGCCACAGCGCCTGCTGAGCCGAGCCTTTGCGCCCAGCCGTTTCCTCGACGATGGCCGCCGCGACCTGGTCCTCGAGCGCCTTGAGACGACCGATCTTGACGGTTTGCCAGTCGAACCACTCTTCCGGGTTCACGTTGTAATCGCCGTTTTGCTGCAGCGCCAGTTCGCGACGGGCCAACACCCGCTCGATCTCAGGACCGCTCAGCGCAGCACTCAGAGCTTCGCGCTGGGCGTCATCCGACAGCACATAGGCACTCTCCAGAAACGCCCTTTCTTCGCCGACCAACGACAGCAAACGATGCTGCGTCGCCGGGGGCATGGCGTCTGCAGCAAAGACATTGGACAGCAGCGCACGCTCGATCCCCGCCAGGTCCTTGGCTTCCAGCAGGTTGTAATAAGCCGCTAACTGGCGGGTAATCCCGCCCTCTTCGGTCAGCTGGGCCAGTTCGCCGACCAGCGCCATCAGCGTGTTATTGAGCCCGGTGTAATGGGCCAGCGCATCGGCAGTGGCGATATCCAGTCGATCGATCTGTTGGCGCACCTGCGCTTGCTGCTGCCAGCGCTGCTCGATCGCTTCCAACTGGCGAGTGAGTCCGGCGCCCAGCAGCGTTTGGTCCAGCGTCTGGCGCTGCTCAAGGAAGGTCTCGGCGGCGTTATCGGTGGTCGGCCGCTGTTGGGCCAGCCGGTTCCCAAAGCTGGCCCCTTGGCTGCCTAAAAAGCCGGCGCTCATGCCGCGCTCCAACTGCATCTGGTGTACCCAGTGGCCCGCCTGCTGAGCCAATGCCGTGAGGGTCTGTAGGCGTTCGAGCTCATGGAAGGTATTTTTGCGATCCAGCGCTCCGCTGGCACCCAGCCAGCCCAGCGCCAACAGGGGAAGCAACAGCACCAGGGCAAACTTGTAGCGCATGGGCAGTCGGTGGAGTAGCTCTTTCATGGCAGTGCTTAGCCTCGATATGTCGTTCAGGGAGGTAAGCGGCGTGTTCGATATTATTAGCGTGCACATGCACATTGTAGGTGAAACTGGCCGCATTTTACCGCGGCACTTAAACCAGGTTAAGTGCGGATGAGTAAAACACGGCGAGTGTATAGCGGCCTCAGAAGAAAACCTTGACGTACATCAGGCTCGCCAATCAAGGCGCCAGTGAAGCCGCCCCCAAAAAGCGCTGCTGCCAGTAGTCGATATCCAGCGGAACGCTGACCACGGCACGGCCACTGCCCGGGGCATGGATCATCTGACGATTACCGCCATAAATGCCCACGTGGGTGGCCTTGCTGCCCTCGCCAAAGAAAAGCAGATCGCCTGGGCGGGGGGTATCGACCCGTGGCAGAGCACGGTACTGGCCGTCCGCCGTGCGGGGCACACGTAATCCGGCTGCGCGGTAGGTCATTTCGACCAGGCCAGAGCAGTCCAGACCATCCGGTGAGTTGCCGCCAAAGCGGTAAGGAATGCCGATGGATTGCTGGGCGTAAGAGAGAATCAGCGCACGCTCCAGTGACATGCCCCCTTGCACGGGCGGCTTGGCGGGTGGAGCCACGTCCTTGCTGGCGCAACCGGTCAGCACTAACAGCAGGGCCAGAGACAGGAGAGGATAAACGCGGGCAAACGGCATGGGGCACTCCTGAGAAACCTCGATAGGGTGTCTCTATCATGGCCCAGGTCACGCGTGCCCGCTAGCCGCCTATACGAGAGCGCATCCGTCAGGGCGTATCAGGCAACGCATCTCAGCGCCCGATCCACTCCACGAAGGTTGATTCGCCCAGCGCATGGCGCTCGTGGCGTAGTCGACTCATGGCGGCGTAAGGCAGGTCCATCACCAGCCCGTGGGTCAGCGGCTGGGCAATCACCTGACGCAGCAGCGCGTTGCAGACGAACAGATGCGCCACCACCAGCACGTGCTTGCCCGGCGGGCGGCTCAGCAGGCGCTGCCACGCTTCACTCACCCGGGCATCCAGCGCCGCCAGGCTTTCCCCTTCCGGCGGCGCTGCCGTGGTGGGATCGTGCCAGAAGGCGTTCATCAGCGCGTGCCCCTCCTCGACAAACACCTGGTCATGGGTCTTGCCTTCCCAGCGTCCCAGATAGAGCTCGGCCAGGTCATCGTCCACTTGCACGGGCAGGTCGAACTCCTCACCCAACCACAAGGCAAACTCATGGCAACGCGCCAGGGGGGAGCTGACGATGGCATCGAACGGCGGCCTGCCATCGACCGTGTGACGCATCACGGCCGCCGTGGCCTGCTGCCAACCGGTTTCGCTGAGGGGGTGGTCGGTGCTGCCGCGCAGCATGCGGCCACCCAGTGGCTCACCGTGGCGCATCAGGTCGATGGTCATGATGTCGGCATCAGGAAAGCGCATGGTATCTCCCGGTCAGATGATGGCGTGGCGCACGCGGGCAGAGACCCACTCGGACACCAGCACGGTGGCAAAGATCAGCACGAAGATGACGCTGACCTGGTTCCAGGCCAGGCTGTTGATCGAGGCGTTGAGCTGCAGCCCGATGCCGCCTGCGCCCACCAGGCCCAGCACCGTGGACTCACGAATGTTGATATCCCAGCGGTACACGCTGATACCGGCAAACGCGGGCATCACCTGGGGCAACACGCCGTAGTTCATGACCTGCAGGCGGCTGGCCCCGGTGGCGCTGATGGCCTCGACGGGCGTGGGGTGGATCTCTTCGATGGCTTCATAGAGCAGCTTGCCCACGAAGCCAATGGAGCGGAGCGCAATGGCAATGATGCCCGCCAGCACGCCGGGGCCGAGAATGGTCACCAGCAGCATCGCCCAGATCAGTGAGTTGATGGAGCGTGACGAAACGATGATGGTCAACGCCAGGCTGCGCACCAGCGGGTGGGGCGTCGTGTTGCGAGCCGCCAGAAAAGCCACCGGAAACGCCATGACGATGCCCAGCGCGGTGCCTAGCGTGGCGATGTTGAGGGTGTCCCACATGGGCTTCCAGAGGACGCTGGCATACTCCCAGTGGGGCGGCATCATGCGGTTGATCAGGTCACTGCCCTGGCGGCCAGCATCTTCCACGAACACCCACATGGTGTTGTCGGAGATCACTTTCCAGCAGAGCAGGAAAAGGCAGATACCTGCCAGCCAGGCCACATACTGGAGCCACTGGGCACGGGTGGTGCGCCGCTGCCACTGCGGCACGCCTTGGGGGGAACTCGAAACAGGCATGGAAATTTCCTTTACGGGTTAAGACATCGCAGCGCTACTGGGTCCAGCGGCGCACATGGCTGGAGGCGTATTCACTCATCAGCACGATGGCAATGATGATCAGCAGGATCGCCGCCGAGGTGCCGTATTCGTAACGGCTCAGCGAGGTGTTCAGCGTGGCGCCAATGCCCCCCGCGCCGACGATGCCGATCACCGACGATTCACGGAAATTGATGTCCAGACGGTACATGGAGAGCCCGATCAAGCGCGGCATCACCTGCGGCTGCACCGCATGGTTCATGGTTTGCCACCAGCTTGCCCCCGTGGCACGCACGGCTTCGACCTGTTTCCAGTCCAGGTCCTCGATATCTTCTGCCAACAGCTTGGCCATGAAACCGATGGTGGCGAAGGCCAGCGTCAGCATGCCCGCAAACGGCCCGAAGCCGAACATCACCACGAACAGAATGGCGATGATGATCTCCTGAAACGTCCGCGAGATGGCAATGATGGCGCGGCACAGGGTATAGATGGGCAGCGGGGCAATGTTGCGTGCCGCGCCCAGGCCTACCGGGATCGCCAGCAAGACGCCGATCACGGTGGAGGTCAGCGTCATGGTCAGGCTTTCCATCAGCCCGGCGATGATGTCGTTCTGGCGACTGAGGAAATCGGGCTGCAAAAAAGCCCCTAGAAAGTTGAGCGCTCGGCCGGAGCCTTCCGCCACCCGCGCCCAGTTGACCTGCACCGACGACAGCGCCAGCACCAGATACACCACCACACCGATGGCCAGGCCCCAGCGCAGCCGTGGGTTTTCGATCAGCGGCAAACGCCGCCACTGACCCTGGC
>NZ_LFGT01000016.1:55249-62978 GCF_002078115.1 Halomonas sp. BC2 | reverse complement strand
CTCATAGCGCGCCTCCACTGGCGACCTGGGCGAGCGGCCGCGCGTCATGGTGTGCTTTGGCTGCCGACGTGGGCGCTGCCGATGTGGGCGCAAGGGCTACCTGCGATGGCTCATCTTCTTCGTAGGCGGGCTCGGGCGTGGTGTCCCAGTCCTCTTCCCCATAGATGGTGGTGAGGATCTCGCTGGTGAGTTCGCTGGGCTTGCCGTCGAAGACGATTTGTCCGGCACGCAGGCCCACAATGCGGTCGGCAAACTGCTGCGCCAGAGCCACGTCATGAATGTTGATGATGGCAGCCAGCTCGCGCTCGGCGCACAGCTCGCGAATCAGACGCATGATCTGGCGCGAGGTTTTGGGGTCCAGGCTGGCGGTGGGCTCATCCACCAGCAATAACTTGGGGCTTTGCAGCAGTGCGCGGGCGATGCCGACACGCTGGCGCTGGCCACCCGACAGCGCGTCGGCGCGCTTGTCGATGGCATGGGGCAAGCCCACCCGCTCCAACAGGCGAAATGCTTCAGCAACGGCTTCCTGGGGGTAGCGGCGCAAGAAGCTGCGCCAGAAGCCGACATAGCCCAGCTGGCCCGACAGCACGTTTTCCATGACGGTCAGCCGGTCGACCAGGGCATATTCCTGAAAAATCATGCCCATGGAGCGACGTGCGTGACGCAGGCGGCTGCCCGACAGCTTGGTCAGTTCGGTCTCTTCCAGGCGGATACTGCCCTGGCTGGGCTCCACCAGACGATTGACGCAGCGGATCAGGGTACTTTTGCCTGCACCCGATGGCCCAATCAGCGCCATCACCTGGCCTTTGGGCAGCGATAGGTGAATATCGGTCAGCGCGCGGTCGCCCGTCGGGTAACGCTTGCCAACGCCAGTGAGTGTCAACATGGGGAGTGCCTCGTTTGCTTGTCGCTCAAAACGTTCAACTGACTCGACCCCATAACGCGTCGGCCAGAAGGTTGCCCTCCTGGCCGACAGGGTCACGCAGCGCTGGAATCAATCGCAGTCGTAAGTGACGCCATTGGCATCGGCAATGGTGCGGATGACCGACCAGTGCTCTTCATAGCTGATGGGGATGAACTGCGCTTCGCCAGAGTTCTCGAACTCCGCCTGCAGGGCGGTGCCTTCCCAGTCGTAGCTGAAGAACGCATCCTGAATCTGCTGCTGCAGTTCGGGCGTCAGGTTGTGGGCGGTGCCGTATGCCGTGGTGGGGAAGGTTTCGGAGGTGTAGATCACCTCGTAATCGCCCTCGTTGATGACACCCCGTGACAGCATGCGATGGGCAACGGAGTTGGCAATGGCTGCGGCATCGTAATCCTTGTTGATGACGCCCAGGATGGAGTTGTCGTGGGAGCCGGAGAAAGCCGTCTCGAAGTCATCACCGGCTTCCAGACCGTACTCGGAGCGCAGCAGCGCGGACGGTGCGCGGAAGCCCGAGTTGGACGTTTCGGAAGTGAAGGCCAACTGACGACCCTGCAGGTCTTCCATGCCGTCGATACCGCTACCGGGGTAGGTGATGATCTCCATTTCGTAACCGTAGCTGCCATCTTCGGCCGCCATGATGGCGAAGGGACGGAAGCCGCCACAGTTGACCGCTACCGGTACGCCACCGGTGTTGAAGCCAGCCACGTGCAGACGGCCAGCGCGCAGCGCTTCCTGCTGGGCAGCATTCGACTGCACCGGGAAGAACTGAACGCGTTTACCCGTCGCTTCGCTCAGGTGATCCAGGAAACCCGCCCATACGTCGGCGTAGACCGCCGGGTCTTCAACCGGCGTGTAAGCAAAGACCAGCGTGTCCGGATCGACCCACCGAGACTCATCGCTGGGGATATCGGCCACCATGTCGCCATCGTTGTCCACGTAGCGTGAGGAGAGGTCGGCAGCCGCATTCATCGCACTGAAAGCGAAGGCACTGGCAACGGCAGCACTGATCAGGGTGCGCGAGAGTGACACGGTAGAGAGACGAGAGGATTGCATGGATCACCTAACGGGGTAGTGAAGAGGTGGATGTATCCTGACGCCCCAGGATGACAGCGGCGAGTCTGGCGGATGACACCCGCGTGAACGGACTGCCGCCCTGTCGGCTCACGGCCCCACGCAGCAGCCACGCCGTTCCACGAACAGGCTGTTCCCGGCAATCTTCTTCGCCTGATGCTTGAGTTCGGAGAGTTGGCTGGCAATGTCCAGGGCTTTGCAGTGGCCCGGGTCACTGATGGGCTTGACGGCCACCGACACGCTGACGAAAGGGAAAAAGCTGACGCCTCCCTGACGGCTTTCGATGGAAAGCCCGCCTCTCTGGCGGTCCTCTTCTTCATAGAAGCTCGGTGCCATGACCTCGAAGGAGGCCAGAATCTGCTGGCACACGCTCTCCCAGTGCTCCAGCGGTAACAGCATCATGAAGTCGTCGCCACCGATATGCCCGATGAAGCCCCCCGCGCTTTCCACCTGAGCCTGCAATAGCCGCGACAGCGAGATGATCACATGGTCTCCGCGGGCATAACCGTAGGCATCGTTGAACGCCTTGAAGTTATCCAGATCCACGTAGGCAGCGGCAAAGCCATTGCCCTGGCTCAGATAGGCCGTGAGGGTTTCATTGATCAGGATGTTACCGGGCAGCCCGGTGAGTGGATTGGCATGGCGCGCCTGACGCACCTGGATGGCGGTGATCTCGCGCAGCAAATCGACGATATTGCCCATACCCAGATACTGCCCTTCGCCATCGACGATGACGAAGTCCTCCTGTTCGATGTCGCGGCTGTCGGTCAGCTGCTGGCTCAGCGTCTCCAGGGGCATGTCGGCGGCGGCCACCAGCATCTTGCGATCGGCGATGTCCAGCACGCAGCGCTTGGCGTACAGCGAATGGCTATAAGGGTTGGTGAACAGCGTCAGGAACCCGTTGCGCCGCACCACGGCAATGGGCACGCCCTGTTCGATCACGGCCACGCAGCGCAGATGCGGCGTTTCACGAAACCGTTCCGCCAATGTGGGCACTGACACACTGGGCGCCACGGCCTCCACGCTGCGCAGGATGGTATGCGCCGTACGCCCAGCGGGAGTTTTCAATTGCGTGGTGGCGGGCAGCAGCGTATTGAGCTGAACAGGCGGCTGAACGCTGGGACGTGCGAAGTAGAAACCCTGCAACAGCGCCAATCCACGGTCCAGCTCCCACAGGCACAGGTGCTCTGCCGCGGTTTCGACCCCTTCTGCGATGAGCTGGCAGTCGAGGCTTTTGGCGACGTCCAGTATCGAGCGCAGAAACTCCCGCTTGGCGGGCTCCTGATCGATGCCGGAAATGAAATGGCGGTCCAGCTTGACGAAATCCGGGCGCAGCTCCGCCCAGTGACGCAGGCTGGAGTGACCGGCCCCCAGGTCATCCAGGGCCACCTGAAACCCCATGTCGCGGTAGTGGGCCACCGCCTGGCGCATCAGGTCGTAATCGTGGATGGGCACGTGCTCGGTCAGCTCGATCACCACCCGCTCAGGCGGCAGGCCACTCTCCTGAATGAAGCCCAGCGTCAGCCCCTCGCGGAAATCACGCTCGACGATGGTCAGCGGCATGACGTTGAGGAACAGCAGCCCAGGGAGTGCGAGTTCGGCAAAACGGCGAATGGCGAGCCGTCGGCAAAGCAGGTCCAGCTCCACCAGCAGCCCGGCCTGGGTCGCCACATCGAACAGCCTTAGCGGTGAATGCAACGGAGAGGTGCTGGGGCCACGAATCAGCGCTTCGTAGCCATAAATGGCCTGCTGATTGGCATCGACAATGGGCTGAAAAAGTACGTGCAGCTCTTCTGCCGCGATAATCTGGTGAAGCCACTGGGTTTCTTGTGCGGTCATGTGCCTGCTGCCCTGTCAAACGTCAACGATCCCTATGACTTGTCAACTCCATCAGGAAGGTGCCAGGGCAGCAAGCGTGCGTCATTTACATGACATTTTCATGACGAACCATCGGTTGGCCCCTTCATGCCAGCACGGGTAGTTCGATCACCACCTGCAGCCCGCCCGCTTCGGCGCGCTGCAGGCGCATCTGTCCGCCATACAGGGCCACCAGATCGGCCACGATGGCCAGCCCCAGCCCGCTCCCGGAGCGCTGCTCATCCAGCCGTTTGCCGCGCTGCACCGCCGCCTGGCACTCCTCGGCGGTCATGCCGGGGCCGTCATCGCTCACCGTGAGCCTCAATACGCCTTGCTGCGCCTGAAAGCTCACATGCACCGTCTGGCTGGCCCAGCGCAGGGCATTATCGAGTAAATTGCCCACCATCTCCTGCAGGTCCTGGTCGTCCATGTGTACTCGCATCTGGCTATCCACACGCTGCGTCAGGGTGATGTGCCGCCGCTGAGCGAGACGCGCCAGCCCGTTCATCAGCGGCGCCAGGGTGGCCTGCAGGTCAATGGCGGCGAAACGCCCGCTGTCCCCGGCCGCCGAGGCCCGGGCCAGGTGGTGACGCACCGCGTTGTCGATACGCGAAAGCTCTACGTCCCAGGTGGCTCGGCTGTCGCTGGGCAGCTGCTTCACCAGCAGGCGCATGACGCTGAGCGGCGTCTTGAGGGCATGAGCCAGATTACCGGCGGTATAGCGACCGCGCTCGATCAGCCGCTGGTCGCGCGCCAATACGGCGTTCATGGAGCTGGCCAGGGTGGCCAACTCTTGCGGCAGCCGGGTATCCAGTTGCGCTGCCCGTCCCTGCTCCACGTCGCGCAGGTTGGCATTCATGCGGCGTAAAGGCGCCAACCCCCAGCGCACCTGGAGCGCCAGCACTCCCAGCAACACGGCACCAAGCCCCAGCAAGCCTAGCCACAGCAGACGCTGAAAAGCCTGAATCTCGGCCACCAGAACATCGTCCCGGGCGGCCACGCTAACGTGCAAAGGCGATTCCAGGGGGGCCAGATAGATATCCCGCTCCACCACTCTCAGCTGCTGCCCTCTTGGCCCCGGCACGGTACGCGCCGAGAGCTGTTCGCTGTGGGTCACGGGCAGCCGCTGATCCCATAGCGAGCGCGACGCTACCGTGTGCTGCTCGCTGTCGGTGATTTGCCAATACCAGCCCGAAAACACATGCTCGAAACGGGGATCGCCCAAGCCACGTTCGTAGCGCAGCTGTTCACTCAGGGGGTCGTAGGCGACCCCGGCAATGATCACGTTGAGGGTTGCTTCGAGACGCTCGTCGAACGCGCTCACTGCGGCGCTACGATAGTGATGGGCCAGCAGCCCACCCGCCACCGGCAGGGCCAATAGTACGATCAGCAGCGCTGCCAGCAGCAAGCGCAGATGAATGGAGCGGCTGGCCCAGCGTTGCCGCCAAGGCTGCCCGGCAGCGCTCATGGTGTGTCAGGCTCATCGGCCAGCAGGCGATAGCCTTGGCCGCGCAGGGTGGCAATACGCCAGGCACCCAGCTTGCGTCGCAGGCGGCTGACCTGCACGTCGATGACGTTGGAGTCGGGCTCGTGGTCACGGTCATAGACGTGCTCCGAGAGCTCGCTGCGGCTTACTACCCGCGGCGCGGCATGCATGAGATAACTCAGCAGACGGGTTTCCTGGGCGGTCAGGCTGACGGGCCTGCCCACCAGGGTAACGTGCTGGGTGTGGGTATCCAGGCTCAGCTCGCCTACCCGCAAGACCGGATGGGCGTGGCCATGGGTGCGTCGCACCAGAGCGCGCAGCCGAAACAGTACTTCAGCGGGCTCGAAAGGCTTGGTCACGTAATCATCGGCTCCGGCGGTAAAGCCTGCGGCCTTGTCGGCCCAACGCTCACGAGCGGTCAAGATCAGCACCGGCAGGTCGATGCCATCTTCCCGCCAGGAAGAGAGCCAGCGGGTGCCATCGCCATCCGGCAGGCCGATGTCCAGAATCACCGTATCGTAGGCTTCCGTACGCACCAGAAAGTCGGCTTCCTGACCATTTTCGGCTCGTTCGACGATCCAGTCGCCTTCACGCAGGGCCTGGCTCAGCTCACGGGCAAGCGCCTGGTCATCCTCTACCAGCAAACACTTCATCACGCCATCCTTTCAGGGGTTACGCTGCATCTCGCGAATGCGGACACCTTCGATCTTCATCAACTGGCCGCTGTGACCATCGAACTCGAACTCGACCACCTGGCCCTGGGGGCCCAGCATCTTGATCTCATACTCCACCAGCCCGTCGTCCCGGTCGATCTCGATTTCCAGAATATCGCCCATATAGTTGACTTCCAGCCAGTCCAGAATCGTCTCCAGCGGCACCACATCGCCACGCCCTACTTCACCGTGCAGCGCTTGCCAGGGCTGGTCGCCAATGGCGTTACCCATCCAGGCCAGCGCCAGCGCGCAGGCCACCACCCGAAGGCGGAGCCAGGTGCGCAAGGAGCGTAGGAAAGCGGTCGTGGTTTTCATGGTGCCAGCATGCCAAAGTCAACATGAACGGTAGATGAATGACTTTGTCAGCTTCCGGTAAGACCCCAGCTGCTATAACTGTCTCGTCGCTTCAACTGACATATCGTGAAAAAGGAGCTTGTGATGAACGCCATGAAAAAAATGCTGATGATTCCTGCCTCTGCCCTGCTGTTGAGCGCAGCCGCCAGCACCGTGTATGCCGATACCCAGCCGGTGGACCGCATCGACGACATTCTGACCTACGCCAGCGATTATGGTTTTACGCACTATGAAGAGATCAGCATCAAGAGCCGTGGACGCGCCGAAGTCGAAGGCTGGCTGGACGATGAGTGGTACGCTGATGTCGAGTTCTCGCTGGATAACGGCGATACCCTGAAGGAAGAGCGCAAGCGTCTGATCACCGGCGCCTGGGGCATGAGCGAAGACGATGTGCGCCAGGCGCTCAATATCGCCAGCCAGGAAGGCATGATGGAGTTCGAGGAGATCGAGATCGACAAGAACGGCACCATCGGCATCGAAGGGCGCGATCAGAACGGTCGTGAGCTGGACATCAAGATGCGTCAGGGTTCGTTCCAGGTCACCGAGATCGACCGCGACTGATACGCGCGAGCAACCTTGCATGGCGGGCCCTGGTGGCCCGCCTTTTTCATGCCATCGTCATGGCGTCATGACGTCATCGACACCGTGGACTAGCGGCAGTCCTGGCAGTTGCCGCGGGCCATGATGGCCTCGGCAATCCGCTCGATGCCCTGGCAGTAGGCCGCGTGACGAAACGACACCTGCTCTTGCTCGGCCCGCTTGAGTACCCGGCTTGCCTCGCGCTCCAGCAGGGTATCCAGCCGCTCGTTGACCTGCTCTTCACTCCACTTTTCACCAGCGCGATTCTGCAACCACTCGAAGTAGCTGACCACGACCCCGCCGGTATTGACCAGTACGTCGGGCAGCACGTCCACGTCGCGCTTTTCGAGCGCCCGGTCGGCGTCGCTGGTCAGCGGGCCGTTGGCGATCTCCAGGATGGCGCCTGCCTGCACCTCGGCCACGTTGTCACCATGCACCTGATTCTCCAGCGCGGCCAGGGCCAGCACATCCACCTCCAGCGCCAGCAGCTGCTCGCCACTCAGGGCTTTCCCCTGCTGACTTTTCGACAGCTTGCCGTGGGACTGCTTGTCCTTTTTCAGTGCTTCGATGTCCAGCCCGTCCGCCGCATAGCGGCCTCCACTGGAGTCGGAAACCGCGACCACGCGGTACCCTTCGGCACTGGCCAAACGGGCAAAGTGGTACGCGGCGTTGCCGAAGCCCTGCACCGCCACGGTGGTCTCTTCCGGCGCCCGCTCGCGCTGCGCCGCCCACAGGTCGAGCACCTTG
>NZ_LFGT01000016.1:52599-54899 GCF_002078115.1 Halomonas sp. BC2 | reverse complement strand
GCCACGGCCAGTGGCTTCCACCCGGCCTGGCGAGCCTCCTAGCGGCAGCGGTTTGCCCGTGATGGCGGCTGGCGCCTGGGCGCGCAGGATGTGCTCGTACTCATCGATCATCCAGCCCATCACCGTGGCATCGGTATTCACGTCCGGTGCGGGGATGTCGCGGTCGGGCCCCATGATGTCGGCGATGGCGCGGATATAGCCCCGCGCCAGCCGCTCTCGCTCCAGCGACGACAGCGACTTGGCATCCACCTGAACGCCGCCCTTGCCGCCACCGTAGGGCAGGTTGACCACCGCGCACTTCACCGCCATCCAGAAGCTCAGCGTGGTGACTTCATGCTGGTTCACGTCCGGGTGGAAGCGAACCCCGCCCTTGGCAGGTCCCAGGCTGGTGTCGTACTGCACGCGCCAGGCCGGAAACGCCTTCAGGCTGCCATCATCCATGCGCACCGGCACGCTGACCTGCAATGAAAGGCTCGGCTGCATCAAACGCGCCTGAGCATCCGGGTGGATTTCCAACGCCTCGAACACGGCCACCAGCCGCGAACGAGCGTCTTCAAACAAGGCAGCCCCGGTATCGGGGGTCAGCTGCTGTGGCGCCTTGGCAGCCGCCGAGGACGCTGTAGAGTCGGACTTGCTCGGCTGGCGTTTCTTCGATTTTCCTTTGCCCATCATGCTGCTCCTGTCGGGTGAATGCTGGCGCTATCGGCCATACTGACTCTCGATGGCCCTTCCGTCAGCGTAGCAGCTCCTGCCGCGTTGGCGGCCAGACTTGCGAAATGCTCGGTTTTTCCCACACTTGGACTAGCCACCCACAGGAAGACGGGGCAACACTCGCCATTCGCAAGGACGCACAAGGAGAAGCATTCGTGAACCACGTCATCCGCCAAGCGCTGCTTTGGGTCACTCTCTACATGGTGCTGGCGTTACTGCCGGTGAGCTGGCTGCTGGTGTCGCCGCCAGCTCCACGCAGCGCCTTGGCCGAGGCAGGCGTATTGCTCGGTGCGCTGGCGCTGAGCATCATGGCGCTGCAAGCGCTGATTTCGGGCCGTCACGGCTTTGGTAACCGCGCAGGGTTCGATAACGTGCTGCAGTTTCATCGCCAGCTGGGGATCGGTGCCCTGCTGCTGGTACTGGCGCACCCCACGCTGACATTCATCGCCGAACCCAGCCTGCTGCACTATCTCGACCCTCGCGAGGACACCCTACGCGCCCTGGCCCTGATGGCTCTGCTGCTGGCCAGCCTGACCCTAGTGATCACCTCGCTATGGCGCAAGCGGCTGGGGTTGAGTTACGAGACATGGCGACTGCTGCATGGCGGCCTGACCGCTTTCGTGGTCATGGGCGGGCTGGGGCATGCGCTGATGGCTCAGCGCTACACCCAAGGCGTCGTCACCTCGGGCGTCTTTGCCCTGCTGCTCCTGCTGCCGCTAGGGCTGCTGGTGGAAACTCGCCTGCTGCGGCCGTGGCGGCTGCGCCGCCAGCCCTGGCGCGTGGTGGATAACCAGCTGGAGCGAGGCGACACCACGACGCTGACGCTGGAGGCAGATGGCCAGCACCAGCTGGACTTCCAGCCCGGGCAGTTTTTCTGGATCACCCTGGGGGATACCCCTTTTGCCTTGCAGCAGCACCCTTTTTCCATCGTTTCCAGCGCATCACAGCCAGGCAGGGTGGCTTTCAGTGCCAAGCGGCTGGGGGACTTCACCCGCACCCTGCCCAAGGTCAAGGCCAATACCCGTGCCTTCATCGAAGGGCCTTTCGGCGCTTTTACCCCCAACCCCGATAACCCCCATGGCATCGTGATGCTGGCGGGCGGTATCGGTATCACCCCGTTCATCAGCATGCTGCGCAGCTTTCGTGACGCGGGCAACGCCCCCCCGATCTGGCTGATCTATGCCAACCCGACCTGGCAGGAAGCCACCTTCCGTGAGCACCTGGAAACGCTCAGCAACGAGCTGCCGCTGGAGGTGATTCACGTGCTATCCGACCCGCACGAAGGGTGGCAGGGCGAAACCGGCTATGTGGACGAGGCACTGATCGAACGTGTCTTGCCGGACCTGGACCCGCGGACCGACTGTTACATTTGCGGCCCAGACCCGATGATGGATAGCGCCGAACGCGGGCTGATTGCCCACGGCATCCCGCCGACGCACATTTTTTCCGATCGCTTCGACATCGTCTGAGAGAGGTTCGCATGCTGCACCACTACGCCCGCCACCTTGGCACTGCCACGCTGGTCGTGTTGATTGCCCTGACGCTGCTGGCCTTCTGGCTGCGTTGATGGCATGAGCGACGGCCCCCTG
>NZ_LFGT01000016.1:47523-51505 GCF_002078115.1 Halomonas sp. BC2 | reverse complement strand
CGCGGCACGCACCTTGGTACTCATGCCCCCTCGGCCCAGCGCACCGCCGCTGCCTGCCACGGCGGCCAGCCGTGGGTCATCGGCACGGCCTTCGGCAATCAATCGAGCGTCAGGATGATGGCGCGGGTCGGCATCGAACAGGCCCTCCTGATCGGTGAGCAGCAGCAGCGCATCGGCTTCGAGCAGGTTGGCCACCAGCGCGCCCAGGGTGTCGTTATCGCCAAAGCGGATCTCGTCGGTGACGACGGTATCGTTTTCGTTGATCACCGGCACTACGCGCATCTCGACCAGGGTGCGCAGCGCCGACAGCGCGTTCAGGTAGCGCTTGCGGTTGGAGAGGTCGTCGTGGGTGAGCAGAATTTGCGCGGTGAGCATGCCGTGGCGAGCAAAGTGCTGCTCGTAGCACTGGGTGAGCCCGTTCTGCCCCACGGCCGCCGCCGCCTGCAGTTCATGCACGGCGCTGGGGCGTGCCTGCCACCCCAGGCGTACCATGCCTGCCGCCACGGCTCCCGAAGAGACCAGCACCACGTCGATACCCTGCTGGTGCAGGGCAGCAATTTGATCCACCCAGCCGCCAATGGCCGCTTCATCCAGCCCGCGACCATCGTTGGTGAGCAGCGCGCTGCCAATCTTGACCACTATCCGGCGGGCGCTACTCAGCGCCTCACGGCCCGGCAACTGCTCGTTGTGTTCCACGTCGCGACTCTCCCACGCCATTGCGCTCACGCGATTCATCCTGGTCGGCACGCCTGCCGTTTACGGGGCGTACTCTACTTCGACATCGTAATCATCGTCGTCGAAATCGTCATCGTCTTCTTCGTCATCGCGCTTGCGGCGACGGCCAAGGCGCGCTTCGGTACGGGCCACCGACTCCTCTTCCATGCGGCGCCGCATCTCCTGCTCGCGGGCATGGGCCTCTTCGTCTTCGTTTTCCAGACGCTGCTGCTCGGTGAGCCAGCGGTACGCCGCCTGCACCAGCTTGTCGGTGCCTTCGCTGCTGATCGCCGAAATACGGAACACCGGGCCTTCCCAGTTCAACGCATCGATGATCGCCTGGGCCCGCGCTTCGCGCTCCTCTTCCGGCAGCAGGTCGAACTTGTTCAGCACCAGCCAGCGCGGCCGCTCGGAGAGCGCCGGTGAGAACTGGCCCAGTTCGTGCACGATGGCCTTGGCAGCGTCGACCGGATCAGACTCGTCAAACGGCGCCACATCGACCACGTGGAACAGCAGCCGCGTACGGGTCAGGTGCTTCAGAAAACGCAGCCCCAGGCCTGCGCCGTCGGAGGCGCCTTCGATCAGTCCCGGAACGTCGGCCATCACGAAGTGCTCGTGCATCCCCAGCTTCACCACGCCCAGGTTCGGCACCAGCGTGGTGAACGGGTAGTTGGCCACTTTGGGCTTGGCCGCCGACACCGAACGAATCAGCGTCGACTTGCCGGCATTGGGCATGCCCAGCAGGCCCACATCCGCCATCACTTTCATTTCCAGGCGCAGGTTACGACGGTCGCCTTCGGTGCCCGGCGTGGTGCGGCGCGGTGCGCGGTTGGTGGAGGATTTGAAGTGGATGTTACCCAGGCCACGACGACCACCGGCCGCCACCAGCACGACCTGCCCGATCTCGGTCACATCGGCGATCACCTCGAGGGTGTCCTCATCGATCACGGTGGTGCCCACCGGCACCTTGACGTGCAGGTCTTCACCAGCCTTGCCACTCATCTGGCGACCCATGCCGCCCTGGCCGTTCTCGGCCTTGTAGAAGCGCTGAAACTTGAAATCGATCAAGGTATTCAGCGCATCGTCACCAATCAGATAAACGCTGCCCCCGTGGCCACCATCACCACCGTCCGGGCCCCCCTTGGGCACATATTTCTCGCGGCGAAAGCTCAGACAGCCATTGCCGCCTTTACCTGCCTCAACAATGATCGAGGCTTCATCGACGAACTGCATTGGATTCTCCCGGCCGCTTCCGCCGCCCTGACTGCATCACCCTGTTCCCGGTACGGGCAAAAGGGCTTGAAAAGACAAAAAAGCCCCGCCATGGCGGGGCTTTTCTTTCGTCATCTTCGCACTGCGCAACCTAAGTTGCTTAGGCAGAAACGATGCTGACGAATTTACGGTTTTTCGGACCTTTGGTCTCGAACTTGACGACACCGTCGTTCAGAGCGAACAGCGTGTGGTCACGGCCCAGGCCAACGCCAGTACCGGCGTGGAAGCGCGTGCCGCGCTGACGCACGATGATGTTACCGGCGGTTGCCGCTTGGCCACCGTACAGTTTCACACCCAGGCGTTTGGATTCGGAATCGCGACCGTTACGCGTGGAGCCGGCTGCCTTTTTATGTGCCATTGCAAAATCCTCCTAAAGGGAAGTGACTGCTTACGCAGAAATTCCGGTAATTTTGACTTCAGTGAACCACTGGCGGTGGCCCTGACGCTTCATGTGGTGCTTCCGGCGGCGGAACTTGATGATGGTGACTTTGTCGCCACGGCCGTGGGAAACGATTTCGGCGGAAACTTTGGCACCGCTGATGAAAGGTGCGCCAATGTTCACGTCGTCGCCGTCTGCAACCAGCAGCACTTCATCGAATTCAATCGTTTCGCCGGTCGCGACTTCGATTTTTTCGAGCTTGAGGGTCTGACCTTCTTGAACGCGGTACTGTTTGCCACCGCTTTTGATAACTGCGTACATGTCGCTCTCCGGACTTGTCGTTAATGCCAGTTACGCCCCGCGTAACCAACGCTCATCGCCTTCCGCTCTTATCGACCTGCTGCGAGTGGCGCCTCTTTTGGCAGCCATCTGACAGGGAGCATGATGAGTGGGTCGCGGATTATAACGACTATCGCGCTTTACCACAAGGCCACCGGGGCTTGTCAATCACCCCGCCGCCCGCCCGGCGCCGCTATGCCTTGACGCCTCACAGGCAGCCCCATAGCATGACCCCCACTCTCTTACCTGCCGCGATGAACGGAACCCATGACAGCCAACGTCTCCTCAACCCCGCCTGCCAGCCCTTCGCCTTCACCGCTGCACGCCGTGGTGGCCGACGATTTTGAGGCCGTCAACCGCACCATTGTGACGCAGTTGAATTCTCGCGTGCCGCTGGTGGAAACCATCGGCCAGTACATCATCGAAAGCGGCGGCAAGCGCCTGCGCCCGCTGCTGGTACTGCTGGCAGCGCGTTCGCTGGGCTACGAAGGCGACAAGCACATCACCCTCGCCACGCTGATCGAGTTCATGCACACCTCGACCCTGCTGCATGACGACGTGGTGGACGAGTCGCACATGCGCCGTGGCAAGAAAACGGCCAACGACGCCTGGGGCAATGCGCCCTCGGTGCTGGTAGGCGATTTCCTCTACTCCCGCTCGTTCCAGATGATGGTCGATGTCGGCTCCATGCGCATCATGGCGATCCTCTCCGGCGCGACCTGTGTCATCGCAGAAGGCGAAGTCCTCCAGTTGACCAACATCGGCAACCCGAGCATCTCGGAAGCCGACTACTTCGAGACCATTCAGGGCAAAACCGCCATGCTCTTCGAAGCCGCTTCCCACAGCGGTGCGGTGCTGGCCGATGCCACCCCGGAGCAGGAGCGCGCGCTGCAGTACTACGGCCGCTATCTCGGCCTGGCCTTCCAGCTCATCGACGACCTGCTGGACTACCAGGGCGACGCCGACGCCATGGGCAAGAACGTAGGCGACGATCTGGCCGAGGGCAAACCGACCCTGCCGCTGATCCACGCCATGGAGCACGGCACCCCCGAACAGGCCAAGCTGATCCGCCAGGTGATTCGCAAAGGCGGCCTGGAGCAACTGGACGAAGTGCTGGAGATCATTCACGCCACCGGCGCTCTCACCTACACCCGCGACCGCGCCGTCGAGATGGCCGACAAGGCCCTGGCCGAGCTGAACGCCCTGCCCGAAAGCCCCTTCCGCGACAGCATGGCCCAGCTGGCCCGCCTCGCCGTAGAGCGTCAGGCCTGACCGGCG
>NZ_LFGT01000016.1:34544-47312 GCF_002078115.1 Halomonas sp. BC2 | reverse complement strand
AAAGGGGCTTGAAAAAAGCCCCTGAACTACGTATGATGCGTCCCGTTGTTAGGCACGCCTTGGCAACCTTCGGAATATAGCTCAGCTTGGTAGAGCGCTGCCTTCGGGAGGCAGAGGTCGTAGGTTCGAATCCTGCTATTCCGACCAAGAATTCAACGAAAACGGCCACTTAGCTCTTAGAGCAAGTGGCCGTTTTTGTTTTTGCGCCCCTCAGCAGCGCCCGCCACGTTTCATGGCCATACCAGGTCCACCGCGATGGGATCATGGTCTGACGAGCGAAACGGGCTGGGCGGGGTGTCGTCCGGCTGTTGGTCGTAGCTCAAAAAACGCGGCTCGTCGGCGTTGATGGGCCAGGTATGCACCTGCTGCACGGCCTCGGCCAGTTCAGCGCTGGCCAGGGCGTGGTCGAGATACCCGGACTCACCGCGAAACACGTAGGTGTAACGGCGCTCGGCGGGGAGATGACGCGCGATCAGGTCGGTCATGCCTGCATGTACCAAAGTGCGGATCGGGTCTTCGGCACCGTAGGCATTGAGGTCCCCCAGTAGCAGCAAACGCTCGTGGCCCGCTTCCTCGCGCAAGGTGTCCAGAAAACGCTGGGTGGCCTGCGCCTGGGCAACACGTCGTTCGTTCCAGCAGCCTTGGCCACGGTCGATATCCCCCTGCGCGGGGCAGCCAGATTTGGCCTTGAAGTGCGCGGTCACTACCCCTACCTCTGGCCCACCTCGCACACTGCGGAAGAAGCCGGCCAGCGGCGGTCGGTCGTGGGCATCGTCACGGTCGATATGCAGGGCTCCCAAGGCCTCCACTCGGTCCGGCCGATAGAGCAACGCCACCCGAATGGCGTCCGTTCCATGACGCTCGGGCTCGCCCACCGGCTGGTAGCGAATCCCCGTGCGCTGGTGCAACAGCTCGACCAGATCGGTCAGCGCGTCGGGGCGGTTCTCTATTTCGATCAGCGCCAGGATATCCGCCTCCAGCCCCGCGATGGCCGCTGCCAGCTTGCCGCGCTGGCGCTCCAGCGCGGGCGCATTGGCGGCACCACGCTCCCCCAGGGTGATGAAGTAGTTCTCGACGTTGAAGGTAGCCACCCGCAGGGCATCACCCGGTGCTTCCAGCGGGCCGGGGCGGGGGTTGCTGTCGGTGAACGTGACCGCTTGCGTGGGGTGCAAACGGTAGTCGCCAAAGGCGTGGGTGAGCACCCCGGTCAGCCCGTCGAGGGTGCTGCCTACGCGGCGCGTCCCCTGCTCGTTCAGATAGGGCACGGGGTCGGGGTTCGTGCGGTAGCTGCCATCGTCCAGCAGCAGTGGCGCAGGCGAAGGAGCTGCCTGAACGGCACTATGGGTCGGCCGAAAGCGTCGCTCGCTGGCCAGCCCCAGCGTGCCGTAACGGCCCAGATCATGGTTATCGGTGACCGTCAGCGGCTCGGGGAAAGTGACCAATAGCGCTTCCATGGCGTCCAGCGAGGCCGCGTCCTGGGGCCAGGATAACGCAATGGGCTCGGGCAGCTCGCCTGCGCTGTCACAGGTCACCAGCTGAGTGACGCGCTGCAGCTGAGGGTTGCCACGAAAGCTTCCTGTACGCGCCTGTAGCTGCAGATGCTGGCCCGCCACTACCTGCGCGGCCTTGTGCTCGGCCAGCTCCGGCGCATACACGAATATGCCTACCGAGCCCTGCTCGGTGGTTTGCTGCAGGTAGAACCCGCTGAGGCGCTCGCGCCCCAGAAACTCCCCGGTCACGACGCCATCGATGGTCACACGCTGGCCTTCGGCGAGGGCAGACTGCTCGCCAATGCCTTTGATGTGCGCCAGGTCCGTGGTGGACGCTGCCGGGCAGCTGGCCATGGCAGGCAGCGCCAGCGGCAGCACGAGCCACACGATGCCGTGGGTCGCTCGCCGAAGGGACCTGTGCAGCTGGCCTGCGCGTTGCAGGTTGGCCAGCGCGTCGATGAATCTCATGCGACCACCGCTCCTCTTGAAATGTGATTTAGCCTGGCATGCTCAGCAAGCCCACCACGCTGACCAGTTTGGGGATGATCATGATCTTCAGCGCCTTGACCAGATACCCCCAATCGATATTGCTTTGCACCGCGGCTCCATTGCCCGCCTGCCGCACCTGCCGGTGCCCGTTCCAGGCAATCCAGCTGGAGAAGATCAGCAGATGAATGGTAATGATGGGCAGAAAGACCAGCGGCTCGTTGCTGACCAGCAGCAAGAACGGCAGCGCCAGCACGGCGCCGCCAAAGCCCAAACTGGTGCGCACGAAGCCACTCCAGGCAAAGATCAGCCCAATGAGCACGTACTGGTACCAGAGTAGATCGGCCATGGTGCAATGCGGTCCTTGTGGTTATGGGTTAGGGGACGTGACTCAGCGTCAAGGGGTATCCAACTGCCACCAGCGTGGCAGCAGCGCCCGTATACGCGCCTGGGAAAAGCGGTCATCCATTAATACCACAACCCCACGGTCCTCGGGGCCACGGATCACCCGGCCCGCCGCCTGTACGACCTTGACCATGCCCGGCACACGGTAGGTATAGTCGTCTCCACGCCCAAAGCGCGCCTGTAGCCGAGCCTTCAGCGCTTCGTTGAAGTCGTTGAAGGGCGGCAAGCCCAGCGTGGCCACAAAGGCACCGATCAACCGCTCGCCGGGCAGGTCGATCCCCTCCGCGAAAGCGCCCCCCAGCACTGCAAAACCGATGCCGCAGCCGCCGGGCGTAAAACGTGCCAGAAAAGCGTCGCGCTCGGCCTCCTGCATGCTGCGCGTCTGGGCAAACACGGGAATGTCCGGGTGGGCCTGGGCAAACGCAGCCAGCACCTGTTCCAGGTAGGCAAAGCTGCTGAAGAACGCCAGGTAATGCCCCGGGTGGCGCTGGTACTGCGCCGCCAGGGTAGCCACGATGGGCGCCACCGAGGCCCCGCGGTGATGGTAACGGGTGGAGATATCCGTGCGCAGCTGCACTTCCAGCTGCTGCGCCACGAAGGGAGACGCCACCTCGCGCCAGACGCTGTGCTCCGGCAGCCCCAGCAGGTCACGATAGTAGTGAAAGGGCGACAGCGTGGCGGAGAACAGCACCGCGCAGTGGGCACGCTTGAAGCGCGGGCCAAGAAAATCCGCCGGGATCACGTTACGCAGGCCGAGGACGGCACTGCCCTTCCCCGCGACGTCCAGGTCGCACAGCGAATGATCGCCAAACTGCTCTGCCAGGCGGCAGAACGCCAGCGCCTCGAACAGCAGCTCCTGAAGCGCCTGGCTCGCCCCGTCGGGATGCTCCACCAGATAATCCGTGATCGCCCCGGCCAAGGTATGCAGTGCACCCAACAATTTGCTGGGTAGCGTATCCAGCAGGTGATAACGACGCTCCGGCGCCTGGTCTGCTACCGCCTTGTTGAGGGCCTGCCACTGCCTGCCAACGCGCGCCAAGGGCTTGGCCAGCGCCGGTGGGGAGTGACGCCGCAGGTAGCTCAGACGCTGCTGGGAGAGCGCAGCGCTGTACATGCCACGGGCACGCTCGACCAAATTATGGGCTTCATCCACCAGCAGGCCCACCCGCCAGTCGTTGGCCTGGGCCAGCCCGTGCAAAAGCGCGTGGCTATCGAACCAGTGATTGACATCCCCCACGGCCACATCGGCCCAGCGGGCCAACTCCTGGCCCAGATAGTAAGGGCACACCTGATGCGCCAGCGCCACCTCGCGCAGAGCCTCGCGGTCTAGCCAGCCATGTTCCACCGCCGCCTGACGGGCCGCGGGCAGGCGATCGTAAAAGCCTTTTGCCAGCGGGCAGGCATCGCCCTGGCACGCCGTACCGGGGTGCTCGCAGGCCTTGTCACGCGCCACCAGCTCCAGCACCCGCAGCGGCTGTGCGGGGGCCTGCAGGCTGGTGAGGGCATCCAGCGCCAGGCGGCGGCCGGGGGTTTTCATGGTCAGAAAGGCGATGCGGTCGAGCCGCTGGCGGGGCATCGCGGAGAGCATGGGAAACAGCGTGCCCAGGGTCTTGCCGATACCGGTGGGCGCCTGGGCCAGCAGGCAGCGGCCGGTGCTGGCCGCCTTGAAGACATCCTCGGCCAGTGCCCGCTGGCCGGGGCGGAAATCCGCATGGGGAAAGCTCAGCGTGGCGAGCCATGCATCGCGGCGCTCGCGGTGGGCCGCCTCCTGGTCGGCCCAGGCCAGGAAGCGCTGGCACTGGTGGGCAAAAAACGTTTCCAGCTCATCGGCGCGGGCCTCGCAGGTCAGCCGGGTTTCCTGACCGCTGGCAATCTCCAGGTACACCAGCGCCAGCGTGATATGCGCAAGGCCCCGCTCGGCACAGAGCAGCGCGCCGTACACTTTCACCTGCGCCCAGTGCAGCGCCCTTTGGTTATCCGCCATGCGCGCCAGGCTACCGCGATGGGTCTTGACCTCTTCGACACAGTTGCCCGCCACATCGAAACCATCGGCGCGGCCAGACACGCGCAGCCCCTGATACTCAGCGGAGAGCGGCAGTTCGGCGAGATAACCGGGGATCTTTTCCCGCCGCCTGGCCACCAGAGCGTGCCCCTCGATGCCCTCCTGAGCACTGGGTGCGGGCGTAAAGCGGTGGTCCAGGTCACCCTGGCGGGCGGTGAAGTCACACAGGGTACGCACCGCCACGCGATAGCGGCTCATGGGTGGGGCTGCCAGCGCACGTGGCAAACCTCGACGGGCATCTCCTGGCGGCAGAAGAAGTCGATCCAGCGGCGCTGGTTATCCTGCAGGCGGTCCCCCGGCCCTTTGACCTCGATCATCCGATAGCGCGGCTCGCCATCCGCTGCTTCCGGCATCAGCTGAATGAGGTCCGGCAGGCCTGCGCGATTGTGCTTGAGATCCCCCAGCAGGCGGGTAAAACAGCCGCGCAGGTGCGCGGCGGGCAGGCAGTCAAGCGCCATGGTGACCAGCGGTTCGCTCAGCACTCCCCAATGCACGAAGGGGGAAGCAAGCCCCTGCTTGTCCTGCCAGGTAGCCAGAATCGTCGCGCGGTAGCGGCCATCCTCCAGCTGCGCCAGGCAGGCGTCGATCTCTGCCTGGCGCTGGCCCACGAAGTCTTCGCGGTAGAGGTCCGCAGGCCCGCTGTGGAACGGGTGAAAGAACGCTCCTGGCAGCGGCTTGAAAATGACTGGCCAGAGCAGCAGGCCGAACAGCCCCGTGATCAGGCAGTTTTCCACATAGAAGACCGGCGCACGGGCGGTGGATAAGTGCTCGGCAACGGCGCGCTCCACCGGCTGAGGCCCGGGCAGCGCCAGCACGTAAGTGGGGGCATCGACGGCTTTCGCGGCCGATGGGGCGGGCAAATTCAACTTGCGCGTCAGGCGTGGCAGCAGGCGTCCCAGCGCCTGGGCTTCGCTCTCGCCTGCCTGATCGAGCGACGCCTCGGCAAGCGCGTAAGCCTCCTGATAGCAGCCCAGGCGCTCCAGCACTCGCAGTCGACGAATGCGCGCTTCGCTGTTGCTGGACTCGGCATATAGCGCCAGGGCCAGGGCCGCCTCACCGCTGCGCTCTGCCGTGTGCCCCAGGGTCAGCAGCAGTCGCGAGCGGCGGGCGTCCAGCCAGCGGTTGCCGAAGGCAGCGGGCACGTCAGTGGCGAGCACTCCCGGCGCCTCGCCGCTCTCCAGGCGCTCGCGCAGGCGGTGCAGCGTGAGATAGGTATCGACCTCTTCGCGGCGCTGAAATGCACGCGAATCCGAAGAGAGCGGAAGCTGTTCGAAACGCTGCAAGCCAAGCTCGGTGAGCACGAATTCGGCCCAGTCCTGGCGCAGGTTGCCAAAGAACATCAGCCGCAGGCGGTCGCATAGCGCCATGATGTCGAGGCGCACGATGTTCGTGGTGGCCTCTGGCCACCACTGCTGCAGCGGGCGCGCCTCGGTAAGCCTTGGTGTCAGTGCCGCCTGAAGTTCGCGTTTGGTCGCCCTGGGGGCGATGCCCAGCTCAAGGATCATCGGTTGCAGGGCGTCGCGCAGCTCGCTGAGGCGCAGCAGCCGAAATAGCGCCTCGATGCTCAACGGCGGTGTCTCGTCGACCCACCCTTGGGCCAGTAGCGGGGCCAGTGCCTGCTGGGTGTCGCCAATCTCGGGATAGCTGAGCTTATCGATGCGGAACAGCTCGCCTTTGCGCATCACCATGCGTACCAGCAGCGCTTGAGCAGCCCGCGGCAGCCGTGACCATTGCTGGAGGGCGTGATGCTCCTCGGCACTCAGCAAATCGCCGTGACGCGACTGCACCCAATCGACCACGAAGCGGAAATTCGCCAGGTAGTAAAAAGGGTCATCGAGGGAGGCGGTGGCCGAAACGGCATGAGCACTGTTCATGCATCCATTGTAACAGCGCTGGATGGCGTGGGTTAACCCACTCGGTGTTGATAAAGCGCGTCTAGCGCGTCGTCCACGAAGGGATCTTCCAAGGAAGCATCATCCTCGGAAGGGGCGGCAGACTCGCTACCGGCTTGGGCATCACGGGGCTGACCCGCGAGAGGTGCGGTGCTGGTAACGTTCGAGGAGGGCGGCTTGCGACCGCCCACCAGCACGTACCATTCCGCTTCGCTGAGGTAGTGCTGGCACCAGCGGCTCAAGCCGTCGGCGACGGCGTCGCGAGTGCGTTCACCGCTGCGAAACGAGGTGGCCAAATAAATGAGGTCCTGACGCGCAATGCGTGCACGGGCATTGCCGCCATGCACTTGGGAGAGCGGGCAGCGTCGGTCATAGGCCGCGTTGGTGAGGGCATTCAGCCAACGCTCCACTTCATGTGCCTGTATTCCGCCGTAGACTGCCACGACACGCTCCCGCCATCATTGATAGGCTAAAAAGGCATAAGACTGCCCGAATTTGGTGCCGTTGTCATCTCGCACCCGCACCAAAGCCCTGCAAGACATTGACCACATTGACACCGATATCTCCCACTGCATAGCCCCCTTCCAGTAAAAAGACGCAGGGCAAACCACACTGGGCCAGCCGCTGGCCAAGGGCCGTAAAGTCGGCGTGCTGGAAGGTAAAAGCGCTGATCGGGTCGCCTTCGAAGATGTCCACGCCCAGCGACACCACCACCAGCTCACACTCGGCCTGGGCAATCCGGGTCAAGGCATCGTCCAACGCCGCCATCCACCGCGCCACCGACGTACCGGGCGGCAGCGGGTAGTTCAGCGTGTAGCCCTCTCCCTTACCCTCCCCCGTTTCGTCGGCATAGCCGGAAAAGTAGGGAAAGGTCACGTCGGGGTCGCCATGCAGGGAAGCGAACAGCACATCGTCACGCTGGTAGAAAATCTGCTGGGTACCGTTGCCGTGATGAAAGTCCACGTCCAGCACGGCCACGCGATGCATGCCGCTGGCCAGGGCCCGCTGGGCAGCAATGGCGGCATTATTGAAGAAGCAGTAGCCGCCGAACTGATCGAAGGCTGCGTGATGGCCGGGCGGGCGGCACAGCCCAAAGCTGGGCTCGCCGGTGGTCAGCGTATGCTCCACGGCGGCCAGCGCAGTGTCCTTGCTGGCCATGGCCGCCGCAAACGTCCCCTCGCTGATCGAGGTTTCGGCGGCCAGTGCATAGTAGCCCAGCTGGCCGCTCACCGAGCGCGGTATGCGGTCGCCGCGCAGGGTCCGCGCTGGCCAGATATTGGGAATGGCCTCGCCTTCATGACCGGCGGCCTGCCATGCCTGCCAGCAGCCTTCCAGGAACGCCACGTAGTCTGCATCGTGCACCGCCAGCACGGGGTCGAGCCCATAGGCCTGCGGCGCCTGCACCTCGATATTGGCCTGCGCCAGCGCCGCCAGCACGAGATCCATGCGCGCCGGGCATTCGAAGGGGCTGACCAGCGTGCCATCGTGCAGTTCACTGCGCGCCTGACGCAGACGGCTATCCTCGGAAAAAACGTACGCATGAAGGCTCCTGTTGCCATGGTGTGTTTACTCGCTTTCCGGGTGCCACCCTTCGACCGGCCATTGGCGGGCCCAGTGGCGCTTTTGATCCGGGGTGCGCTGTTTCAAGCGGTACTCGGCCTGGCTGGCCGTGGCGCGATCAGGAAACGGCTGCGCCCCCAAGAGCGCCGTGGGCGGGTGCGCACGGGTATAGCGCGCGCCCTTGCCGGTTCGGTGGGCCTGGTAGCGCTTCGTCAAATCATTGGTGATGCCCACATAGGTGCCTCGCCGACACTCCAGCAGATACAGGTACCAGGTCGTGGTGGTCAACGCCATGTTTTCTCGTCAGCCAGAGGTGGTCGAAGCCGTGAATGCCGCCATGATGTTTTCGAGCTCCGCCAGCGGCATGGGTTTGGCCAGCCCGAAGCCCTGGAACATGTCACAGCGGTAAGTCATCAAACGTTGGTGCTGGGCGTCATTCTCGACCCCTTCGGCCACCACGCCAAGCCCCAAATGGTGGGCCATGGAAATGATGCCCTGCACGATGGCGGCATCGTCATCGCTGTGAATCAGCTCGTTGATGAAGCTGCGATCGATCTTGATGGTGCTGATGGGCAGGTGTTTCAGATAGCTCAAGCTCGAGTAGCCGGTGCCGAAGTCATCAATGGCGACGCTCACCTGCATGCTGCGCAGCGCATGCAGAATACCAATTGCCGCCTCGGTGTTGTTCATCAGGATGCCTTCGGTCAGTTCCAGCGTCAGCTGCTCGGCAGGAAGACCGGTCGACGAGAGCGTCTGGCGCAGCGTCGCCAGAAAGCTTGCGCGATGAAACTGCAAAGGCGAGAGATTGACCGCCACCTTCAGGCTTCCCAACCCCTTTTGCTGCAGGCTCAGCATGTCGCTACAGGCACGCTGCAGGACCCACTCGCTGATGGGCATGATCTGCCCCGTTGCTTCGGCCAGCGGAATGAAACGTGCAGGAGAGATATAGCCTTTCACAGGGTGCCGCCAGCGCACCAGCGCCTCGACACTGACGATATTACCCGAACGGTCGAACAGCGGCTGATAATGCAGCTCCAGACAATCATGCTCGATGGCTTCCTGCAAGTCGTTGCGCAGGATGACGCGCTCGCTGGCCAGCTCGTTGATGTCGTTACTGAACCAGGCATACGCATTGCGCCCTTGCTGCTTGGCCTTGTACATCGCCATGTCTGCCTGCTGAATCAAGCTTTGTGGCTGGGGTGTGGTCGGCCCACTGATGGCGATGCCGACACTGGCCGTCAGGTACAGCTCGTGGCCATCGATGCAGTAAGGGCGAGCCAGGGCGGGCAACAGGCGCTCGACGATGTCGATCACCTGCTTTTCGTCACTGACCGACGAAATCAGCAGCACGAACTCGTCACCGCCCAAGCGGGCCACCGTATCTTCCTGGCGCAGTGCCGCCTTCAGCCGCTGGCCTACTTCGATCAATACCTGATCTCCCACGGCATGGCCCAGGCTGTCGTTGATCGGCTTGAAATCGTCCAGATCCACGAACAGCACACTAATGGCATGCTCCCCCTGTTGGGCCTGGGCGAACTCTGCCTGCAGCGTCTCTTCGAAATGCATGCGATTAGGCAAGCGAGTCAGGTCGTCATGGGTGGCATGGTAAGCCAAACGTGCCTCGTAGGCCTTGTGCTTGGAAATATCGTGCTGCACCCCGACGAAGTGGGTCACCACGCCTTCCTGATCGCGCACCGGCGCGACGTAAAGATCGTTCCAGAACGGCGTGCCATCCTTGCGATAATTGCACAGCGTGACGTGGGTCTCATGCTGATGCTGGATACCGTGGCGCAGCCTCTCCACCATATCCGGGTCGCTCTCCGGCCCTTGTAGAAAACGACAGTTCTGCCCCGTGACTTCTTCCAGCGAGTAGCCGGTCATCACGCTAAATGCACGGTTGGCGTAGATGATGGGCAAATCCGGTGCGCGGGCATCGGCAATCAGCACGCCGTTCACGCTGGCTTCCACGCTGCGCTCCAGAGTCCGAAGGCGAGTCTGCTGGGCGCGGCTTGCGGTGACGTCCTGTGCAATGCCGTACACTCCGTCGACTCGACCATTGACCGTGATCGGAATACCGATCACATCCAGCAAGCGCTGCTGGCCATCACGGTGGCGCAGCGAGACTTCGAAGCGCGCGATTTCACCGCCCAGCACCTGCTGAAACTGTTGCGCCACATGCGTGACGTCGTCAGGGTCGACAACGTTGGCAAAGTGACGCTGCAAGACCTCTTCCCGAGGAATGCCGGTCACACGCCCGCAGGTTGCATTCGCTTCGATGAAACGCCCTTCGGGATCCACGGCAAAAATGGCGTCGGGGTGGTGCGCAAACAGCGAACGATAGCGCTGCTCGCTGTCGGCCAGGGAGTGGCGCGCTTCGGCCAGCTCTTTGGCCCGGGTGACGCTCGCGCCCACCAACCCCACGCTGAACGCCAGCAGCCAGCTCATCACCAGCCCACCCAGCGTGACGCTCAGCGGCATCACGCCCAACAGTGCCCAGTTGTAGTGTTGGCCGGGATAGGCGCTCAGCATGAGGTTGATCCCCCCCGGCAACCCCATATGCCGAGATGCCAGCATCAGTGTGGAGGCTTCGCCATCATCGACCGTGAACCCGGAAGGGTGCAGCCGCACCAGACGGTGCTGAAGGCGGCTGACATCCACATGAAACGGCCCAAGTGCCAGGCGCAATTCATTACTCAGCAGCTCGCCCAGGTTGAACGAAGCCAGCAACCGTTGTGCACTATCCGGGATGGGGATCAGCATAATCACGTTATTAGGCTGGAGGCTGTCCGGTATCAAGAGGCGCGGACGATCGAACGGAATATCGGCCCATGCCTGGACAGACGGAGTGCTCAGTTGCTCCAGCAGCCAGATATCGCTGGTGTGCCTGCGTCCCTGCGACCATGACAGCACTCCCGACGCATCCATCAGTGCAATCGCATGCAGGCTGAGTGTGTCACGAAAATAGTTCTGGGCGTCGCGGGTCAACAACACGTCACGCGGTTGGCCCTCTACCGTTGCCAGGCGTTCGGCCATACGCTGCATCAACAGCAGCCTTTCCGTCATCACCTGCTCGGCATTGAGCTGCACGCTATCCAGCAGATAACCCGCCTGCTGCTCGATGGAAGAGCGTTGATGCATGCTCAGCAGCAACCACGCCAGACTACTGGCCAACACCCCTGCCAACCCGACCACCACGGTCAAGCGGCCCGGGCTGAGCCGCTCATGACGCTGCCGCCAGCCGGCCACCAACAGCGCAACCGCCAATAGCACGATGAACACTAGTACCGCCAGAGGCGAGAAGGTGAATAGCGTCACCTGGTTTGCCTGAGGACGCCATAACTGAAGAACCACCACACCGCCAAACAGCAGCAAACCTATGCCTGCCGCGCGCCACCAGCGCTGTCTTGCTACCCCTTCGACCCCGCGCCATAGGCAGACATTGATCATCAGCAACACTGCCGCCGCCAAGCTGGTTATGCGCGGCTGCCCAGTGACCCATGATTCGCTGACGCCCTGCGCCATCAGGTTGTGCAGCAAGGTGTACAGCAGCAGCAGCGTCAAGCCCCCGGCACTTGCCAGTCTCAACACGCGCCACTGGCACAGCGTGGCCAGTAAACTAACGCCGATCAGCAGCGTCGCCAGCGCGGCATCCGGCACCAGCATCGGGCCGAACACCACTTGTGGCAGCACCAGCCCCACCAACAGGCTGGTGGCGCCCATGCACAGGAGCGTCGCTGACACCAGCAGCAGTAGCGTCTCGGCGGCTAAATCACGAGTATTCAAGGGCATGGGACGTGGAGGCTCCGGTCGATGGTCTGGCTAGCGCTCGAACGCTAACCGCTGGGTCAGGCTTTCCAACTGTTGATACTGCTCATCCAGATACTGGCCATAGGCCTCCAGCGGGCGAAAGTCCACCAGAGAGCCGTGGGTGTCCATCAAGCGACGTGCCAAGTCAGGCGCTTCCAGCGCCTGACGGAAGGCGGTGGCAATGCTGGCCAGCCGTTCAGGAGGCGTGTTCAAGGGAGCAAGCAAACCGCGGTCCGTGGTATTGACCAGCGTGATGCCCTGCTCCAGAAGCGTCGGCACGGACGGTAGCGCCGCAAGACGCTGCTCGCTGGCAGCGCCCAGAGGCACCAGGGCACCCGACGCAAACAGGGTGCCTGCAGACGGCAGGTTGAGCATGGCAAAATCAAGCTCTCTGCCTAACAAGGCCACGACCTGGGCACCGGTATCAGGATATTGGACGAACTGTACATCGCTGGCATCGATACCGGCCTGCGCGAAGAAGTGTAGCCAAAAAAAGTGGTCCGTTGAGTTGGGAATCACCCCGAACAGCAGCTTGCCCGGCTGTTCGCGCACCTTTTCGGCAATCTGGGAAGCACTGCTGACCGAGTGACCTGCATAGGTGGCCGGCATGTTCACGGTGCGGGTCAGCAGGGCAATGGGGGCGAATGCCTCATGCGAAAAGTTGGAAAGCCCCGACAGGTAGGCGAGGTCGATGGTTTGATGGCTGCCCAGTACGGTGTAACCATCGGGCGGGGATTCCTTGACGAACTGCGCCCCCAGCGTGGCCCCGCTGCCGGGCATGTTCACGACGACGATGGGGGCCTGTAGCGCGACCTGGGCACGCTCGGCAATGGCTCTGAACAAGACATCCGTTGCGCCGCCTTCCCCGTAGGGCAGCACCAGCGTCATGTCCGTGGCAGGGTAAGGCTCCGTTTGCGTCTGGCCATGGGCAGAGGCGCCCACGAAAAGGCTTAGCCACCCCAACAGCACGATGGCCCCCCAGCCGCTCGATGAAGACCATAAGCCACGCTGCCGTCGCCGTTCGGTTTGCTTCGCGTTCATCGGGGGTGCCTCATGCTACTTAGTC
>NZ_LFGT01000016.1:14536-33334 GCF_002078115.1 Halomonas sp. BC2 | reverse complement strand
AAGAAGAGCATTACCCTCAGCACTGATCGCTCTAAAGCATCATGAAAACATCCGCCGCGTCACCGGGCGGATGTTTTTTTATGGGCGTGAGCGCTCGACTTCAGGCATGGTCATCGGCTTGATAGGCCGATTGCAGGGAGCCACCCAAGCGCTGCATGAACTGCTGGCATGCCTCGAGCTGTGAGACCTCGATATACTCATCCGGCTGATGCGCCTGGGCAATGCTGCCCGGCCCCAGAATGATCGTCTGCAGCCCCTGCCCCTGAAACTGGCCAGCCTCGGTGGCGTAGGCCACGGCATGCTGGCAACAGCCTGCCGGAAGGTGCGCTTCTGCCAATTGCAGCACCTGCTGGTTGTCACGGTTTGCCAACCCGGGCACCGTCACGTTCAAGGGCTCTGTGGTGATGTCGACGGTTTTCCCCTGAGCCGCCAGGGCCTCACTCAGCGTGGCGCAGTAGTCGCTGAAGCGGGCATACACCTCTTCGAAGGTTTCCGTGGGCAGGTGGCGTATCTCCCACTCGAACTGGCACTCCCGCGCCATGATGTTGATGGCCGTGCCCCCCTTGATCTTGCCCACGTGCAGGCTGGTATGCGGCACGTTGAACGCCTCGTCCACGCGTCCTTCTTCGACCAGCGTGGCCATGGTGTCCTCGATGAAAGTGACCAGCCTGGCCGCCACATGAATCGCCGAGGTGCCCTGGTTCACCTGGCTGCTGTGGGCCTCGCGCCCCACTACGGTAGTGCGCAGGTTGGTGGCGCCTTTCTGGGCAACCACTGGCTGCATGCTGGTCGGCTCGCCGACGATGACCCGTGCCGTGGTGGAGTAGTGCTCATAAAAGCGCTTGATCAGACTCGGCGCCCCAACACAGCCGATCTCTTCGTCATAGGAAAAGCCCAGGTAGACAGGCTGCTGCAAAGGCGCCTTGACCCACTCGGGCACCATGGCCAGCGCGCAGGCGATGAACCCTTTCATGTCGCAGGTACCTCGCCCATACAACCGACCATCGCCCCCATCACGCAGGGTGAACGGGTCGCTGCTCCACGGCTGCCCTACGACGGGCACCACATCCGTATGCCCGGAAAGCATCACCCCGCCGGGCGCATCAGGGCCGATGCGCGCAATCAGGTTGGCTTTGGTGCCACAGGGGCTCATCACCCGCTCGGAAGCGACGCCAGCCTTGGTCAGGTGCGCTTCGACAAATTCGATCAGGGCCAGATTGGACGCGCTGGAGGTGGTATCGAAGGCGACCAGTCTGGTCAGTAGCGTGGTGACATCGCTCATAGTGCTCTCGCTGTGCAGGCTTTTGGCCACCCTAGCACCGCCATGGGCATTTGGAAATGCTGACCGTCACGACAACTTCACCGTGCGTTCATGAAAGCGTCATCTACACTTTCTACTGTGTAGTGCACCCAAAAAATTCAACAAACGTACTGCGCATGACCTACAAGGAGTCGTTATGTCTCGTTTCACGTTGCATGCTCTTGCCCTCGGGGTGGCGACGGCCACTTTCAGCCTGTCGGCCCAGGCCACGACCAACATTCAGTGGTGGCACGCCATGGGAGGTCAGCTCGGTAACCTGCTGGAAGAGATGACCGAAGACTTCAATGCTTCCCAGGACGATTACCGCGTCACCCCCAGCTATCGGGGCAACTACACCGAAACGATGACTGGCGCGATCGCGGCCTTCCGTGCAGGCGAACAGCCCCACATCCTGCAAGTATTCGAAGTCGGCACCGGCACCATGATGAACGCCGACGGTGCGATCTACCCGGTCTACGAGCTGATGGAAGCCCACGGCCGTGCCTTCGACCCGGATGCCTTCCTGCCCGCCGTGGTGGGCTACTACACGGACACCAACGGCAACATGCTGTCGTTCCCGTTCAACTCCTCGACGCCCATCATGTACTACAACCGGGATGTGTTCGAAGCCGCTGGCCTGGACCCGGAACAGCCGCCACAGACCTGGGAAGAACTGGCCGAACAGGCCACCCAGATCACCGAGTCGGGTGCCGCACGCTGTGGCTTCACCTCTTCATGGCCAAGCTGGGTGATGCTGGAGAACTTCTCCGCCATGCACAACTCGCCGCTGGGCACTCTGGAAAATGGCTTTGGTGGCCTGGACACCGAGCTGAACTTCAATAACGACCTGGTGGCCCGCCACTGGGACAACCTGAAAGCCTGGCAGGACGCAGGTGCCTACAAATGGGGCGGCCCCGGTTCAGGCCCTGATGCCGAACCCATGTTCTACTCCCAGGAGTGCGCGATCTTCTTCGGCTCATCGGCCTCACGGGCAGATGTGGCAGCCAACGACGACTTCGAGGTAGGCTTCGGCATGCAGCCCTACTATGCCGATGTCGACGGCGCACCGCAGAACTCGATTATCGGGGGTGCCACGCTATGGGCACTGCAAGGCCATAGCGATGCAGAGTACGAGGCCGTTGCTGCCTTCTTCGAGTACCTTTCAGAGCCCGAAGTGCAGGCCAAGTGGCACCAGCAAACCGGCTACCTGCCGATCACTCAGGCGGCATGGGACTTGAGCGTCGAGCAGGGCTACTACGACGAGAACCCAGGCGCGGATATCTCGCTCAAACAGATGACGCTGAACGAGCCCACCGAAAACTCCAAGGGCCTGCGCTTCGGCAACTTCGTGCAGATTCGCGACATCATTTCCGAAGAGATGGAAGCCGTCATGACCGGCAACAAATCGGGTCAGGCCGCTGCCGATGCAGCCGTTGAACGGGGTAATCGTTTGCTGCGTGACTTCCAGTCCGCCAATCAGTAAGTAAGCACTCGCTTCGCCGCCTGATCAATACCAGGCGGCGAAGTCGTTTCAAGTATCGCTCGGCATCGGTACTCCTTGACCCGCGTACCCCTCGCCTTACGTGCTACCCGTTCTCGCGGAAACCTGCTTATGCAAACCAAACGCATGACCTTTCCGGGGCGCTTTCTGCCTTATGCGCTGCTGGCCCCGCAAATCGTCATTACGCTGATCTTTTTCATCTGGCCGGCGGGCAAGGCGCTGTATCAATCGCTGCTGCGCGAAGATGCCTTCGGCCTGCGCACGACCTTCGTCGGCCTGGAGAACTTCACTCGCCTGTTCAGCGATGGCAACTACCTCAATGCGCTTTCGGTCACGGCCACCTTTGCCATCGGCACCACGCTGCTCTCCATGTCGGTGGCGCTGTTGCTGGCCTGCACGGTGAATCGCATGATCCGTTCGCGCAGCGCCTACACCACCCTGCTGGTATGGCCTTATGCCATTGCGCCCGCCATTGCCGGAGTGCTGTGGTGGTTCATTTTCAATCCTTCCATCGGCATCGTGCCTTACATGCTCGACATGGTGGGCTACCGCTGGAACCACCGCACGTCGGGAAGCGACGCCATGCTGCTGGTGATCTTTGCCGCCGCCTGGAAGCAGATTTCCTACAACTTTCTGTTTTTTCTAGCGGGCTTGCAGTCCATCCCGCAGTCGTTGATCGAGGCCGCCGCCATCGACGGGGCCAGCCCCATCAAGCGCTTCTGGACCATCGTCTTTCCGCTCCTTTCCCCCACCACGTTTTTCCTGATGGTGGTCAACGTGGTGTACGCGATGTTCGATACCTTCGGCATTATCCACGCCACGACACAGGGCGGCCCCGCACAGGCCACCAACACCCTGGTGTACAAGGTGTATGCCGATGGCTTCGTAGGCTTGAACCTGGGCTCTTCGGCGGCGCAGTCGGTCATTCTGATGGCCATCGTGATCGCCCTGACCATCGTTCAGTTCCGCTTCATCGAGCGCCGGGTCAACTACTGACCCAGGCGGATTGTGAGGAGTTTCGTTATGGTTGAAAACCGCCCCTGGGCCAACCTCCTGGCCCATCTGACGCTGATCCTGGGCGTTGCCGTGGTGGTATTTCCGGTGTACGTGGCGCTGGTGGCCTCGACCCAGGCCCCCGGCGACTTGCTGCGCGGCACGCTGCCCATGCTGCCCGGCAGCCACGGCCTGGAAAACTACACGCGCATGTGGCAGTCCGGCGTTTCCAACGCGGGCGCGCCACCGGCAGGCACCATGCTGTGGAACAGCTTCGTGATGGCCATGGCCATTACGCTGGGCAAACTGTCCATCTCGCTGCTGTCCGCGTTTGCCATCGTCTATTTCCGTTTCCGCTTTCGGATGCTGTTCTTCTGGCTGATCTTCATCACCTTGATGCTGCCGGTGGAGGTGCGCATCATCCCCACCTTCCAGGTGGTGGCCGACCTGAAGATGCTCAACAGTTTTGCCGGGCTGTCGATTCCGCTGATTGCCTCGGCCACCGCTACCTTTCTCTTTCGCCAGTTCTTCATGACCATCCCTGAAGAGATGCTGGAAGCCGCCAGGGTGGACGGCGCGGGGCCGCTGAAGTTCTTCAAGGACATTCTGATGCCGCTCTCGATCACCAATATCGCGGCGCTGTTCGTGATCATGTTCATCTACGGCTGGAACCAGTACCTGTGGCCGCTGCTGATCACCACCAACCCGGATTACTACACCATCGTGATGGGCATTCAGCGCATGACCTCCGATGAAAATCCCCAATGGCACTTGATCATGGCGGCCGTCGTGATGGCGGCCCTGCCGCCGGTGCTGGTGATCCTGTTTATGCAACGCCTGTTCGTGAAAGGCCTGACCGAGACGGAGAAGTAACCATGGCCAGCATTACCCTGGAAGGGCTGAAGAAAACCTACGCCGGTAACGTGGCAGCCGTCAAAGGCATCGACCTGCACATCGAAGATGGTGAATTCGTGGTACTGGTGGGGCCTTCCGGCTGCGGTAAATCGACCCTGCTGCGCATGGTGGCCGGGTTGGAAACCATTACCGAAGGCACGTTGAAGATCGGCGAGCGGGTGGTCAATCGGCTGGAGCCAGCCGAGCGGGACATCGCCATGGTGTTCCAGAACTATGCGCTCTACCCTCACATGACGGTCTACAACAACCTGGCCTACGGCCTGAAAAACCGTGGCTTCAAGAAGCATGACATCGACCAGCGCGTGCGCGCCGCCGCCAAAATGCTGGAAATCGAGGAGTACCTGGAGCGCAAACCGCGCAAGCTTTCAGGTGGCCAGCGCCAGCGCGTGGCCATGGGACGCGCACTGGTACGCGAGCCTTCGGCCTTCCTGTTCGACGAGCCGCTCTCCAACCTGGATGCCAAGCTGCGGGTGCAGATGCGCGTCGAGATCAAGCAGTTGCAGCGTCGCCTGAAGACCACCAGCCTGTACGTCACCCACGACCAGCTCGAAGCGATGACCCTGGGCGACCGCCTGGTGGTGCTGAACGCAGGCAATATCGAGCAGGTAGGCACGCCCATGGAGATCTACACGCGGCCTGCCACGCTGTTCGTGGCCCAGTTCATCGGCTCCCCTGCCATGAACATCCTGCCGTTGGCCTATCTGGCCCCTCAGGACCATCAAGGGATATTGAGCCAGCTGCCGGAAGGCACGGACACCCTGGGTATTCGCCCGGATGACCTGCTGCTGACACCGCCTGCCGAGCCGCATATCGCGCTACGAGCCACGCTGATGCTGTACGAAGCAGCCGGGGCCGAAAGCCACCTGTACGTGCATCTGGCCGACCGCCAACAGCCTACGGTACTGAAAACCGCAGGCCAGCCTCCCGTTCAGGAGGGCGAGACGCTCAACCTGTACGTCACCGCCGGTGCCCTGCACCCGTTCAATGCCACCACGGGGCAGCGCACCGGCTGAGCCTACCGCTTGCCCAGGGCGATGAAGTGACTATTCGTCCTGGGCAATATCGACAATACGACCTTGAGGCTGGTAAAACACCTCGCCATGGGACACCACGTGATCGCGCAACATTTCCCAGTCGGTATGCCCCACGATGGTATGGCGGCCATCGTCGTGGGCCGCCTGACGATACTCACCAATGGTGGCCTGGCCCGGGCTGGAGGTGGCGTCGCTATCCTGGGTGCTCAACCCGAAGATCCCGATACGCTCCCCCTGGTGTTCGAGGATCATGCCGTCATAGAGATACCCCGGCTGGGGATCGGCCGTGATGCTCTCCCCGAGGCGCTCGGCAAACTCGGTAGACGCCGAAAAGTCCAGGTTGGCGCCTAAAATGGGGAAGTCTGCCCCTGCAAAGAACGCCGCCAACGCCTGATGACCGGTCTCAGGGTCACCCAGGTCGAACTCATGATTCCCCGGCACGAACGCGTCGTAGCCCATCAGGTTCATGAAGGTCAGCGCATCCTGGCCCTGAAACTCGTTGAAGTAGAGCGTCCCGGAGAAGATATCCCCCGCATCCAGCAGCAGCCCCTCGCCATAGGTCTCCCGGGCCTCGTTCAAGGTGGCCACCAGAGCCGGGTAAGCATCCGTGCGGCCATGCAGGTCGTTGGTGTGATAGATCGTCAGGGTCAAGTCACTTTCCTGGTATATGTAACGATACTTGCTTCCTGCGGCACAAGATGGGGCACATTGCGTGTCATCGCTTGTTCACCTGGCTGTCGCCGCGGTGTCACTGTTGGGCCTCACCATGGCGCTAAACGTGATAAAGGGATGAATCGCTCATGCGACTCTGTATCATCAGCGAAACATGGTCACCGGAAATCAACGGCGTCGCGCACACGCTGAACCGGCTGTGTCGTGAACTGCTGTTGCTGGGCATCACAGTGGACGTGATACGCCCGGCGCCGCGTCAACCCGGAAGCGCCGCGTGCGCTACTCGGGAACTTCAGGTCAGGCGGTTTGCGCTGCCTAACTATACCGACGTTCAGGTAGGCTTTGCCCGCCCCGGGAAGCTTCAGCGCTTTTGGCAGCAGTACCGCCCGGATGTCGTGTATCTGGCGACCCAGGGCCCGCTGGGCTGGGCAGCCCGCCAGGCAGCCCAGCGCCTGGACCTGCCACTGGTGGCCGGTTGGCATACCAACTTCGACCACTACTGTCAGGATTATGGGGTTGCCTGGCTGAGCAAAGCGACACGACGCTATTTGCGCTATTTCCATAACGGCTGCGCGCTCACCCTGGTGCCTACCCAGCAGCAAGCCGTGGCGCTGCGCCAGGATGGCATCAAAGACGTACAGGTGCTGTCCCGGGGCATCGACGGCGAACGCTTTTCGCCCGCCCACCGCGACCTCGCGCTGCGTCAGCAGTGGGGTGTCAGCGAGCATCAACCGGTAGCCCTGTACGTAGGGCGCCTGGCACCCGAGAAGAACCTTTCGCTCCTGCAGGAAACGTTGCAAGCCATGCGCAGCGCTCGCCCCGATATGGCTCAGGTCATCGTCGGCGACGGCCCGGCCCGCAGCCAGCTGCAAAAAGCCTTGCCCGAGGCCCACTTCACCGGTTTCGTAGACAAGCATTCGCTGGCTCGCCATTACGCCAGCGCCGACATGTTCGTGTTTCCCTCGCTGTCTGAAACCTGGGGCAACGTGGTGACCGAAGCCATGGCCAGCGGTCTGGCGGTCGTGGCGTTTCGCCACGCGGCCAGCGCAGAACTGATTCACAGTGGCCATAACGGCATCACCGTGGCGACCGACGATGCGCTGGGCTTTCAACACGCGGCGGTCACGCTGTGTCAGCACCCTGCCGATTACGCACGACTAGGAAGAGTCGCCCGCCTGCGCGCGCTGGAACAGAGCTGGACGGGCATTGCCGAGCAATTTCTACGTTACCTGCACCATGCCCAGGAGGCCCGCCATGCGAGCTCGCCCGCTTGTCGTATTCGATCGTCTTGACCTGTTGGAGTGGCGCTTGTGTCAGCGCGTGACGCATCTCTCGCTCTACCGCCCCTGGCGTCTGACGCTCCAGACGGCCAGCAAACTGGGTGATTGGCCCATTTGGGTACTACTGATTGCAGCTCAGCCCTGGCTGCAAGCGGACGGCCTCTGGCGCATGTGGCAATACTCACTGATCGCGCTACTGGCGATCCTGGTCTATAAGCTGGTGAAAACCCGGCTGTGTCGTGAGCGTCCCTTCATCACCTACCTGGGGGGCGTCCACTGTGGTGAACCCGCCCGAGACCGCTACAGCTTTCCCAGTGGCCATACCATGCATGCCGTGATGTTCAGCGTGCTGGTGGCTAGCCACACGCCCTGGTTGCTACCCATCGTGTTACCGCTTGCCTTGATCATCGCGATTTCAAGGGTGGGGCTGGGCCTGCACTATGTCAGTGACGTGCTGGCCGGGGCCGCCATGGGCTATGGATTTGCGCTATTGGGACTCTACTGGATGGGCTAGGCCCTTTTCGAATACCTGAACGCCATAGCGCTTTCATTTGATTGGCGCTACGTTTATCTCATTACCCTTTTCGAATCATCAAGGAGCGATGAGATGACCATGACCGTTGGTGAACTGTTTATCGCGCTGGTGCTCATTGCGCTGGTGCTGCTGGTCAGTAACGCGCTGCGCCTTTGGCTGCCCTGGCTGCGCCGCCTGTTTCTCCCCAGCTCGGTGATTGGCGGGCTGCTCTTACTGCTGCTCGGCCCCGATGTCATCGGGCGCTTCATGCCCACGCTTTTCGAAGATAGCCCCGGCTTGTTCCCCGCTTACGTCCAGGAGAGCTGGTCGGCGCTGCCCGGGCTGCTGATCAACGTGGTCTTTGCTGCCCTATTCATTGGCAAGGCCATCCCTGGGCTGCGCACCATCTGGCTACGCGCAGGGCCCCAGGTCGTGGTGGGTCAGACCATGGCCTGGGGCCAGTATGTGGTCGGGCTAAGCCTTGCCCTGCTGGTGCTGGTACCGCTTTTCAACATGAACCCCATGGTAGGGGCGCTGATTGAAATCGGTTTCGAAGGGGGGCACGGCACCGCCGCGGGCATGGCCGACACTTTCGCCGATCTCGGTTTTGAGGAAGGCGCCGACCTGGCGCTTGGCCTGGCCACCGTCGGCATCGTTTCGGGGGTGTTGATCGGTACGGTGATGATCAACATCGCGGCACGCAGAGGCGTGGTCAAGCCCACCCGTGAAGAAGACCAGCCGGATGAAAGCCTGCGTGAAGACGAGCGGCCCTCTACAGAGGAGTTCAGCGAATTCAAAAAGGATCTGGCACAAGAGGCAGGCACCACCGACCCTTTGAGCCTGCATATTGGCCTAGTGGGCATTGCCATCGTGATTGGCTGGCTGCTGCTGACAGGCCTGCAGTGGATCGAGCAGATGACCTGGGCGCGCGACGGTGGGCTGGAAATACTCGCCCACGTGCCGCTGTTTCCCATCGCCATGATTGGCGGGGTGATCGTACAGCTGTGTGTCATGCGCTTTGGGCTGGAACGGCACGTATCCACCCGCACCATGTCTCGTATTGCAGGCACCGCTCTGGATTTCACCATTGTGGCCGCCCTCGCAACGCTTTCGCTGACCACACTGGGCGATTACTTCGTGCCGTTCCTGCTGCTGGCCGTTGCCGGGATTGCCTGGAGCCTCTTCGTACTGATCGTGATTGCTCCCCGCGTCATCCCCGAAAACTGGTTCGAACGCGGTATTGGTGACTTCGGCCAATCCATGGGGGTCACTGTCACGGGGCTGTTGCTGATGCGCATGGCAGACCCCAAGAACAAGTCTGGCGCACTGGAGAGCTTTGGCTACAAACAGCTGATGTTCGAACCCGTGGTGGGCGGTGGCCTGTTTACCGCCGCCGCGTTACCGCTGATTGCCCAGTTTGGCGCACCTGCCGTGCTGGGCTTCACGGCCATACTAACCGTCGGCTGGCTGGCATTTGGACTGCTCTACTTTGGCCGGATGGTGCCCGACCGTGGCAAGGGTCGATGGCAAGGCAAGTAAACGTCACATAGCAAAACGCCCGCAGCTGCGGGCATTTTTGTATTGGATGGCTTACATAGGATGGCTTACATATCAGGTGGCATGTCGTCACGCTCTTCCAGGCCCCCTGAAAATGACGTCTTGAACGCCATATACAGGCCTACCCCCGAAAACCCCAGGAAGAGCACGAACATGCATAACATCAATACCATCGCCATAACGCGTGTCCCTGTCAGTGTGCGGCCGTTGCGTTGACGTCTTCTCACCGCTGAAATTTGGTCTACACGACAGGATAGACCAAAACACTGCGCCCATCTGTACCATTACTGTACAGACGCAGGGATGGATTTGTAAAATTATCTAAAATCAGTTACTTGAGACAACAAAAATAACGCAAAAAAACCACCCCACGCACGCGAGATGGCTGTTTTGCATCGCTGCCAATCCTTGGCTTTGATGGCCAGCACATCCAAGTGCTGACAAGAGTGGGCAGGCTCGATGTCCCTACACGTCCTTGATGCTTTCTGGGCGTCCTGCCCTCCTTGACTGCCTGTTAGCCTGCCCACACTGTCGATGAAGAAAGGGGTCACTCCCTGTGAGCCCGAGGCAGTTTATGCTACTAACTGTGATGCTGCACAAGGCGGACCAATACTTGCAAAAAAATTAAAAATACATTAAAAACAATTGCTTGATTTAAATAAAAAGGAGCATCATCTATGCCAACGCAGTGTTCTGAGCCGCCCAAACCTGTGTAAAAGTGACACATGCGACAAATGCGTATAGCGCATTTTTAGCCTGCCACCGCCGTTTGTGTCACCCAGGCATCACGACCAGTGGCGGGCCTCCCCGTTAACGCTTATGTTATACATCGAATGCCCCACTCTCGGGGATGGGCCCCACTGAGGACACGCTCATGAAACGCTCCATGCTGCTTGGCATACTCTTGATGTCGACCCTGCTGGTCATCAGCGGATGTAATACGGTTCGTGGCATGGGTCAGGATATCGAGCGGGGTGGCGCCGCCATTCAGCGCTCGGCGGAGTAACCCCATGATGATGACGGTCTTTCTTTCCCACGGTCTGGAGAGTGGCCCCGGCGCCTTGAAGATACAGGCGCTAAAAGGCGTCGCAGAGCATGTAGATGACTGTGAACCCGTGGTCATGGATTATCGCGGCATGAGCGAGCCTGCAGCCCGTTTGGCTCATTTACGTGAGGCGTTGAATGCCCGAGGTGATGACCCATCCCGATGCATTCTGGCGGGGTCTAGCCTGGGCGGATGGATCAGTGCGGCACTGAGTGCCGAAACGCCCGTACTCGGCTGCTTCTTGTTGGCTCCCGCGCTCGGCATGCCCCGCTACCCGGAAACCTCCCCCATCATTCAGGCCCAACACACCCATATCATTCACGGTTGGCAGGATGACGTAGTGCTGCCAGGCCCGGTCATTGAGCACGCCCAGCGCCAGCGGCTCTCGCTGCGCATGGTGGATGACGACCATCGGCTACACAGCAGCCTGGAGGTCATCCTGGCGGATTTCACACGATTTTTGGCCACCTGTGCCAGCTGATGCTCGCACACGCCAGGATTAGCTTGCCAAAACCTCGACATGGGCACCATAAACCTATACAAATAATATACACACAATAGGAGATAGCTCATGTTTGGACTTTTCAAGCGCGACCCCAAAAAGAAACTTCAGCAGGACTACGAACGCAAACTCACCGAGGCCATGCAAGCGTCTCGCAATGGCGACATGCGCGCCAATGCGACCCTGACCGCCGAAGCCGAAGCGCTGTTGCAGGAAATCAACCGTTTGAAGGACGAAGGCCGCTAGCCCATGGGCCGTTTGCCAAGAGGCGTGTGCCGCCTGATGCTGGCCCTGGGCATGGTGTCACAGGCACAGGCAACAGAAACGTGCCAGCTTCAGGGGCGCTGGTGGCAATCGGGTCAGGCCGTGACTGCCGATGCGGTGCTCAACCTGGCAGCGCAACGGCCAGTGGTGCTGCTAGGGGAACGGCACGACGCCATGGAACACCACCGCTGGCAATTGCATACCCTGGCAGGCCTGTACGCCCATGAGAGCGATATGGTGATTGGCCTCGAGATGCTGCCCAGAGAAGCGCAGCCGGTACTGGAACGCTGGGTGGCGGGAGAGCTATCCGAAGAGGAGTTTCTGGAGCAGAGCGACTGGCAGGAAGCCTGGGGGTTCGATCCTGAGCTTTACTGGCCCATCCTTCACTTTGCACGCTTGAACCGCATTCCACTGAAGGCGCTCAACATTACTCCAGCCTTACGCCAGCGGCTGACCAGCGAAGAGATCGGCCACATTCCCCCAGAGCAGCGTTACGGTATACCCGCGCCGCGACCTGCCAATGACGCCTACCAGACTTACCTGGAGGAGGTCTTCGACCAGCATGCCATGGGGCAAGACAACCCCGACATGCTGGAACGCTTCATTCGAGCGCAACTCAGTTGGGACATTGCCATGGCGCAGGGGCTGGCAGACGCTACCCAAGAGAGCACCCTGGCCGTGGGCCTGATGGGCCTTGGGCATGTCGTGCATGGCCATGGCGTAGCGCACCAATTGGAAGGACTGGGCATTCAAGATACGCTCAGTCTCTTGCCCTGGGAGCTGGAGGAGTGCGCGCTTCCCGACCCCACCTTGAGCGATGCCATTTTCATATTACCCACCCCAATGCCAGACGCGTCATCCTGAACAAGCGGTCAATATCACTTATGTTAAAACCATGCGCCAAAATGTTTATTCGCTAGCTAATAGACTAAGCATTTTATATTGCTACGGTTCAGCATTAGCCATGAAAGCACGCTGAGCGGCACTGATGACGCCTTTCCGTATAGCCTACTCCATACTCAAAAAACCGTTGATTGTACCGTTTAATATGCAGCTCGTTACTAATTGATTACAACAACCGTGATCTCTACGGTAGAAGGCTTGTTCACCTGCTGATACTGCCCCATGACACCTGACTCTCAATTACAGCGAAGAAACCTGTGGTCCGGAATCGGCGTTACCCTGGTCGCCTGTTGGCTGCTGGTCTGGCTAATCCCGCGCTACGGTGGCTCCGGCATGGCGTTTGGTATGCATCCACAGCGTTTGGCCACGCTAGGCGCCTGGGTCATGTTGATCTGTGCTGCCATACTCCTTATCGTCAGTTTTATTCGCCTTAAACAACAGCGCGCACCTTTATTAAAGCGTTTATCGCTCATCGATCTTTGGTATCAAGCCTGGCCTTTCTTATATGTATTACTCTTTATCCTACTCGCTAACTTTATCCCTTTAACGTGGCTGGCTCCCTTTATTATAGGTTGTCTCGTTGCACTACTGGGTGAACGGCGCTGGTATGTTATTGCACTTTCTGCCGCGATTCCTACCGCTGCACTTTACTTACTGACCGTGCAACTCATGCGCATAGGAATTGTTTAAGATGCCAGAATTCAGTGCTATTACCAGTGCCTTTGGCGATGCATTAACACTGCACTCCATCAGCGTCATTTTAGGAGGCGTGTTACTGGGCTATATCGTGGGCGTCATTCCCGGCCTGAACCGCTCGGTGGCCATTGCCATTGCCATACCGCTCACTTTCTACATGTCGGCCTATGCCGCCATCGCCTTTTTGATTGGCCTCTCCAAGGGCACGGCGGCGGGCAGCGCTGTCTCTGCCATTTTGCTCAACACCCCGGGCGAGCCCTCGTCGGCAGCCACCTGTCTGGATGGCTACCCCATGGCCAACAATGGTCAGCCTCGCAAGGCGCTCAAGGTAGGGCTACTGGCGTCGGTGGTCGGCGACCTGTTATCGACACTGCTATTGATCGTCGTCGTTATTCCCTTTGCCTCGATTGCCCTCAAGTTTGGCCCTTATGAACTGGCTGCCATTCTCATTTTTGCACTGGTCTTTATTGCCGGAATGGCCGGAGGCTCTTTTTTAAAGGGCATGGCCGCCGGAGGCATGGGCGTTATTTTAGGAACGGTTGGGTTAGACCCGGAAACCGGCGCCATGCGCTTTACGTTTGGCTACGCGGAGCTGATGGAAGGCGTGCCTATTCTCCCTTTAGTGATCGGCACCCTGGCTCTTTCGGAAATGTTCGTACAACTGGAAGCTTATCGGCGTAATAAAGGCGCCAGCTCCGTCAAACTTGGCCATAACCCGGAAGACGACCTCTCCTTTAAAGAGTTTAAAAGCACCTTGCCGACCATCTTTAAAAGCACCGGCGTCGGGGCGTTCGTTGGCGCACTGCCGGGCCTGGGGCCATCGGTAGGTTCGTTCATGGCGTATGGGCTCGCCAAGCGCGGCGCCAAAGACCCGGATAGCTTCGGCAAGGGCAACCCCAATGGCATTGCCGCCGCCGAGGCTGCCGATAACGCCGTCATTCCCGCCAGCTACATTCCGCTGTTCGGGCTGGGTATTCCCGGCAGCGTGTCGGCGGCACTGCTGGTGGGTGCTTTCATGATCCACGGTATTCAGGTCGGCCCACTGATGCTGCGCGACCATCCACAAATGCTGTTCACCATCTTTGCAGGCATGGTGGTGGCTAGCCTGATCATGCTGGCCGTAGGCTGGTACGGGCTACGTATCTTTGCCCGCGTCACGGATGTGCCGCAGAACATCGTCATCCCCGTGGTGATCTTTCTCTGCCTGGCCGGCATTCAAGTGCAGGGCTACGGCACTTTTGGCCTGCTGACCGTGTTTGGCTTCGCGATCTTCGGCTATTTCCTGAAGAAGCATGACTACTCCTTCGTAACCTTTCTGGTCGCTTTCATCGTCACGCCCATGCTGGAGATGAACCTGCGCCAGTCAGTCATTCTTTCCGGGGGCGACATTGGCATTCTCGTGCAGCGCCCCATTGCACTGACGTTTGTGGTCGCCACTGGCCTGCTGGTACTGCACCTGCTGTGGAGCAGTTATCGCCAGTACCGGCAGCGTCGGCAACACGGCTAAACCGAGCAACCTTCACTACCAAGAAAAAACCATCGAGGAAACCACCATGAAAAAGCATCTTCTGACCACCGCCATCGTTTCGGCAGCGCTGACCCTGGCCGCTGGCACCGCCCAGGCCAATGACTTCCCCAGCAAGCCGCTGACCATGGTCGTCGGCTTTGGCGCAGGCGGCAGCACCGACATTCAAGCCCGTGTATTGGCCAACGTACTGGAAGAAGAGCTGGGCCAGCCGGTGAACGTGGTCAACCAGCCGGGCGCGGGCGGTGGCGTGGCCTTGACTCGCCTGGCCAACAATAACGACGAAGGCTACACCTTTGCCTTTGGCACCTCCATGACCATCACCTACGGCCCGCTGGCCACGGAAACCGCCTACCAGCTGGACGACTTCCGCTACGTGGCGGGCGTGACGCTGGGCCAGTCGGCTATCGTAACCGGCGAGAACCGCCCCTTTGGTGACAGCTGGGAGTCGCTGGTGGAGTATGCCCGCGAAAACCCCGGCACCAGCTATGCCACGCAGACCGCCCTGGATCGCATGATCATCGAGTACATTGCCCAGCAGGAAGGTCTTGACCTGCGCATCGTGCCCACGGCGGGCGGAGCTGGCATGGCACCGCTGATTCTCTCTGGCGACGTGGACTTCGCCTATAGCGGCGGCACCCACTCCGGCTACGCAGAAACGGGTGAAATGCCGGTACTGCTGAGCCTGGCAGAAGACCGTCTGGTAGCCTTCCCGGATGCGCCCAGCCTGCAAGAAGCCGGTTATGACATCAACCCGGCAGAAATTCGCGTGGTCATGGTGCCCAACAATACGCCGGATGCCCACGTCGAGCGCCTGGCAGAAGCACTGGAAGCCGCTACCCAGGATGAGCGCTTCATCGAGATCACCGAAGAGCGCATTCTGATGCCGGTGGTGTACCTGTCGGAAGACGAAGTCACCCAGACCCTCACCGAGCAGACCGAAAGCTACAAGGCGCTGATCGAAGAGCTGGGCGGCGTACCGGGCGCAGACGACTAAGCTGCCCCGCATGCCGTGAACAGGATGGCATGAAAAAGCCCGCTGACCGTGTCAGCGGGCTTTTTAATGGTTCCGGGCCAGCATCGCCGAGCCGACGGCGATTGCCAAGATGTCTACTCGTCGGCTAGCGCGGGCAGCAGCGTCTTGAGCTTGCGTGTCAGGGTATTGCGCCCCCAGCCCAGCAGCTCGGCCGCTTCCCCCTTGCGCCCCCCGGTATGCTTCAAGGCGGTTTCGATCAGGATGCGCTCGAAATCCGGCACCGCTTCTTCCAGCAGGTGCGTATGCCCTTCGGCCAGGGCGCGGTCGGCCCAATCCCGGAAGGCCGAACGCCAATCACCGTAAGCGCCTCCTTCTGGCGCGCTGACCGAGCGCAGCTCGGGAGGCAGGTCCTCGATCAGGATCTCCCTCCCCGATGCCATCACGGTGAGCCAACGGCAGATATTTTCCAGCTGACGAACGTTACCCGGCCACGGCAGCCGAGTCAGGTGAGCTTCTGCCTCGGGCGTCAGCACCTTGATATCGGTGGATAGCTCCTTGGCCGCCTCCGCCAGGAAATGGCGGGTCAAGCGGGGGATGTCTTCACGGCGCTCGGCCAGACGCGGCAGGTGCACCCGAATCACGTTCAGGCGGTGGAACAGATCCTCACGAAAACGCCCTTCATCCACCAGAGATTCCAGGTTCTGGTGGGTAGCGGCAATGATGCGCACATCCACCTTGACCGGCGTATGGCCACCGACCCGGTAAAACTCGCCATCGGCCAGCACCCGCAGCAGGCGCGTTTGCGTCTCGGCGGGCATGTCGCCAATTTCATCCAGAAACAGCGTACCGCCGTTGGCCTGTTCGAAACGCCCCTGACGCTGCTGGGCGGCACCGGTAAAGGCGCCTTTCTCATGGCCAAACAGTTCCGACTCGATCAGGTCACGAGGAATCGCCGCCATATTGAGGGCAATGAACGGCTTGCCGGAGCGCGGGCTGTGCTGATGCAACGCCTGGGCTACCCGCTCTTTACCGGTGCCCGACTCCCCGTTGATCAATACCGTGATATGGGAGTGCGACAAGCGGCCAATGGCGCGAAACACCTCCTGCATGGCAGGCGCTTCGCCGATGATCTCGGCGCTCAGCCCTTCCGGTACGCTAATCGGCCGCTGGCGCTCGCGGGCATGAGCCACCGCGCGCCGCACCAGCGCCAGCGCTTCGTCGACATCAAAGGGCTTGGGCAGGTACTCGAAAGCGCCCCCCTGATAAGAGGCCACCGCGCTATCCAGGTCCGAGTGGGCGGTCATGACAATGACCGGCAGATCGGGGTGAGCCGCACGCACGCGAGACATCAGGTCGAGGCCGTCGATTCCCGGCATGCGAATATCGGTGACCAGCACATCTGGTGGATTTTCCAGCAGCCGAGCCAGCGCCGTATCCGCCCGCTCGATACACTCTACATCCAGGTCGGGTTGCGCCAGCGCGCGCTCCAGCACCCAGCGGATAGCGCGGTCATCATCGACGATAACCACCCGTGCAACATCGGTACGTGTCGCCTCAGTCATGACGCATCTCCGGTAAATTAATAACCAATGGAATCAGTAAACGAAATTCGGTGTGTCCGGGTCGGGAATCGCATTCGATCAATCCTTGATGTTGGTGCAAAATTGACTGAGCAATCGATAGCCCCAGGCCACTGCCTTCCGCGCGGCCTGACACCATGGGGTAAAAAAGCGTTTCACGTAACGCATCGGGGATGCCGGGGCCGTTGTCGATCACGCCCACCTCGCTGACCAACCGATAGCGCTCGGCCCCCAGCGTGAACTGGCGGCGGGCACGGGTGCGCAGGGTCAGCGTGGGGGACGGCGTGTCGGCTTCGCTCATGGCCTGTACCGCGTTGCGGGCCACGTTCAACACGGCCTGGATCATCTGCGACTCGTCGCCAGAAAGGTCCGGCAGGCTGGGGTCATAATCGCGGTTAACGGTGACCTGCGGATGCTCGGCCAACAGCAGCGCACGCACGCGCTCCAGCACCTTGTGAATGTTCACCGGCTCATGCTTGATGATGCGGTTGGGACCCAGCATGGAGTCCACCAGATCGCGCAAACGGTCCACTTCCTCGACGATGATGTGGGTAAACTCTCGCAAGGCCGGGTCGTCCAGATCGCGCTCCAGCAGCTGCGCCGCGCCGCGGATACCGCCCAAGGGGTTTTTCACCTCATGGGCCAGCCCACGCGCCAGCACCTTGATGGTCTCCTGGCGAGTGGTCAGCGCTTCTTCCCGGGAAATCTGCATCAGCCGATCACGGGGCTCCACCTCCAGCAGCAGCTCGTCGGCGGACAGCGGCGTCACGGTGTAATCCACCGTCAGGGGGTCACTATTGAGCGGCGTAATACGCGCTTCGCGTTGGGTGTAAGGGTGAAACGCATCGCGCGCCTTGGCCAGCACGTCATCGATACTCTCGTCACCGCCCAGCAGGGTGTCCAAACTGATGCCTTGTACCCGACTGAAGCTCACCGCCAGCAGCGCCTCGGCGGCCGGATTCATCCAGCGAACCCGAAGTTCGCCGTCCAGCAGCAATACCGCCGTCGTGAGGTGTTCTAGTAAGCGCTGATACATGGCGTGTCCTGAAGCGTCGCTAACCGTAGCGTTAGTGATTTAGCTGAGGAAGTGCAAAAAGCGCGCCAGGTTACTCAAAACGGCGCCATGCACGGCTTAGGGGCAGCCTACCGATACCGCTCGGGCGTTTATAGCGCAAGGGACGGAAGATTTAGCCAATCCAATGCACCATTGTAGTGCATTCACTTAATCGGCGATAAAAATCGTCACCTGATCGGTGCGATGCTGAATGCGCCCCTGGCTGTCCAACAGCTCTGCCTGCAAACGATGCTGCCCCGGGGGCAAGCCTGCCAGCCAAAAGGCATCGCTATGCAGAGGGGATTGGCTAAGCTCGCCGTTGACGAGCAGCTGGATCTGGTGGTCCTCACGCAGCGCAGGGGAAACGCTGACCTCCACGGGCGTCATGCCACCGCGCAGAGAAGCCCCAGGCGCGGGGGCAACGATGATGAACCGGTCATAGGGCATAAACGGCTGGCCCGGGCGCCCTGCAGGGCGTGCCGCCGAG
>NZ_LFGT01000016.1:0-14281 GCF_002078115.1 Halomonas sp. BC2 | reverse complement strand
CGCCGCCGCGCTCGGGGTTATCGGTAAAGGTCACGTTGCCCTGGGCATCGACGATGCGGTACACCGTTTGTGCCTTGGCAGCGCTTACCCACAGGCAGGCGGCCACAAAAACCCCTGTGGATAATATGGCTGACCATGCAACACGCCGCTTACTCACCACGCTGCCTCCTCAACTATTCTGCCCATAAAAAAACCCCGCCGAGGCGGGGTTTTGGCTCGTCACACCGCAAGGGTGATCTTAGCAGTCATGCCATCAGCTTAGCAGCTGTAGTACATGTCGAACTCGATCGGGTGAGTCGTCATGCGGATACGCTCGACGTCTTCCATTTTCAGTTCGATGTAAGCGTCGATCATCTCGTCGGTGAATACACCGCCTTCGGTCAGGAACGCACGGTCAGCATCGAGTGCTTCCAGGGCCTGATCGAGGCTATGAGCCACGGTGGGAACCGACTTGCCCTCTTCCGGCGGCAGGTCATACAGGTTCTTGTCCATGGCATCGCCAGGATGGATCTTGTTCTTGATACCGTCGATACCCGCCATCAGCATGGCAGAGAACGCCAGGTAGGGGTTCGCCGTCGGATCAGGGAAACGTGCTTCGACACGCTTGCCTTTCGGGCTGGCAGTGTACGGAATACGGATGGAAGCAGAACGGTTACGGGCGCTGTAGGCCAGCATGACCGGCGCTTCGAAGCCAGGTACCAGACGCTTGTACGAGTTGGTAGAAGCGTTGGTGAAGGCGTTCAGAGCACGGGCGTGCTTGATGATACCGCCAATGTAGTACAGAGCCATTTCAGACAGGCCTGCGTACTCGTCGCCTGCGAACTGGTTCTGACCATCTTTCCAGAACGACTGGTGTACGTGCATACCAGAACCGTTGTCGCCTACCAGCGGCTTCGGCATGAAGGTAGCGGTCTTGCCGTAAGCGTGCGCCACGTTGTGGATCACGTACTTCATTTCCTGAACTTCGTCGGCTTTCTTCACCAGCGTGTTGAACTTCACGCCGATTTCGTTCTGACCAGCGTTAGCCACTTCGTGGTGGTGTACTTCGACGGTCTGGCCAATCGCTTCCAGAGTGTTACACATGGCACCACGGATATCGTGGAAGCTGTCGACCGGCGGAACCGGGAAGTAGCCACCCTTGACGCGCGGACGGTGACCCAAGTTGCCTGTCTCGACCTTGCTGTCGGTGGCCCAGGCGCCTTCGTCGGAAGTGATCTTGTACATGGAGCCTTGAATATCAGACTTCCAGTGCACTTCGTCGAAGATGAAGAATTCAGGCTCAGGGCCAAAGAACGCAGTATCGCCCAGGCCAGTAGACTGCAGGTAAGCTTCAGCGCGCTTGGCGATGGAGCGCGGGTCGCGGTCGTAGCCCTGCATGGTGGCAGGCTCGATGATGTCGCAACGCAGAATCAGGGTGGCGTCTTCGGTGAAGGGGTCCAGGAAGCCGGTGCCGTCTTCCGGGCGCAGGATCATGTCAGACTCGTTGATGCCCTTCCAGCCATTGATGGAAGAACCATCGAACATTTGGCCGTTTTCAAAAAACTCTTCGTTCACGTCACGCGCAGGCACGGTCACGTGCTGCTCTTTCCCGCGTGTGTCGGTGAAACGCAGGTCTACCCACTTAACATCGTGTTCTTCGATTAGCGCAAGAGTCTTGGCTGACATAGTGTCCTCCGGTATGAGCGTGGCTTAAAGCTTGAAACAGTAAGCTATCGATAAAAGTGTTATGCAACAAATCGTCTACGTACCCTGGCACGTGGCGCGTTTGTCTTTTTTGTTCGCTTTACGTTTGTTTGACCATGGATAACAAATCGCCCAGCGATCATTTCAGACCGGCTATCGTTGTAGCACGCCGAGAGGCTTCTGCCTATGACCTGCTAACGACTAACAGACGGCCCATGAAACTGTTCACAAAACTGCCTACGAAGCTGTCACAAAACATAAGCACGTAGCATGCCAACTTTGCACCAATATGGCTTTCAAAAAAGTAACAGCATGATTCAAAAAGCAAAAATCATTATTCCTGATGCCTCTTGATGTCGCATTGGCTCGTCATGTCATCACATGGAGCACTGCACTCACCCAATTTGCACCAAAAAAATACGAAAAATATCGGAGTTGCACAAAATAAGTGCATTAATCAGACAGTCTATTTTTATATGCTTCTCGATCATTCCACTTGCTACGAAAAGAAACCAATGCCTACAATAAATTACAAAAGGTGAGTAATTAACACAAAGGAAGCCACTGACATGGGTACGGTTTGCTTTATCGTCGATGCTTCCGTGGCGGGAGCCTGCCTTCCTCGCCACCTGCGCTCCATTCGTCAATCTGGCCTGGCCGAGCACCTCATACCCGTGATCGTGACCGCCGCGTTTTTGGATGAGCGCTCCACGACCCTGGAGCAGCGCTTCCACGCTCACTGTCTCGTGACACCCGACAAAAAGCTGGGCGCACGCCTGAATCAGGCAGCGTATGTCAGCCAGGCCGAATGGCTGCTGGTGGCCATGCACAAGCAAGTCTTGCCTGCACAGCTATGGCCCCTGCTGTACCCCGAGCTGGATACGCAAACGCTGGATGCGCTGATCATCAGCGCGATGACGCCTCGGTTACCAGAACGCCTCTGGCAGCAGTTACGTGGCCCTAACGCCGCATTGCCCCCTTACATGGCCATCAGCCGAACCTGGCTGGAACGCTTGGGAGGCTTCGACCCCGAGTTGGAGGTCACGGCAATGACCGACCTGCTCCAGCGCCTGTATGCCTGCCCTACCCGCCTGAAGACGCTCAGCGGGCAAGCACTGGGGTTGCCGCGAGGTTCGCCACTGAGTGCATTGAAAGCACGCTTTTCTACCGAAACGCCCCCACACTGATCGTCGCCCTCATCCCTTCATCACTATTCAACGCATTCTCCAATCCACAAGGCATACTGAACGGCCCCAGCGAGGATTACCTATCGCCAACCTCACACTTTCAGGCGTTTGCCAAACAGCATGGCGCCCCAGGTGGTGGTGTTCACCACCTTGTTCAACAGCACCGAGCCCACGCTGGCCACCACGATCAACAGCAGCGCGTAAAGCACCAGCGGCAGCGTTTCCACGCCGACCAGGGTGTCGGTAATGGCAAAAAACATCGGGTGGGCCAGGTAAATACCGAAGGAGTAAGCGTTGATGTAGCGCACCCAGCCAGGCGCTCGGCGCCCCTTCAAGCGGCGCATGGTGACCAGCACAAACAGTACGAAAAAGGGAATGACCCAGACTTCCTTGGAGGAGAACGCCAGCCAGTGGGCAAAAGTGGCCATCACGATCAGCGCCACCCACCCCCATAACCAGCGTGACTGAGACAGGGTTTGCAGCCACACCGGGCGCTCCTGCAGCACGGCACGAGGGGCCAGCGGGTAGTAGCGCACCAGCACCAGCGCCAGAAAGAAGAGATACACCCACCCCAGGGGCGCGATCCACAGCAAGTAGCCCGGAGGCTCTACCTGGAACCAGTACGCCAGCCCCCAGTAGGCCATGCTAACCACACACGCCACCCACAGCCAGGGCACCGGATTCACCCGCCACAGCTGCCAGCGGGTAAATGCCCAATACGCCGCATAGAACTGCATGGCGATGATCAAGAAATACCCGTGCCAGCCCGCATAGATGAAGTAGCTGCGTGCGTTGGCCAAAAAGCCCACAGCATCGTCGCTGCCCGCCAATCGCCACCACTCTGCCGTCGAATAGATAAAGCCATACATCAGGTAAGGCAGCATGACGTACTTGATCCGCTGGAGCAGAAAGCCCGGCGGGACCTGCTTGTCATAACGCACCGCGAAAACGAATATCGAGATGAACAGGAACACGGGGGTGCCCAACACCAGGGGGATCCGCATGAGGTCGGTGGCCAGGTTATCTACCCGCTGGTTCAAATGGTCCAGCCAATGAAACAAAAAAACGGCAATGCAGCCGTAAGCACGCAGCCAGTAGATTTCCTCGATTTTCTGCATCCAGCCTCCCGGTTTCCCCCAGCGCACCGCCTAGCCGCTATCCTGTTAACAGCGGCCGGGAGTGAACACCCGCAAGCCGCCTGTTGTCCGACCTTGTAAATGCCCGTAAATTCCGGAGGCCCCGTGATCAGAAGAGCTGCCCTGCAACGCATTGCCCTGCTGGCTGGACGCTTGGCCGGACTCTTTGGCTGGCTATTGCTGAGCAACGTCGCACTGGCAGGCGAAGTGGTGCGCGAGCAGTTCTACTCCCCCACGCTGGGCCATGATTACCCTTACACGCTGTATTTACCCGATGGCTATGACAGCCAGGCGACAACGCCCTATCCCGTGATCTACCTGCTGCACGGTTCTTTCGGTAACGAGCTGGATTGGGCCACTCGGGGCAACCTGCCCCAAGTGGCAGACCGGCTGATTCAGGCAGGACATATTCCCCCCGCCGTGTTCGTCATGCCAGGCAGCCGCAGCTGGTGGGTAGATGGTCATAATGAACCCGCCCGCAGCGCCTTTTTCAATGACCTGATGCCCCACATCGAAGCCCACTACCACGTGGGCACCACCCGTGAACGGCGCGGGGTGGCCGGGCTTTCGGCAGGCGGCTACGGCGCGCTGAACTTCGCGCTGGAACACCCCGAAAAGTTTGCCGCTGCCGCTGCGCTGAGCCCGGCCAGCTACGTGCCCACACCACCCAGCAACTCTTCGGCGCATCGCCACCCCGCCTTTCTGGATGAGCGGGGCCAGTTCGACCAGGCACTGTGGGAGCGTCTCAACTACACCGCTCATCTGGAGCACTATCGTCTGCGGGTCACGCCGCGCCCTACTGCCGAACAGAGTGATACCCCGCCGGTGCCGCTTTACATCAGCGCCGGACGCAGCGACGTGTACGATGCCGAATACCACGCGCGCCAGCTACGCCAGACCATGGAACGCATTCAGCCAGGGCTGGTGCGGCTGGACCTGTATCCCGGTGGGCACACCTGGCGTGTGTGGCGCGCCAGCCTACCCGCCGCGCTCAACTTCCTGTTCCAGTACGTGGGTCACGAAGCACCTGGCGAAACGGGCGCATAGAGCACCGCCTGGTTACGCCCCTGCGCCTTTGCCTGGTACATCGCCTGGTCGGCGCAATGGATCAGCGTGGACTCTTCAGCTGCGTGCAGGGAGACGCTGGGCCACGGCCTGCAGCAACTGGTCGCCGACGCCATGACCAAAACGATCGTTGATGGGTTTGAAATCATCCAGGTCGATGAACAACAGCGCCAGCGGTGTATCGCATCGTTTGGACTGAGCGATGGCACTGCTCAAGTGACTGAAGAACAGTGACCGATTGGGCAAGTCGGTCAAGGTGTCGTGCTGGGCCAGATGCAGCACTTTTTGCTCCATCTCCCGGCGTGGCGTCACATCATGGGAAATCCCCAGAAAGCTCATCACCTGCCCCGGCACCTCCTCGACCTCATGGCCCTGAATGCACGGCCAGTTCGGCGACACATAGGTCAGCGTGCCTTCGGCATTCAGCGTGTAGATGATATCGTTGGCCTGCTCGACCAGCTGGCGAAAGCGCTGCTCGCTGGCCCCCCATCGCGCACGGGCGAAAGCTGCAGTTGCCACGCCCGCCCCGACTCCCCTCACCGGACATTCAACGCGCATGGCTGCTGCTGTTCGTCACAGCGGCGAATAGTGTCCAGCACGCTCGTCCCATCCAATGGAAAGCAGCGCTCCAGGGCGGCTTCTGACCCCATGGCTTGCCAACCGACCGTACGCCGAAACGCCGCGTTGCCCTGAACGCACGTCTGGCCATCGCACGTCATCACAAACAGCGGGGTCGCCGACTGCTCGAACAGCGCATGGTATAAGTGCATGGGCGCTCTGCTCTCTGGTTCGTAAACGATTAAGTTAAGCGGCCCAGCCCACGGTGTCCACGAACATTGGTTGACTTCTACCAACGCAAACTACACTGAAAAGGAACCCTTTTTTAGACCCACGAAAGGAAGCCTTCCTATGCATAAACACATTGAGTGGGACGACCCCGGCAGCGCGAGCGTGGTGGAGTACTTCAAGAACGACCCTGACCACACCTCCCCCTACCCCGGCGCTATCCTTTCCGCCCGCTACCAGGGCCGCATCGTACGCGTCAAAGTAGAAGCCTACCGTGACGACGACGCCGTCAGCATCGGCAGCGTCGCCGCCATCCTCGACGAACACGGCCACCGCTTCAAATCACACCAGAAAATCGACATCGGCGACATCGTCCGCCTACCCGACGACAAACGCGCCATGGAACACTGGGAAGAGGAAGAAGAGAACGAAAAAGAGTAACCACGGCCCCCGCTCGGGCGACATGTTGGGGTGGGGGTTAAGCATGGGCCACCCATGCGGCAGGCACCTGCATGAACTCACCGCCTCAACACTTGTGTTACAGCTCCCTGGTTGTGTACGTTTGAATCATGTGCCTACCGAATAAACGCTCTGCCCACCACCGTAATAACTGGTCATCAGGTGGTGGAAGGCGGCCTCGCACTTCTCGTTGTAGATCGTCTCATCGAAGCTGTCCGGCAGCCCCCGGTCGAAGACGATCTCCAGGGTACGGCGAACATCCCCCTTGGCTTGGGCTTTCTTGCGCCAGTCCAGCACCAGCTTCTCTTTCTTGAGGGTCTTCAGAAGTTCCCGACACATGGCCTTCACCTTCGCTACCTCTTTGTCGCTCATCTCTGGGGCTGGCTTGGTGATGATGTCGAACAGCGCCAGCTCCTCCTCGGAGAGCCCCTCGCGGATCGCTCGCTGGTCTTCCGCTTGTAGCTCCTCGGTGAACGCCATCAACTGCTGGAAGAATGCCTCGATGTTCAGGCTGCCCGAGTTGTACTTCTCGATCAGCTTCTGCAGCTTCTCCATGAAGTCGGTGCGGCTGGGGTTCTTGGCCACCATGCTCTCCAGCTTCTGGTTTAGCAGCGCCCGCAGCTTCTCGGTCTCGGTGCGTTTCTTGCCACTGTTGAATTTTTCTTTGAGCTTTTCGAAGTCAATCTGACTGAGGTCGAAGAGCTTCTCCTCGTCCGTCTCCTCGATGACGTAGGGCACCGGGGCCACCGACTGATCCAGCAGGTCGTCCACCTCCTTCATCACCTGGGTGATGTCCACCTCGGGCTCCAGCGCCTTGATCTTCTGGGCCAGCACCGAGAGCAGCACCGCATCGGGGGCCAGCTCATTGGCTGAGGGATCAGGGAGGATGGCTCGGTAGACTCGGGAGGTCGCCCTGGCGAGGTTCAGGAAGGCCTTCTTGGTCTCCTCGCTCTCCAGCAGCTTCTCCACTGCATCGTCCAACAGGGCGACCTTGTCGAAGCCTCTAGCCGTTTTGATCGCTTCGGGATCAATCTGCTTTTCAGTCAGGAAGCCAATTCCCTTGGCCAACAGATGCTTGAGGTACTCCACCAGCTCGGCCTTCTGGTGGATCGGTGCGTCACCGCCTTGAGGTGGCTCATCACCGTATCCTGCCCTCGGCTCAGCTACCCTGGATGAAGCCCCACCATAGATGGCCAGCGCCTCCTGCAGCTTCCTGAAGACACCCGCGTAGTCCACGATCAGTCCCGCTTCCTTGCCGGGAAACTTGCGGTTGGCCCTGGCGATGGTCTGCATCAAGGTGTGGTTCTTCATCGGCTTATCAAGATAGATGGTCGAGCAGGACGGAACATCGAAGCCAGTGATCCACATGGCACAGACGAACACCAACCGTAGCGGTCCATCAGGATCTTTGAACTGCTCGTCGAGGTCTTCCTCCACCATGCGCTTACGGTGAGGCAGGATGTCGAGCCCCTTGTCCGCCAGCTCCTTTATCTCGTTCTGGCCTTGTGAGACCACCACCGCCATATCGGTTGTCTCCAGCACCTTGATCTTGTGCTTGAGAGCCTCCTGCTGCTCCTTAGGGGCAGACGCCAGGTCAGCCTGAAGACGGGCCAGGTAGCCCTTCCAGTGGGCCTGTACCTTGCCATGCATCTTCACGGCGGTGGCCTTGTCGATGCAGACCATCATCGCTTTGCCTTGGTGGCCCCTACCAACGAAGTGCTGCACCAGATCCTCGGCAATGGCTTCCAGGCGGTCGTCGCGAGTGATCAGGTGGTACTCCCGAGCAAAGACCCGCTCGACTTTCTTCTCCTGATCTTCGTTTAGCTCGGCATCTTCCAGCAGCCGTGTCAGGTCGTCGTTGAGGTTCTCGTTGATCAGCTGCAGCTCGGGGATACGGTTCTCGTAGTAGAGCGGCACCGTGGCACCATCGGCGATGGATTGGCCGAAGTCGTAGACCGAGATGTAGTCGCCGAACACCTCCTTGGTCTTTTCCTCACCGGCCATCAGCGGTGTCCCGGTGAAGCCGAGGAAGGCGGCATGAGGCAGCGCCGTGCGCATGTTCATGGCCAGAGTGTCGTACTGGGAGCGGTGAGCCTCGTCGGTGATGACGATAATGTCCTGCCGGTCGGAGAGCTTGGGGTAGGTTTCGCCCTGCTTGGTGCCGAACTTCTGGATCAGCGTGAAGACGTAGCGGTGATCCTCGCTGAGCAGCTGCTTGAGGTGGGCACCGCTCTCGGCGTGGGCCTCTACCTCGTTGACCGCCCCGGTGGCAGCGAAGGTCTTGTAGATCTGCTCGTCCAGCTCGTTGCGGTCGGTGACGATCACGAACGTCCAATTGCCGGGGATGGTGCGGTGGATCTTCTGGGTGAAGAACACCATGGAGAGCGACTTTCCCGAGCCCTGGGTATGCCAGAACACCCCCAGCCGACCCGCCTCACCGGCAGGGCGATCCTTGATCCGCAGCAACTCGGCGATGGCCTTGTTCACCCCGAGGTACTGGTGGTTCTTGGCTATCTTCTTGATGGTGCCGCCTTGGGCCTCCTCGAACACCGTGAAGTTCTCCACGATGTCCAGCAGCCGCGCCCGCTCGGCGATACCTCGTATGGCGGTCTCCAAGGACACCACGCCCTTCTCGCCCTCGTCGTTGATGCGCTTCCACTCGAAGAGATGCTCCCAGGGGGAGAAGGTGCTGCCCACCAGGGTCTCGGAGCCGTTGGAGAGCATCACCACAGCGTTGTAGGTGAACAGCTGGGGGATCACCGAGCGGTAGTCGCTCAGGTTGCCGTCATAGGCGGCCTTGAGGGTCTTGTGACTGGCCTTCAACTCCATGAACAGCAGCGGCAGCCCGTTCACGAAGCCGACCAGATCGGTGCGCCGGGTGTGCAATTCGCCCCTTACCCAGAACTGCGAGGTCAGCAGGAAGTCGTTCGTCTCGGGATGGCTCCAGTCGATCACCCGCACCGTCTCGATAGCGGTGCCACCATTGTCTTCGGATACCTCAACCTTCACGCCATCCTTGAGCAGCCGATAGACTTCCAGATTAGCGTTCACCGCTAGCAACGTGGCACGGTCGCGGGTCAGCTCTTCAACGGCCTTCTCCAGCGCATCAGCGGGCAACTTGGGGTTGAGCTTTTCCAGCGCCAGCCGCAACCGTGGCACCAGCACCACATCCTGCTGGGTCTGCCGCCCCTCGCTCGATACCGTTCCCGACCACTCCCCGTAGAGATTGGTAGTGTCCCAGCCCAAGTCAGCAAACAGCTTAATAGCAGGCTGCTCGACCAAGGCGTCCTCAGAGTAGGCATAAGCAGGAGATGGCGGTGGTGTCATGCAGAGGCCCATCCTTGTTGTTCAATGCGCGCATAGGCCTTGTGAATATGCTTGGGCTTCATCAATTGCTTTTTGCGATGATTCCAGGCAGCTACGCGCTCGCTGAGGTGTTCCAGGCTGCTGGCGTTATCAGGCTCATGGGTCACTATCCAATGAATCGTAGACAGCAGCTCCATGCCATAGGGGGTTTCAAAGCCTTCTATTAGTGCCTTGACGCGCTCAAGGTGGTGCTCGGCTTCTGAATTGTTTTCCAGAAATGCTTGCGCTTCTTCCAAAGCACCGGGCATCAGGCGGATTTCAGCATTACCGGAGCGGTCACCATAGCCCCTAATAAAGTGCCCTTCCATCCGCTGTAACGCGTGGTTTAGGTTATCTGCATAGGGCCCAAGGTGGTGCGCGGTGAATTGCAACCGCATCGGCTCACCAGCGGCCTGTAAAAAGTAGGCAAGCTTCTGTACTTCCAACAAGCTGTGGCGGTAACCCTGGCGGCCATAAAGGTCTAACAACCGAATCAGCAGTGCCCGCCCAGGGGTCATCTTTGGCCGTTTTGTGCGCACTGGCATTTGCTCAACCGGTGGGGCTCCCTTTGGTTCGAACATCAGCACGCGGACATCCGGCAGATCTGCAAAGGCTTGCTCAATTCGCGGTTTGATGTCTGCCCAGTTAAGCCCACCTAGCCCCGCCCCTAGCGGAGGTATAGCAATTGATCGAATACGGTAGTGTTTAATCTGCGCGACCAGATCCACCAAGCCCGCATCAATATCTTCCATTTTCGACTTCCCCTTCCAGTGCCGTTTGGTCGGGAAGTTGATGATGTACTTCGGATTGACCATGTCGCCCGTTTCGAAGACCAACATTTTGCCGGGCAGCATGCCCCCTTCTTTGCAGACGCGGGCATACAGCGAAAAGTTTTCAGGGAACGCTTGCTTAAACTGCAGGGCGATACCTTTCCCCATAACACCCACGCAATTCACGGTATTGACGAGGGCCTCGGCATCGGCTTCCAGCAAATTGCCTTGTGTCGTTTCAATCATAAATGCCCCCTCAGTAATACCAACCGGCTTTGACGGCCACCGGAATGTTCAGCCCTGAACGTCGGATCAAGGTTTCGGCTGCTTCTTTTATGTGCTCGTTCATCACCCCTATTCCTATAATGAGCTCAACGGGGAATCTTCCATGAACCAGGAACTCAGCCTGCCTGCGGCGTTTACGGTCAGGGTCTTCATCAGTATCTGCCCAGTAATGGGCACGCATCAACGGCCAGTCAATTTCGTTCAGTCCGATCAGGTCATCGTAGAAATCCGTCAACTCCATAATCCCGTGGCCATCGGTAAACACGAACCCCAGTTCAGCTGCCTCTACTCTCTGGACGCTGGATACTATGTGGACAATAGATTGCTGGCCGCCTGTGAATCCCTCGACATTGCCTTTTGAAAGCGTGAATAGCATAGGAGAACGTGGCCCGAAGTAAAACGGCACGTAGTCATGCAACACACCACCAGGGCCACAAGGCACCGGGATATGATGACGCCGATCCTGAATGGTTGTGTGGGCAATGTTGGTGTAACCCGTATCTTCCTGCTCCAGCGCACGCTTGGCTCGTAGCTCACCGGCCGCGAGGATCTTCTGCAGATTCTCAAGGGCGGTGATATGGAAGATATGCGTCGGGTCAGGCGGCGTCATGCGGCTTCGACCTCCTTGTCATCAGGCATGGGGATGTCCGATACGTCGATTTCACCGGAGACCAGCTTGGGGAGCAGCAGGTCGCGTTGGGCTCGAAGGTTGGCGTTCTTGTCCACGAGGCGCCGACATAACGTCATCATTGGGTCTGCTATCAAGCTCCAAGATTTTTGAATATGAGCTGGCGGAAGTATGATTTTGAACTTCCTGAAATCTTTCAAAATAATTCTAGGAATCGCTACCCCAGAGACGAAGCCTTTCATCCTCACAACATTATCTGGGTGCTGCAGGGTAAGCGCGAGAAGATTCGGGGCGATCTCGTTGTTGGGGCGCAATATCGCAATCGAGGACAACAGGACCAGGTCTACCTCTTTTTCCATGACAAAACTGTGCTTGAGGTAGCTTCCATCCTTCGCTATAAGAACATCGCCGGGCAAGGGTTTACAGTTGTTTCTGACGAGATCGGCGTAATCTTCTTCGGATATCCTTCGGCATTTAGAAAGGTCGATCCCCCAGTTATGCATGTCCTTGACCGATGCCATCGGCTTGCCAACTTCGGCTTTAGGTGGACTTTTGTGGGCTCCATCAGTTATTCGATCACAGACGCTTTCTAAAGTGGCAACCTCCCAATTCTCAGGAATCCTCCCAAGCTCACTCTCCTTAAAGCTCACCTCCTCATGCCCAGGGAAGCGGAAGTGGACGAACCACTCCTCGTAAAGCCGCCGAGCCATCTCCTCAAGGATCTCGATGCGGCGCGTGTTGTTCTCGATGAGGTCGTCGTAGGCGGAAAGGATTCTGGAAGCCTCACCCTGTCTCTCTCGTGCGAGAATTTCGATCTCATAATCAAGCAAATGAGGGACTTTTAGAGAGGGCTGAGCAACTCCTATGTTGAGGCTTTGAATTCGATCTTGAACTGCGGGGCTCTTTAATAAGTAATAGAAGAACTCGGGGTCAACTACGTTACGGTTAGGCCGCATTGCTATTACATTTTGGGCGATACAGCCTCTTTGCCTCATGAAGAAGGCCACTCGTCCAATGGCGCCGACTGTGGAAATTAATGTGTCACCTATTTCAGGGTGACCTTTTCTAAACCAGTTTTGGTATGTTTCTTCCGAAACATATTTCCTGATCACGCCATAATCAACGCTTCTTTCAGTGCCGCCAATTGCATTCACTTCAATCAGCTCATAACCAGCGTCTGATAATGGGGGGGTCTTTCCCCTGTTATCGACCACATATGACAAGCAATCGCCAATGCGAATTTTCTGGGTTGCAGGTTTCATGTTCATGATGCCTCTAGTAACCCAGCAATATTCACTGCAATGGTAGTTTCCAGTTCCCTTGCCTCAGCGTTCAACACTTCCAATTCCTCAGCCAACTCTTCCAGCCGCTCCGTAAAGTCCACATCCTCGGCCTCCCTTGCCGCTGCCCCGACATACCGACCTGGGTTCAGCGACCAACCCTGCGCCTCGATCTCTGCCCGATTTGCTACCTTGCAGAGCCCCGGCACATCGGCGTAGCCCTCGGCGAGACCCTTCTCGGCCAGCAGCGGCTCACTGCCCTGATCCAGCTCGATAGCCTCGCCACGGTAGAGGCGAACGATGTTAGCCAGGAACTCAATCTGCTCCGGCAACCAGTCCCGATGCGCCCGGTCGATCTGGCGGTAGAGGTGGCGGGCGTCGATGAATAACACTTTGTCGCCACGCTCGGTCCCGCTCTTGGCGCGGTCGAAGAACCACAAGGTACAGGGCAGCGTGACGGTGTAAAAGAAGTTAGGCCCCACCGAGACGATCACATCTACGGCACCCGACTCAATCAGCTTCTGGCGGATCACCTGCTCGCTGCCTCGGGCATCACCCGCAGAGTTGGCCATGACGAAGCCAGCTCGCCCGGTCGGCTTGAGGGAGGCGTAGAAGAGCTGGATCCAGAGGTAGTTGGCGTTGTCGGTCTTCGGTACACCGAACGGGAACCGTGGGTCGCCCTCCAGGCGCTCCTTATCCACCCCAGAGACGTTGAACGGGGGGTTGGCCATCACAAAGTCGAAGAAGCCGTCACCGTTCCTATAGACAGCCCCGTGTGGGTCTTCGTAGTAGGTGTTGGACACCCGCACATCGCCGGAGAGGCCATGCACCGCGAGGTTCATCTTATTGAGGTTGACGGTGGTCTGATCCTTCTCAGTGCCGAAGATCGAGATTTCGTCCATGGCCGTCTTGTGGTGACGCTCCACGAAGTCTGCCGAGTGGACGAACATACCACCGGAGCCACAAGCCGGATCGAAGATGCGCCCGTGGTAGGGTTCGATGATCTCGACGATCAGCTTGACGATGGACTCGGGGGTGTAGAAGACACCGCCTTTCTGACCTTCCTTCAGGGCGAAGTTGCCCAGGAAGTACTCGTAGACCTTGCCGAAGGCGTCCCCCGACAGATCCACCGGGCCGATGAGCTTGAGCAGCTCCTGCAGCACCCAGTTCTCCAGGCGCGTGTAGTTGCGCGGCAGGGCACCCTTGAGGTCAGGGTTCTCCTCCTCGATGGCCTTCATGGCATCGTTGACGGCTCGCCCGATGTTGTCGCCCTCGGTGAGCGACAGCAGGTAGGAGAAGCGGGCGGTCTCGGGCAGGAAGATCACCCCCTCGGCCAGGTAGTCAGCCTTGCTCACCTTGCGGCGGCCACCGGAGCCTACCGGCCCGAGCTTCTCCTCGGCGGCGGCGTACTTTTTCTCGGCGTACCTCAGGAAGATCAGGCCCAGCACGGGGGCCGAAAACTCCGCAGGCTTGAGGCCGGTGTTGGCCCATAACTGGTCAGCTGCTGCCCACAGCCGTTTTTCTGCACTTCCATCGACCAAGATGATACTCCGGGTGGTTTAGCGTGTTCTCAGGGAATTGATATGAGCTTACTACAGGCAACAGAGGTAATGTACCAGTATGAAAGGTCTTTCCAGGGCCGCCACAATGAGTTATA
>NZ_LFGT01000015.1:17728-32393 GCF_002078115.1 Halomonas sp. BC2 | reverse complement strand
AGCGATACTACTGTAATCATTTCGCTGCGGCTGGCTCGATGACCTGAACCGTGTTGCCTCAGCGAGGAAGGCGTATTCTACGCATTCCGTGGTGCTTGTCAAGGGCTGTTTTCAGCGAGTGAAGCGAGCGATCAATCCAACCAGCAGATGACACTAACTTCCTGACAAACCGAAGGTTTTTCAACCTTCTTCACCGCTGGTAACGCTTGGCGTCCCCGGCAGCGGATGCGTACTTTACGGATTCGCTGCCGGGTTGGCAAGGGCTTTTGTAAAATAATTTCACGCCTTGCAGTCGCACACCTATATACCGTCTCTACTATCAGGCAGCACCGCCTGCTTTTACTCTTGCAACAGTACCTGCTGAGCATTAGACACCAGTGACTGGGAGCCGAGTTCAGCAATGGTGCGCGCCCCGGTCAACGTCATGGCAACGCGCATTTCTTTTTCAAACAACTCGAGAAGATGGGTCACGCCAGCCTCTCCCGCTGTCGCCAGCGCATAGATGAATGCTCGGCCAATCAGCACCGTATCCGCTCCCATGGCAATCATTCTGACGACATCCAGACCACTGCGCACGCCAGAGTCCGCCAGAATCGCTAGATCTCCTTTGACCGCATCTGCAATGGCGGGTAGCGCCCGAGCCGTGGACGGCACGCCGTCCAGCTGACGGCCGCCATGGTTGGATACCACGATACCATCTGCGCCAAATCGCACCGCATCCCGCGCATCTTCCGCATCAAGAATGCCCTTGATGATCATGGGCCCATCCCACTGCTCTCGAATCCACTCCAGATCTTTCCAGGAGATAGAAGGATCGAAGTTATCGCCCAGCCAGGCAATGTAATCCTCGAGCTCGGTTGGCTTGCCGCGATAGTCGGACACATTTCCCAGGTCATGGGGGCGGCCATTGACCCCAACGTCCCAGGCCCACAGGGGATGCAGTGCCGCTTGCAGAATACGCCGTGCTGGGCCGTGCTTGCCGCTCATGCCGGAGTGGGCATCACGATAACGCGCCCCAGGTACCGGCATATCCACGGTAAAAACGAGCGTCTTTACGCCCGCTTCCTTGGCACGATCCAGCACATGCTTCATGAACCCACGGTCTTTCAGCACGTAGAGCTGAAACCAGATGGGCCGGTCGACCGCTGCCGCCACTTCGGCAATCGGGCAAACCGATACGGTCGACAGGGTAAAGGGCACCCCTTTCTTACTGGCCGCGCGGGCTGCCTGCACCTCGCCCCGCCGAGCATACATACCTGCCAGCCCTACCGGCGCCAGCGCCAACGGCATCGCAAGCTTTTCACCAAACAGCTCGGTTTCCAGAGAAAGCGAGGACATGTCCTTCAGCACCCGCTGACGTAGCGCAACATCACGCAGGTCATCCACGTTGCGACGCAGGGTGTGCTCTGCGTACGACCCTCCATCCGCATAATGAAAGAGGAAAGGGGGAAGGCGACGCTTGGCAGCCCGGCGATAGTCCGTGGAGGCAGAAATGATCATGGAGCACCCTATGGAGAGATTGCACTGTTGTTGTCACGTCAGCAAAAAGCCATGCCTACATGCTCTTGCTTACCCACGACGCATGAGTATGCCAGCGCTCTAGCGTATTAATTGGTTTTACCAATTTACAAAAAAAACAGAAACAACATTAGATAGGCCGATCTTGTGTGTCAAACACAAAACGTGCAATTAGCCCATGGTGCCCACCATACTTTAGTTCAAAGCGCTGCTTTCTTATTGGAATGGCATGCTACGGACGCTTGAGCGGAACATTTAAATTGATTACCCTTGGTCTTACCAATTATTGGAGCTACTGTTCATGTCTTACCCGCCGCTCCGCCAACAGCGCCTTGCCGATGTGATTACCGAACGCCTTGAAGGCATGATTCTGGAAGGAAGCTTGAAACCCGGGCAGCGCTTGCCCCCTGAAAGAGAGCTGGCTGAGCGTTTTGGTGTTTCTCGCCCTTCCTTGCGAGAAGCCATTCAGAAATTGGCTGCCCGCGGATTACTGAGCAGTCGCCAAGGCGGCGGCACCTTTGTCAACGAGACGCTCAACAGCGGCTATACCGACCCCTTGCTGGAAATGCTTTCCCGCCACAAGGAATTTCACCTGGATCTGCTGGAGTTTCGCGATGCCATGGAGGGCATATCGGCCTACTATGCTGCACTGCGCTCGACACCCGCCGACAAAGCCGTGCTGATACAGCGCTTCGAGGAGCTGGACGGCGGTTTCGTCGGCGCCGACCCTGCACAGGAAGCCAAGCTGGACGCCGCGTTTCATTTGGCGATTGCCGAAGCAGCGCACAATGTCCTGCTCTTGCACACCATTCGCGGTATCTTCCATCTCCTGGAGCAGAGTATCGTGGATAATCTGGCGCACCTGTTTGCCAAGCCAGACTCCCGCTCACAGTTGATGAAGCAGCACCGAGCGCTGCTCGATGCCATCCTGGAGGGCCGCGCAGAAGACGCCCGAGCCCGCGCTCACGAACACCTGGTGTATGTGGAAGAGGGGCTACTCGAAATGGCCCGTGCGGAGACCCGCGCTCAGCGCGCATTACGCCGTGCCCAGGGCACGCGCACCTCCGCATGAGCCGCTCTCCCGGCCCACGTTGGCGGCTTGCCTGGCTGCTGATCCTGCCGGTGGGGCTTGCGCTGTGCATGTGGCAGGCCGCCCAGCTAGCCCGCGAGCAGGCGCTTGCCAATCTGCGCGACGACGCTGAAAACGAGCTGCGCCTATCAGCAGCCAACTTGACGGGCTACCTATCCCGTTATGATTACCTGCCCCAAATGCTCTCTACCCGAGAAGGCATCCAGCGTTACCTGGCCGCGCCTGAAGGTCAGGACCCCATGTCGCTGAACCTGCTATTGGACCGTTTTCGGTTTACAGCGGGCGTGTCGGACGTTTATCTGCTGGATCGCGACGCCTACACCATTGCGGCCAGCAACTGGCATCGCCCCAATACTTTCATTGGCCATAACTACGCCTTCCGCAGTTATTACACCGATGCCATTGCCGGTGGGCAGGGGCGTTTTTACGGTCTGGGTACGCAGTCGCTGGAGCGGGGATACTTCTTTTCTGCCCCCGTGTGGCTGGACGATACCTCACCCGACGCCACACCGGATGGCGTGCTGGTCATCAAGGTGCTGCTCGATGAGGTCGAAGAGAGCTGGGCACAGCAAGATGCGGAGCTGTTTGTCACGGACAGCGACTCGATCATTTTCATGGCCAGCCAACCCGAGCTGCGCATGAATGCGCTCTACCCCCTCAACGAAGCGCAGCGCGAAAGCCTTCGCGCAACGCGTCGCTATGCCATCGAGCCGCTCGACCCCTCCGGCATCGAGGTAGAAGCCTCCCATGGCCCCGGCAGCCACCTTGTCAGCTTTGCCCATGGGCCACTGCAGGGAGAACGCTACCTCAGCTTGACCCGGCCGCTACCCGAATTTGGCTGGCAAATGCATATTCTCAAACCGCTGAACTCGGTGGTCAGCGCCCAGTGGGTGGCCGCCTTGATGGCAGGAGGGCTCTATGGGGTCGTTGCACTGGGCGCTGGCATCGGCTGGCAACGGTTGCGGCTACGCCGGGAGCGGGAAGCCTTTGCCGAACGTGAACGACAGACTCTGGCGCGCGCGCGCGATGAGCTGGAAGCCAGCGTTGAGCGTCGAACACGCGACCTGTTGGCCACCAATCAACGCCTCTCCGATGAAATCGAAGAGCGTCGCCGGGCAGAAGCCAACCTACAGCAGACCCAAAACGAGCTGATCCAGGTCGCCAAGCTGGCCGTGTTGGGCCAACTGGCCGCAGGCATCAATCATGAGCTCAATCAGCCGCTGGCCGCTATTCGCGCCTATGCTGAAAACGCGCGCCGTTTCATCGAATTGACGCGCATCGAGCAAGCCGATGCCAATCTGGCGCAAATCGTCGAGCTGACCCAGCGCATGGCAGATATCAGTGCTCAGCTACGCCAGTTTTCTCGCAAAAGCAGCGAGCGCCACGAAACCATTTCTGTCCAGGCCTGCATCGAGTACGCCCTGCGCCTGTTTCACAGCCGACTGCGCGATAGCAGTATCCAGGTGACGCCTCAATGGCCCGCCGAAACCCTGTGGGTAGAGGGGGATCTGGTACGCCTGGAACAGGTCATCGTCAACCTGATTGGCAATGCCATCCAGGCGATGAAAGACGTCGCCCAGCCCACCCTCACGCTGCGGGCCGAGGCCACGTCTGACCAGGTACGAATTCATGTCATCGACAACGGCCCCGGTATCGCCAAGCACCATGTGTCGCGGATCTTCGAGCCCTTTTTCACTACCAAGGCGCCGGGCAGCGGCCTGGGGCTAGGACTTTCCATCTCATCGCGTATCATGGAGGATCTGGGCGGCAAGCTACAGGCCACCAACCGGGCCGTGGGAGGCGCGTGCTTCACGATTTCCCTGCCGCGCACCATCGTGTCGCCCCTAGGCGAGCAGCATAGAATAACGGAGAACAATAACCATGCATGAACCGTCGACACTGCCGGTCATGGTGATCGACGACGAGCCACATCTGCGTATCACCGCGAGCCAGACTCTGGAGCTGGCCGGCTACACCCCCTACTGCTTCGAATCCGCAGAGCAAGCCTTGGCGGCGCTGCCCGACGACTTCCCTGGCGTCATCGTCAGCGACATTCGCATGCCTGGCATGGATGGCATGGCCCTGTTGCATGAGCTTCACCATCGCGATGCCACCCTGCCGATCATTCTGATCACTGGCCATGGCGACATCTCGACGGCGGTAGAAGCAATGCGCGCCGGCGCCTGGGATTTTCTGGAAAAGCCTTTTGCAGGCGATCAGCTGCTGGACGTCGTGAGACGCGGCATCGAAAAGCGCCAGCTAAGCCTGGAAAACCTGCGCCTGAAAGCCGAGCTCGAAGTCCAGCACGCTGCGCTCGGGCCTCGCCTGGTAGGCCGCACGCCGGTCATTTCGCGCCTGGCAGCCATGATCCAGCGCATCAGCCAGGTAGAGGCCGATGTCTTGCTGTTTGGCGAAACCGGCACAGGGAAAGACCTGGTGGCCCGCGCGATCCATGAACGCAGCGCTCGTCGCAATAGCCCCTTCATGGCGATCAACTGCGGCGCCGTGCCGGAAAACACCATCGAATCAGAGCTGTTTGGGCACGAAAAAGGCGCTTTCACAGGGGCCGTGGAGCGGCGTATTGGCAAGTTCGAGCATGCCAACGGCGGCACGGTGTTTCTGGATGAGATCGAGTCCATGCCCATGGCGCTGCAGGTCAAACTGCTGCGCGTACTGCAGGAGCGCAGCGTCGAACGCCTGGGAGCCAATGAAGCCGTACCGCTCGATATTCGCGTGATTGCCGCCACCAAGGTAGATCTCAAAGTAGCGGCCGACGACGGGCTGTTTCGCGAAGACCTCTACTACCGTCTCAATGTGGTCACCCTGCCCCTGCCCGCCCTGCGCGAACGGCGGGAAGACATCCCGCTCCTTTTTCAGCACTTTGCCGTGGTCGCCGCCAATCGTAGCGGGCTGGAAGCGCCAACGCTGGACAGCCCGGCCATTGCCGCCCTGCTGGCCCACGACTGGCCAGGCAACGTGCGCGAGCTGCGCAACCTTGCCGAACGTTACGTTTTGCTGGGTGCCGCGTTCGACTATCGGCTGGACGCCTTGCTGGAAGGTGTCGCCGCAGACACCCATGAACCCACGCTACCGCGCCAGGTAGAGCTGTTCGAAAAGAGCCTGATCAGCCAGTCACTGGCGCGTCACCACGGCCGCGTAACGGAAGTATGTCGCCACCTGGGCATTCCGCGCAAGACGTTCTACGACAAGCTCAAAAAGCATGGCCTGAGCGCTGACGATTACCGCCACAGCAGTGACCCTTGACGCATCAGTTCCAGCAGCACTCCCCAGGGCGGCACCCAGGGCACCAGCACCAGCATGGCAATGAGCATCAAAAGATTAGAGAGAGGACGTCGGCTGTCGCCCAACTTGAGCGCCGTACCAAACGAGCGCTTCAGCCGCGCCCCCTCCAGATCGACACTGAACAGCTCATCCAGTCCCAGGTGGATGATAAACCCCACCAGTACCGCGGCACCGTGCGACCAGGCCAACCAGGCGGGCTGCGCTAGCAGATGGTAGCTGAGCGCCGCCGTCGCCAGGGCGCACAGCCCCGCCGCCATCAACGAGTGCCAGATCCCTCGGTGAACGGTCAATCTGGAGAAGAGAATCGCGGCTAGGTAGCGCACTGAGAAATAGATACCGCCGCAGGCCACCAGCAGCAGTCCAGGCGTCAACCAGGGCTGCAGCATCAACACCCCCAATACCAGGGTAGGCACCGACAACAGATTGAAAATCAGACGGATAGAGCGGGAACGGTCTGCGTCTATGTCGGGCAGGATGCCACCGAAGGCCACCAGCGCAATGATCAGCAAGGATTGCGACGCGGGCCACCACTGCGCTTGCCAGCCCATATAGGCCATGAGCGTACCGCCTGCGGCGGCCACGGTAATGTGCGTGCGAAAGTTGGCCATGTCGTGGCACTCTGAAAAACTGGATAAATTACCAGATTATCGAAGACTACAACACGGCCTGATATAAAAAAAGCTGCCGTTTACCAAAGGTTTAGGCTAACCACGTTGCTGTGCTAGAAACTCGTCCTTCAATTTGACGTAGTTGCCTGCCGTATAGGGGAAAAAGGCCCGCTCCTGCTCTTTCAAAGGTCGCAGTGGCTTGGCAGGGTTGCCCGCATATACATGGCCACTTTCCAGCCGTTTGCCAGGTGTCACCACCGCTCCCGCCGCAATGATCACCTCGTCTTCCACCACCGCGCCATCCATGACGATGGCGCCCATGCCCACCAGAATACGGTTGCCCAACGTACAGCCGTGAAGAATGGCCTTGTGACCGATGGTGACATCGTCACCGATCGTCAAAGGAAAGCCCTCCGGGTTGAAATCGCTGGCGTGGGTGATATGCAGCACGCTGCCATCCTGCACGCTGGTGCGCGCCCCAATGGTAATCCGGTGCATATCGCCACGGATCACGCTCATGGGCCATACCGAGCAGTCGTCGCCCAGAGTGACGTTGCCGATCACGACACTGGCCGGGTCGATATAGACACGCTCGCCCAACGTAGGGGAGTGGGCGTGAAACGCGCGTAAGGCATTGCTCATGAAGACTCTCCTGTCAGCCACATAAGAACTACTATAGCAATCCACCCAGCAGAACGATGAACGTCAACGGAATGGAAACCCAGCGCACCAGACGCTGCCACACTAGAAAGCCTCGCTCCCCTACGCCCAAGGTGCGCATCACCTGAGCCTGTGGCATCACCCAGGCCGCAAAGATGGCAATCAGCAATCCCCCCATGGGCAGGAAGATATCGGGGGGAATACTGCTGACCAGCTCGAACACATTGCGCCCAAACAGCGGTCTAAACTCCGCCAGGTGAGAAAAGGAGAAGGCCGACAGCAGCCCCAGCAGCCAGACACTGATCGCCACGACAGCCGTAGAAACGCTACGCCGCCAGCCAAGGCCCTGCAACGTGGCCACCATGGGCTCCGCCAGATTGATGGCTGACGTCCATGTTGCCAACAGCAGCAGCAAAAAGAACACGCTCAGCCACAGGGAGCCCCAGGGCAACTCGGAGAAGGCAATGGGCAGGGTCACGAACATCAGCCCCGGCCCGTCCGCCGGGTCCATCCCCTGGGCAAACACTACCGAAAAGATCGCGATACCCGCCAGCAGCGCCACGCTGATATCCAGCACGGCCACCGCACAAGCGGCTTTCGGCAGGCTCTGCTCATCCGGCATATAGGCCCCGTAGGCCATCAACGCACACGCCCCTACGGCCAGGGTGAAAAAAGCGTGTCCCATGGCATGCAGCACCACCGACGCGGTGACGTTTTCGAAAGACGGCATGAACAGCCAGTGCAGCGCCGCCCCAAAACCACTGGTGGTCATGGCATAAATGGCTAACAGCAGGAGCAGGCCATAGAGCACCGGCATCAAGAGATTATTGAGCCGCTCCAGGCCTTTCGCGACGCCAGCCGCTACCACCGTCATGGTCATGAACAGGAACAGTGAATGGTTGAAAATCAGCAAGCCTGGATTGGCCAGAAAGGCGTCAAAGCCAGCGCCGATCTCGGCGGCACTGGCCCCGTCAAAGCTGCCATTGATGGAGGCCACCAGAAACTCGATCGACCAGCCAGACACCACGGAATAAAACGACAGAATGCAAAACACCGTCAGCGCGCCGAACAGCCCCAGCCAGCGCCAGTGGGGCGAGGCACCCGCCTGTGTGGCCAGTACGCCCAGTGACTGCATGGGGCCTCGACGGCCAGCGCGGCCAATGAGTATTTCCGCCATCATCACGGGCAGGCCCAGCAACAGGACAAACGCCACGTAAATCAGCAAGAAGGCCGCCCCGCCGTTTTCCCCGGCCACATAGGGAAAACGCCAAATATTGCCAAGCCCTACCGCAGCACCGGTCACCGCGAGAATAAAGGCACGCTTCGACCCCCAACGCTCCAGCGTTTCACTCATCTTCTGCTCCTGCCTTGGTGGCACTCGATTCGACGTATCAAAAGGCGGCAAGACTAGCAGGCGCATGCCTCCAGGCCAATGCCGCCATTGAAACTGACCTTGGCTGCCCGCACTGTGTCATTATCCACGGACGCTTTACGCGCCCGCATGAACCAACCTGCCGCCATGAGGTGCCTATGTCCCGTAACCCGTTGCTAGAGAGCCATGAGCTCCCCCCTTTCGCCGACATTCGTGCCGAACACGTGGTGCCCGCGGTAGAACAACTGCTCAATGAGGGTCGCGACGCCATCGAGCGCCTTGCCCAACAAGCCGCTCATCAACCGCCTACCTGGGACAACTTTGCCGCGCCCATGGAAGCCGTGAACGACCGCCTGTCTCAGGCCTGGTCGCCGGTGTTGCACCTCAACAGCACCATGAACAGCCCGGAACTGCGTGACGCCTATCAAGCCTGTTTGGAGAAGCTGTCGGCCTTTGGCACCTGGGTAGGCCAACATGAAGGGCTCTTCAAGGGCTGGCAGGCGCTCAAGGAAGGCTCCGCTTGGCATGACCTGAGCACCGCCCAACGGCGCACCGTTGATAACGCGCTGCGCGACTTCCGCTTGGCGGGCGTGGACCTGCCAGCCGACAAGAAGGCGCGTTACGGCGACATTCAAGCGCGTCTCTCCACGCTGTCCAATCAGTTTTCCAACCATGTGCTGGATGCCACACAGGCATGGCACAAGGACATCACTGACCCTACGCTGCTGGCAGGCGTGCCGGAAAGTGCTCTGGAAACGCTGAAAGCACTGGCAGAGGCCAAAGGCGCAGAGGGTTACCGCATTACGCTCGACTTCCCCAGCTTCTTTCCGATCGTCAGCTATGCCGACAACCGTGAACTGCGCGAGGAAGTGTATACCGCCTTTGTGACGCGCGCCTCAAGCCAGGGCCCTAAAGCAGGCCAGTTTGATAACGCCCCCATTCTGGAAGAGACGCTGGCCCTGCGCCAGGAGCTGGCCCGCCTGCTCGGCTTCGATACTTACGCCGACTACTCGCTGGTTACCAAGATGGCCGACTCCCCCGCCCAGGTACTCGACTTTCTCGAAGACCTGGCCCAGCGTGCCAAGCCGCAAGCTCAGCAGGAGTTTGCCGAGCTCAGCGCCTACGCCCGTGATGAGCTCGGGCTCGACACGCTGCAGCCATGGGATGTCGCCTATGCCAGTGAAAAGCTGCGCGTGGCTCGCCATGACCTCTCTCAGGAGCAGCTGCGCCCCTACTTTCCCGCCCCCCACGTGGTCAACGGGTTGTTTCAGGTCATCGAGCGCCTCTACAACGTGCAGGTAGCGGAAGATACCAGCGTGGCCAGCTATCATGACGATGTGCGGTTTTTCAGAATTACCGAGCAAGGCAAGCCGATTGCGGGCTTCTACCTCGACCTTTACGCCCGGGAGGGAAAACGCGGAGGCGCCTGGATGGCGGACTGCCGAGTACGCCGCCAGACAGAACACGGCCTGCAACTGCCGGTCGCCTTCCTGACCTGTAATTTCACCGCCCCGGTGGGCGGCAAACCTGCCTTGCTGACCCACGACGAAGTCACGACGCTGTTCCACGAGTTCGGCCACGGCTTGCACCACATGCTGACCAAGCAGGACATCGCCGATGTTTCCGGCATCAACGGCGTGGCCTGGGACGCGGTCGAACTGCCCAGCCAATTCATGGAGAACTACTGCTGGGAAAAAGAGGGGCTAGCACTACTCTCCAGGCACGTCGATACCGGCGAGCCGCTCCCCGATGCACTGTTCGAGCGTCTCCAGGCGGCTAAAAACTTCCAGTCCGCCATGGGCATGTTGCGCCAGATAGAGTTTTCGCTCTTCGACATGCGCCTGCACCATGAATTGGAAGCACCCAGCGCTGCCGATGTCCAACGTTTGCTGGACGATGTACGCCGCCACACCTCAGTGGTTCCCGTGGTGCCCTTCAATCGCTTCCAGAACAGCTTTAGCCACATCTTTGCAGGGGGCTATGCGGCGGGATATTACAGCTACAAGTGGGCCGAAGTGCTCTCTGCCGACGCCTGGAGTGCCTTCGAAGAAGCGGGTATTTTTGACCCTGCCACCGGCCAGCGCTTCAAGGAAGAGATCCTTGAACAGGGCGGCGCCCGCGATGCTGCCGAGCTGTTCGTCGCGTTTCGTGGTCGCGAGCCCAGTGTGGCGCCGTTGCTGCGCCACAGCGGCATTCGTGCCGCCTGATCCACCCTTTATCTCTGCGCGGCAGCCCTGCTGCCGCGTATCGGGAGTCTTGTCATGTCGAGTATCAAACGCTTTATTGCCGGGGTTACATGCCCCCGCTGCGCCGCCATGGACCGTATTCGTGCCTGGGAACAGAATGGCATTCGCTACCGTGAGTGCGTCAGCTGTGATTTCTTCGAACAGCTGCCGATCGAGGATGACACATCACCGGAGCTGGTGACTCGAGTCAATCAGGTGCGCGATGAGCAAAAAGTACAGGATCTACAGCCAGTGCGTATCCTGGATCCCGGCAAGCCGAAGTAGCGACGCTTGGGAGTCGTCTTTCTCGCCAAAATGTGCGGAAAACCGCACGCTATTTCCATGAATCTGTGCGTAAAGCCATCCATAAAGCGTCGAGCGCCTTTCAACCAAAGTTGAATAAGATATCCATAAGCGATTGTATTCAAATAAAACAAAGCCATTGGCACGACAATCGCTCTACATTAAGCTGCTTATTAGAACAAGCACTGGCCACACTCTCGATATGCCAGACGATAATCCCAATAACAGCTTAGGAAATCTCGCCATGCGTAATATGATGCCCAAGTCTCTTGCCCTGCTGGCTGGCGGCGCGCTGGTCGCTGCGACCACCGCCCACGCGGAAGTTGATCGTGAGGGCTGGCCCTCCAGCTTTACCGTGGGCACTGCCAGCCAGGGCGGTACCTTCTATATCTACGGTTCTGGCTGGGCTAACCTGCTGGCCGACCAGTTGGGTGGCATTACCGGCGGTGGTGAAGTCACCGGTGGACCGACTCAGAACCTGGCACTGGTTCACGCGGGTGAGCTGGCCTTCGGCCTGACCACACTGGGCCCTGCAGATGACGCCATGAACGGTCGTAGCCCGCTGGCACCGGGTGTCGTCATGGATAACGCTTGTGCCCTGTTCCCCATGTACGAGACGCCGTTCTCCATCACGGCTCTGGCCAGCACCGGCATTACCTCCATTTCCGATATTCCGGACGGTTCGCGCATTGGTTTCGGCCCTGCAGGCTCCACCTCTGACGTTTACTTCCCTGCCATCCTCGAAGAGCTGGGCGTCAATTTCGAGCGCCGTAACGGCGGCTGGTCTGACCTTGGCGGCCAGTTGCAGGATGGACTGCTGGACGTCGTTGCCTTTGCAGCGGGCGTACCGATCCCGGCCGTCAGCCAGCTGGAAGTTCAAACTGACGTCAACATTATCGAGTTCACCGAAGAAGAGCAGGCCAAGATCGTCGACGCCTTCCCGGTCTCTGAATTCATGATCCCGGCCAGCACTTACGAAACGCTGGAAGAAGACGCCCGTGCCGTTTCCATGTGGAACTTCGCCATTGCCGGCTGCGACCTGCCTGAAAGCCTGGTGTATGAAGTAACGCGCATCACCATGGAAAACAACGACCGGATGGTGTCTATCCACCGCAGTGCCGAAGAGAGCATTCCCGAGAACGTCAAGTACAACACGGTCATGCCTTACCACCCCGGTGCTGCCCGCTGGTTCAACGAAAACGGCTATGAGATTGCCGACGACATGATTCGCCAGTAAGCGCTGGCGCACCAGGACAAGAGCCGACTCTTTACAGGGTCGGCTCTTGCCGCTCTGGCCATGAATAAGCACCTCCTGAATTACCCAAGCACCTTCGCTGACGATCCATCCCAAGGGTAACCTCCATGAGCAACAACACCGGCAGCCCCAACCCGGCTGCACCCGCTAGCGACTCTATTGAGCAACAGGACGCCAAGGCCATACTCGCCGAAGGTGTCGACGAAGAGGTCGTCGAGTCAAACCGTCGCCTGTTTACCGGCTGGCAGTGGATGCTTTTCGCCGGCGTTGCCATCGCCTACTCGCTGTTTCACCTGATCACGCTGAACGTCCTGCCCATGGAAACATGGACCTACCGGATCATTCACGTGGCAGGCGCCCTGATCCTTGGCTTTGGTCTGTTCACTGGAGCACGATTTGCCAGCGACGCCAGCGATGAGTCGCCCAAGTGGCTGACACTGCTGGGTGCCGCGCTGCTGCTGCCTGCAGGCTACGCGCTGGTACAGGCCTTTCTGATGTGGCAAGCCCTTTCCGGGGGCGCCATGCGTATCGACCCACAGGTGGAAACCTGGCACTTCGGCTACCCGATGCTGCTCGCCACGGTAGGGGCTATCTTGCTGTCCTGGTTCTATCGCCTGGAGCGCTCCAAATTCTCCATGCCTGACCTGGTGCTGATGATCGTCGCACTGGCCAGCGCGGGTTATCTGATCACGGTTTACAATACGCCACTGCGTATGTCCACGGGCACCTCTTTTGCCCCGGTTGGCATTACCTACGCCGCCATGGCCGGTTCGCTGCTGATTCTGGAGCTGACCCGCCGCGTAGCAGGTAATGCACTGGTCATCATTTCTGCCATTTTTCTGGCCTATGTGTTTGGCGGCCCTTACCTGCCTGGCTTCCTGAGCTACCCAGGTCTGTCGGTCAACCGCTTCTTCAGCCAGCTCTACACCGATATCGGGGTGCTCGGGCAAACGACGGCGGTCTCCTCCACTTACATCATTCTGTTCATTATTTTTGCAGCGTTCCTGCAAGCCTCGAAAGTGGGCGACTACTTCGTCAACTTCGCCTTTGCCGCTGCAGGGCGCTCGCGGGGCGGTCCGGCCAAGGTGTCGATTTTCGCTTCTGGCCTGATGGGCATGATCAACGGCACCTCAGCGGGCAACGTGGTCTCCACCGGCTCTCTGACCATCCCGCTGATGAAGAAGGTAGGTTATCCGGGCCGTAGCGCAGGAGCGATCGAAGCCGCTGCCTCGACCGGCGGCCAGATCATGCCGCCGATCATGGGCGCAGGTGCCTTCATCATGGCGGAAATCACCGGCATTCCCTATCGCGAGATTGCCGTTGCCGCGCTGATTCCGGCCGCGCTGTACTTCCTGTCAGTCTATTTCATGGTCGACCTGGAAGCCGCGAAGAAAGGCATGCGCGGCATGCGCAAGGATGAAATTCCGCAGTTCCGCAAACTGGCCCGTCACGCGTACCTGTTTGCGCCGATCATCATCCTGATCTACGCCCTGTTCATGGGGTACTCGGTCATCCGTGCGGGCACCCTGGCCACAGCTGCGGCTGCCGTGGTGAGCTGGATTTCACCCAACAAGATGGGCATTCGTGAAATCCTCAAGGCCCTGCAGCTGGCAGGCACCATGTCGATCCAGATCATCGCCGTGTGTGCCTGTGCAGGCCTGATCGTGGGCGTCATTTCCCTAACCGGCGTGGGCGCACGTTTCTCGTCGCTGCTGCTGGGCATGGCGGGCGTGAGCCAACTGTTGGCCCTGTTCTTCGCCATGTGTATCTCCATTCTTCTGGGGATGGGCATGCCCACCACGGCGGCCTATGCCGTGGCGGCTTCCGTCGTGGCGCCGGGCCTAATCAACATCGGCATTCAGCCGCTGATTGCGCACTTCTTCGTCTTCTACTTCGCCGTCATGTCGGCGATCACCCCGCCCGTGGCACTGGCCTCTTATGCCGCTGCCGGTATTTCTGGCGATAACGCCATGCAAACCTCCATTACCTCGTTCAAGGTAGGGTTGGCGGCCTTTATCGTACCGTTCATGTTCTTCTATAGCCCGGCCATGCTGATGGAAGGCACACCGATGCAGATCGTTCGCGTCGCGATTACGGCGTCGATCGGTATCTTCATGCTGTCGGCCACGGTACAAGCATGGTTCTTTGGCTCGATCCAGGCATGGCAGCGTTTGGTGCTGATGATCGGCGCGCTGTTCCTGATCTACGGCGGTATCTTCACCGACATTGCCGGACTGGGTATCGGCGCCGCCATGTTCCTGATGCAGCGCAAGCTGCACGGGCCGAAACCGGCCCCCACCGCAGCCTGACAGGCTATCAACGCAGGCCGAC
>NZ_LFGT01000015.1:0-17641 GCF_002078115.1 Halomonas sp. BC2 | reverse complement strand
TCCCAGGAGTCGGCCTTTTTGTCAGCGCACGCCTAGTGCAAACCACCCACCCGCCACCAGCATCGATAGCAGCGTCACCGGAATACCGGCCTTGGCAAAGGTGAGAAAGCCAAGGTGAACGCCCTGCCGTCTGGCCCCCTCTGCCACGATCAGATTCACCACGCTGCCAATCAGCAGCAAATTACCTGCCAACGTCGACATGACCGCCAGCATGACCAGCGTGGCCTCGGGCAGTTGCGGGAACAGCCCCAGTAGCAAGATCACAAAAGGTACGTTACCGATCACGTTGCTGGCCACCAGCGAGATCCCGGCCATGTGCCATGGGTCATCCGGCACACCTCCCGACCCCAGCCACTGGTTGACCAACACCCCCGCCTCCGGCAAGGAAGCGACACTGCCGGTGACAATGAAGAGCCCCATGAACAGCAGCAACAGGTTCCAGTCCACCGCCTGCACATATCGGTGGCTGGCGACTTGGCGCGACATCATCAATACCAGCGCTACCGCGAGCGCCGACCATTCGCGAGGCAGCGGGGTCGAGAACAGGACCAGCAGCGCCATGGCTGCCAGCAGCGGTTTATAACGCAGGCTTTCCTGGGACACGCTCAGCGGCATAGGTGCCGCCCCTGGCTCGTTCAACACCCAGCGGTGACGCCACATGGCCCAGATGACGGCGTAGGTGATGCCCAGTGCGGCAACGGCAGGCACCAGCGCCTGCAGGCTGTAGGCCCAAAAATCGAGCCCGCCGACCTGCCCAATGAGAATGTTCTGCGGATTACCGATCAGGCTGGCAGCCGAGCCTGCGTTACACGACAGCGCCAACGCCAATAAATAGGGGCGAGGATCCAGGCCACGAGCCAACAGCGCCTGACAGAGCAGCGGCGTCATCGCAAAGGCCACGATGTCATTGACCAGCAGTGCCGACAGCACACCACCCAGCAGCACGACGCCCAGCAACAGGACGCTTGGACGCTCGGCGTGGCGCATGATCAGCGCAGACAAACGCCCGTAGACGCCGGAAAAGCCGAACTGTGCCGATACCAGCATCAGCGCCAGCAGCAACACCAGGGCACCTACATCGATATGCTGACCAACGTCCGCCAGGCTCACGGTGCCGGCCAGCAGCAGTACACAAGCGGCAGAGAGCGCTATCCAGGCACGGTCCACCTGCAAACCGGGTAGCCGCCCCACGGCCATTCCCACATAGGTCACTGCGAACATGGCAGCTATCAGCCACATCGTTTCCTGCTCCCGTCACGGTTCAATGAGCAGGCATCATACGGTGGTTAGCCATGCCTTGCCCACTCGCCAAGCCGGGCCTTCCACGCGCGGCGCCTGTGGCACCCCCATCAAAAAAACCGACCTGCGCCAGAGGGCGCAGGTCGGTTCTCATGGATCACACCGGCAACAGGTCAGGTGAGATTATCGACGATCTTCATGACCGGTGCGGCCTGGTTGAGCGTATAGAAGTGCAGCCCCGGCGCGCCACCATCCAGCAGGCGCTCGCACAGGCGCGTCACCACCTCGGTGCCAAAGGCCGCGATGGCCTCGCTGTCATCGCCATAGGCTTCCAGCTGCTTGCGAATCCAGCGGGGGATTTCGGCACCGCAGGCATCGGAAAAGCGCGCCAGCTTGGTGTAGTTGGTGATGGGCATGATGCCAGGAATGATCGGCTGCTCGACACCCAGCGCCCGCGCTTTGTCCACGAAGTGGAAGTAGGCATCGGCGGTAAAGAAGTACTGGGTAATCGCCATATTGGCGCCCGCGTTCATCTTGCGGGCAAAGTTTTCCACATCCTTGTCGAGGCTGGGAGCCTGTGGATGAGATTCTGGATAGGCCGCCACGGCGATATCGAAGTGATCACCGGTTTCGGCACGGATGAACTCGACCAGCTCGTTGGCGTAGCGCAGCTCGCCGATACTGCCCATGCCGGACGGCATATCGCCACGTAGCGCCACCAGGCTATCCACGCCTTCCGCCTGATACTGGGCCAGCAGGTCACGTAGTTGGGCTTTCTCGCTGCCGATACAGGAAAGGTGCGGGGCGGTGGTAATACCGCTCTCACTCACGGTGCGCACGATATCGCGGGTACGCGCCTGCGTGGACCCGCCAGCCCCGTAGGTCACCGAGAAGAAGCGAGGGTTACATGCGACCAGCTCATCGCGCACGTGAATCAGCTTCTCCCGGCCGGCATCGGTATTGGGCGGAAAAAACTCGAAGCTGATACCTAACGGATGTTCCTGGCTGCCCATGGTGTATCCTCGCAGTACAACAAAGTGATCATTATGTGAGGTATTCTCGCTGCTTACCCGCGTGGCGGCTAATGAAAGATTTCACGCACGATCTTCAATTCGGCTCATGTTGTTCGGCAGACAAAATTCAAGGAGGAGCAATGGATTTAGCACCCGCGACGTTGATGGGGCCACTGTTGATGCTGCTGGGCTATGTCGGGTTAGGGTTCCTTGCGGCCCAGCGGCTCAAGATCGACCCCCGCCCGATTGCCACGCTGCTGGTCTATCTCATTGCTCCCCTGACGATTTTCCGCGCGCTGATGAACGGCGGCCCCACGGCAGCCTATCTGACCCTGTCGCTGGCCATGTTTCTGCTGGTCAGCGCCATGGCGCTGCTGGTACATCGCTTGACCCGCCATCGCTTCGGCCCCCTGGAGGGTGCTCTGCTGGCCTTTTCCTCCGGCACCGGCAACACCGGCTATTTCGGCCTGCCCGTGGCGCTGATCTTGCTGCCGCCGGAGGGCGTCACGCTGTACCTGTTCTGCATGCTGGGGATCAACCTGTATGAATTTACCGTGGGCTTTTACCTGAGCGCGCGAGGGCACTTCTCGGTGCGCCAGAGTCTGATCAAGATTGCCCGCCTGCCGCTGGTCTATGCCTTCCTGCTGGCCCTGCTGCTCAGCTCGCTGGGTGTAGTGCTCCCCGAGCCCATGATGAACTCGCTGGCCGTCTTTCCCGCCACGTACACCCTGCTGGGCATGATGATCATTGGCATGACGCTCAGCCAGGTGACGCTGGCCGCCTGGGATACGCGCTTCGTGGCAGCCTGCGTGGGGCTGCGCTACGTGCTGTGGCCACTGGTCATGGTCGGTGCCGTGCTGGTGCTGCAACAGCTGACGCCGCTGGCACCGGAGCTGGCCATGGCGCTGCTGTTGCTGGGGGTGGTACCGATGGCCTCCAATGTGGTGGTCGTGGCCATGGAGCTGGGCATTCAGCCCCAAAAAGGCGCCCTGGCCGTGTTGACCACGACGCTATTGGCGCCACTGCTGATCCCGTTCTACCTGGGGATGATGCTCTACCTGGCCGGGCTGGCCTAGAAGCCCTCCACGCCCGCCTGCTGAAGCTGACGTGCCATCCGCTGGATCTCGGGATGGCCAAAGAACGCCACCAGCGCTTCGGCTCGGACGGGGCCCACCCCAGGCTGGTCCTGCCACTCGGCGCGGGAGAGTCCTTCCAGCGTTGCCCACTCCCCCAGCTCGGCGCTGCCGCCCGGCGGTACGCCCAGCGCACGTAACCAGGCGGCATAGGGTGCCTGCCGTGCTGCTGCAAACTGCGCCGCCAGCGAGGCGGCCGTGGCGGGGCCAATACCATGGGCCTGTTGAAGCTGCGCCTCCGACAGCGCCAGCCAGCCCAGCAAATCCGTCACGACCCCGGCACGCATCAAGGCCTGCCAGGTGCCTTCGCCGATGCCACGCATACCTAGCTGATTCCCCAGATAGGTCAGGCGTGCCAATAGCTGGGCGTCACAGTCTGGGGTCAGCGTCAGGCAACTCAGCAGGTCATAACGCGCTGGCGATGGCACGCTGATCGGCGCCCGCTCAGCACTCTGCCAGACTACGCTGGTGACTTGAGGAATCGTCAACCCTGCCAGCGTCACGGCCACATGGTCTCCTGGGCGAACATCCCAGGCCTGCCACTGCTCCAGCGACCCTAGCGATACACGACGAATGCTGCGCCCTTCCAGGCTCACGGGATACAGCCATAGCACGGGCGTCACTCGCCCAGTGCGCCCCACCCGAAACTCGATACCACGCACATGGGCCAGCGCTTGCTGCGCGGGGTATTTCCAAGCGATGGCCCACTCCGGAGGCGACGCCGACCAGTGACGAATGCCAGGGCGTTCGGCCTGCTTGAGCACCACGCCATCGGTAGCGAAGGGCAGCGGCTCGTTGAACCAGCGCTCCCGCCATTCGGCCGCTTGCTGATGGCCCGTAACCGGGTGCGTGTACTCGGCCGTATCGAACCCCAGCGCCGTCAGCCGCGCTAGCCGCTCCGTCATCTCGGTAGGCCCATCGGGCCAATCCCACACGAACAAGCCAACGCGGGAAAGCGTCGCCTCACTGGGTGCCTGCTGCGCCATGGCCCCGGCCACCGCACCGCGCGCGCCAATCTCGGGAGCTTGCGACTGGATATGCCGATCAAGCTGCCAATAGAGCTCACCCTGGAACACCGCCGATAGCGGCTCGGGCAGCAAAGCAGGCACATCGGGCAGTTGCCGAACGCGCTCGGTCCAGTCCTGACCGCGCTCCCCGTCGCCGCGGCTGACCGCTTCGACCAATATCCCTTGCCGATAGCGCAAAGTCACCGCCACACCGTCCACCTTGGGCTGGATCCATAGCCCCTGGCGACGGCTGGTAAAACGCCGCACTCCGGCCTCGTCGGCCTTGTGGAGCCCGGTTTGCGCAGCCGGGTGAGTCACCGTGCCATCGCTACGGGTGGATCGGGTCAGGGGGCGGTGGGGCTTGGTATCGTCCAGACAGGTTTGCCAATGCGTCAGCCTCGCCAGCGCCTGATCGTAAAGCTCATCGGCAATCAGCGACTCACCCTCGTCATGGTAGGCACGGTCCCACAGCGCGATATGCTCGGCCAGCGTCTGGCGCTCTTGAACAAGGCGCTCCTGTGGCCATGCCGGGCACTCCTCGGCCTGCGCCGTCAGCGCTAGAGCGCACAGGCCACTCAGCCACCCTGCTCTGAATATCCACCGCCACACCATCGCCGCCCCCCTGATGATCAGCAAAGCCATCGGTGCCTGCACCACCGCGCCTGAACCACCGTACTAACGTTAACTTAACTCAAACGGGGCGTGATGCAATGTTACGTTGTTCAGTCAATAGGAAAGAATAAAAACGCCCCCTGATTTTCATCAGGGGGCGCTATCAGGGCAGCGGTATGACCAGGTGTTTACAAACCAGCCGCCTTGCGCAGCGCGTCGGCCTTGTCGGTTTTCTCCCAAGGGAACGCCGTAAACGTCTCGGTATGCTCTTCCCCTTTGTCGTCCGTCCAACGGTAGCTATGCTCGAACGGCTCGCGACCAAAGTGGCCGTAGGCAGAGGTCAGACGATACATCGGGTGCAGCAGGTCGAGCATGGTGGTGATCGCATAGGGGCGCAGGTCAAAATGCTCGCGCACCAGTTCGACGATTTTCGCATCGTCGATCTTGCCTGTGCCGAAGGTGTCGATCGACACGGAGGTGGGCTCTGCCACACCGATGGCGTAAGACACCTGAATCTCGCACTTGTCGGCCAAGCCTGCAGCAACCACGTTCTTCGCCACGTAACGGCCCGCGTAGGCCGCACTGCGGTCTACCTTGGACGGATCCTTGCCCGAGAACGCACCGCCGCCGTGACGGGCCATGCCGCCGTAGGTATCGACGATGATTTTACGCCCCGTCAAACCACAGTCGCCCACTGGGCCACCGATCACGAACTTGCCGGTCGGGTTGATATGGTATTGGGTATTCGCATCCAGCCACTCTGCGGGAATCACCTGCTCGATGATTTCGCGCTTGACCATCTTGCGCAGGTCTTCCTGGTCGATTTCCGGGTCATGCTGGGTCGACAGCACCACGGCATCCACGCCACAGGGTTGGCCTTCGGCATTGTAGCGGAAGGTGACCTGACTCTTCGCATCCGGACGCAGCCAGGGCAGCAGGCCATGCTTGCGCAGCTCGGCCTGACGCTCGACCAGGCGATGGGAGTAGTGAATAGGGGCCGGCATGAAGGAGTCGGTTTCGTTGGTGGCATAACCGAACATCAAGCCCTGGTCACCCGCCCCTTGATCTTCGGGTTTGGTGCGATCAACGCCCTGAGCAATATCCACACTCTGTTTGCCGATCAGGTTGATCACGCCACAGGTGGCGCCATCAAAGCCTACCTGTGAGGAGGTATAGCCGATATCGGTGATCACATCACGCACCAGCGCTTCGAGATCAACCCATGCCGAGGTGGTAATTTCACCCGCAATAATGGCAACACCCGTCTTCACCATCGTTTCACAGGCAACACGCGCCTGCTTGTCACGGGCGATAATGGCATCCAGCACCGCATCAGAAATCTGGTCAGCAATCTTGTCAGGATGACCTTCGGAAACGGACTCGGAGGTAAACAGGGAATATTCGCTCATCGCGCACTCGACCCTCTGTATGACGGCTGCTTCGTTATGACCGCAGCATCAGCAGGAAATCATGGCAGGAGGTTCCCTGCCCGTATATAGAAGCAGCAGAGCCTTTTCACTACTACTTCGGGAGGCAGAGTCTACACGCTGTTGGGGGTTCTTCCCAGAACGCACCTCGAGAATTTGCCGCCGCCGAGGAAGTCAGCGACAATAGCGCTTTTATTCTTTCCGTTTTCAGGCGAGGAGCACCCCATGCCGTCCCGTTTTGAGCTGGCCAATGCCATTCGCGCCCTTTCCATGGATGCCGTTCAGAAGGCCAAATCTGGCCATCCCGGCGCACCCATGGGCATGGCTGATATTGCCGAGGTGCTGTGGAATGACTACCTCAAGCACAACCCCGAAGACCCCAAGTGGGCCGATCGCGACCGGTTCGTGCTGTCGAACGGCCATGGCTCCATGCTGCTCTACTCGCTGCTGCACCTGAGCGGTTACGAACTCAGCCTGGAACAGCTGCAAAACTTCCGCCAGCTGCACTCGCCCACGGCAGGCCATCCTGAGTACGGATACGCCCCCGGCATCGAAACCACCACCGGCCCCTTGGGCCAGGGCTTTGCCAACGCCGTCGGCTTTGCCATTGCCGAGAAAACCCTCGCCGCACAGTTCAACCGCCCCGGCCACACCATCGTTGACCACCACACCTGGTGTTTCCTGGGCGATGGCTGCTTGATGGAAGGCATTTCCCATGAGGCGGCCTCGCTGGCCGGCACTCAGCAGCTGGGTAAGCTGATTGCTCTGTACGACGACAACGGCATCTCCATCGATGGCGAAGTCGAAGGCTGGTTCACCGACGATACCGCCAAGCGCTTCGAGTCCTACGGCTGGCACGTGGTGCCCAACGTCGATGGCCACAAGCCTGAAGAGATCAAGGCCGCCATCGAGCTGGCGAAGAGCCAGGACGACAAGCCGAGCCTGATCATCTGCAAGACCATCATCGGCTTTGGCGCCCCCAACAAGCAGGGCAAAGAAGAGTCCCACGGCGCACCGTTGGGTGACGATGAAGTAGCGCTGGCGCGCAAGCAGCTAGGCTGGGAGCATGCTCCCTTCCACATTCCCGAGCCCATTTACTCCGCCTGGGATGCTCGCGAAGCGGGTAAAGCTCGCCAGCAGGAGTGGGAAGGCCGCTTCGCTCGCTACACCGAAGCATTCCCCGAGCAGGCCCGTGAGTTCAAGCGTCGCATGAAAGCGCAGCTGCCCACGGAGCTGGCCACCGAAGCGCTGATCGAGCAGGCCCAGGACAAAGGCGAAAGCATCGCTTCACGTAAAGCCTCCTTTGAAGCGCTGAACGTGATTGGCCCGCAAATGCCGGAACTGCTCGGCGGCAGCGCTGACCTCGCGCCCTCCAACCTGACGTTCTGGAAAGGCGCCAAAGCGATCACTCCTGAAGATGCCAGCGGCAACTACCTGCACTACGGTGTGCGTGAATTCGGCATGGGCGCAGTGATGAACGGTATCGCCCTGCACGGTGGTTTCGTTCCTTATGGCGCGACCTTCCTGATCTTCATGGAGTACATGCGTAATGCCGTGCGCATGGCGGCATTGATGGGCCAGCAGGCCATTTACGTGTTTACCCACGACTCCATCGGTCTGGGTGAAGATGGCCCGACCCACCAGCCCATCGAGCAGCTCACCAGCCTGCGCACCACGCCCAACCTGAACACTTGGCGTCCCTGCGATGCGGTGGAGACGGCGGCGTCCTGGGATGCGGCCATCAAACGCCACTCCGGCCCCACTGCGCTGGTACTGTCGCGTCAAAACCTGCCGCACCAGCCGCGCACCAAGGCCCAGTTAGCCGCCATCCAGCGCGGCGGTTATGTGCTGAAGGATTGCGACGGCACGCCCGCGCTGATCCTGATTGCCACCGGCTCCGAAGTGGCGCTGGCCATGGAAGCCGCGGCCACGCTCGAGCAGCAGGGCCAGGCCGTGCGCGTGGTGTCCATGCCATCTACTTACCGCTTCAACGGTCAGGACGCCGACTACCGCGAGAGCGTGCTGCCCAAAGCCGTGACCAAGCGCATTGCCATCGAAGCGGGCCACGCCGACTACTGGTACAAGTACGTTGGTCTGGAAGGGCGCGTCATTGGCATGACCACCTACGGTGAGTCGGCCCCGGCAGGCGAGCTGTTCAAGCACTTTGGCTTTACGGTCGAGAATATCGTCAAGCAGGCCAATGAGCTGCTCGGCTGAGCTTATCTCAGTTTGCCTGATCACGCCGGCACAGGCAGCGCGGGCCTATAGATGCCCGCGCTGAATGGCCTGCTTTGGCTGATCGGCTACTGGCTGGTCGGAGAAGCCGTGGTTCACTTCTCCGGCCTGCCCATTTCTTCTGGCGTGGTCGGCATGTTGCTGCTGTGCGTCACTCTGGCCCTTATCGGCCGTGTGCCCACCAGCCTTGCCGCCGCCGCCCAGCCCCTGATTGCGCTACTGGCCATGCTGATCATGCCCGGCGTGGTCGGGGTCTTTTTCATTCTCGATCAACTGGCCGGACAGTGGCTGGCCATCCTGGCGGCGCTGCTCCTGGGCACGCTGCTCAGCGTCTTGACCACGCTGTGGTTGCTCAAGCGTCTGATGGGACGTGAACATGGCCAGTGACACGCTCACCTTATTGACCGCAACGCCCTTGTTTGCCGTGGGCCTGACGCTCGCGGCTTACCTCTTGGGCACCGCGCTGTTCCGGCGGCTGGGCCACCCGGCCTGGCTACCCGCCATACTGATTGCTGCCTTGCTGCTGGCGGCTACGCTTGCCGTGCTGGGCTTGCCTTACCCCATTTACCAACAGGGGGCGACCTGGCTGACCGTACTGCTGGGGCCTGCCACCGTGGCACTCGGCATGCCTCTTTATCAACAGCTACCGCGTATCCGTGAGCTATGGCGCCCCCTGGCGGCTTGCCTGCCCGTGGCGGCGTCTCTGGCCGCCTGCTATTCCCTGGGGATTGCCTGGCTGCTTGGCGCCAGCCCAGAAGTACTCGCCTCCATCGCGGCCAAGTCCGTCACTGCCCCGATTGCCATCGGGATCACCGAACAGTTGGGTGGCAGCGTTGCCTTGTTGATGGGCGCGCTGCTGGTTACTGGCGTCGCCACCATCCCGATGGTGAGCCTCGCTGCCAGATGGCTGGACATTACCGACGAGCGCCTGCTCGGATTCGCTCTGGGGCTCAACGGCCATGCCATTGGTACCGTCAGGGCCTTTGAGATGAGCCCCACTGCCGGTGCCTTTGCCTCCCTCGGGATGAGTTTGACGGGCATTTTCACCGCGTTGCTGCTGCCATTCGCCTGGGGTCTGGTGGGGGCAGGCAACTGAGCAACGGGCGCTGAAGTACGTTATCATCTAGCCACTTTTTTTGGGGCCGCTTCGCGACATGGCTAACGCAACCGCTAAGTTTCGCATTGCAATCAATGGGTATGGACGTATCGGCCAGTGCGTACTGCGTGCACTGGTGGAGCGTGGCCATCCCGATCTGGAAGTGGTCGCCATCAACGAACTTTCCGACCTGGCTACCATCACCTATCTCACCCGCTACGACACCACCCACGGGCGTTTTCCTGGCGAGGTCGAGAACGAGGGTGATGCCTTGGTGATCAACGGCCAGCGCATTCAGGTGCTATGTGAACGCGCCCCCGATGCGCTTCCCTGGAAAGCCCTGGATATCGATCTGGTCCTGGAGTGCTCAGGAAGCTTCAAGGATCGCGCCACGGCGGAGCGGCACCTGAAGGCCGGTGCACGGCAGCTGCTGTTTTCCCAACCGGCAGAAAACGACGTGGATGCCACCATCGTGTGGGGGATCAACGAGCATGAGCTCAGCGGTGCACAGCGCATCCTCTCGGCGGCGTCCTGCACCACGAACTGCCTGGTGCCCTTGCTGACGATACTGGATGAAGCGCTGGGGCTGGAGCACGGTGTCACCACCACGATTCACTCGGCCATGAACGACCAGCCAGTCATCGACGCCTACCACCAGACCGACCTGCGCCTTACCCGCTCGGCGATGCAGTCCATCGTCCCGGTCGATACTGGGCTTGCGGTGGGCATCAGCCGTCTGATGCCAACGCTGGCAGGCCGCTTCGAATGTCTGCACGTGCGCGTTCCCACGATCAACGTCTCGGCCATGGATGTCTCGCTTACCGTACGCCGCGACACCGATGCCCAGCAGGTCAATGCACTGCTGCGCGAGGCCAGCCAACAGCGGCTGGCAGGCGTGCTGGGCTATACCGAGGCCCCCATGGCCTCCATCGATTTCAATCACGACCCTCGCTCTGGCATTCTGGACGCCACGCAAACCAGAGTGGCAGGCAAGCGCCTGCTCAAGCTGCTGTGCTGGTTTGACAACGAGTGGGGGTTTGCCAACCGTATGCTGGATATCAGCCAGCGGCTGGCAACGCTACGCCAGCGGGCATGACCGCCACGACCTTTCATTCGCTTGAACACGAGGAAACCGCTCACATGAACGTGCAAAAGATGACCGACCTGCCCCTGGATGGGCAGCGCGTACTGATTCGTGAAGACCTGAATGTGCCGATCAAGAACGGCCGTGTTTCCAGCGATGCTCGCCTGCGTGCTGCGCTGCCGACCATACAAGCTGCCGCCAAGGCGGGCGCCAAAGTACTGCTCATGAGCCACCTGGGCCGCCCCACGGAAGGTGAACCCGCTGACGAGTTCTCGCTGGCCCCTGTCGCCGAGCACCTGGGCGAACTGCTCGGCAGCCCCGTCAAACTGGTCAACGACTACCTCGACACCGCCCCGACGCTGCAGAACGGTGACGTGGTGTTGCTGGAGAACGTGCGCTTCAATCGTGGCGAGAAGAAAGACGACGAACAGCTTGCCAGGCAGTATGCCGCACTGTGCGACATCTTCGTGATGGACGCCTTTGGAACCGCTCACCGTGCCCAGGCCTCTACCCATGGTGTCGCGCGCTTTGCTCCCCAGGCATGTGCTGGCCCCCTGCTTGCCCAGGAGCTCGATGCCCTGGAGAAAGCGCTGGCCAATCCCGCACGCCCCATGGCGGCCATCGTCGGCGGTTCGAAGGTCTCCACCAAGCTGGACGTGCTGAACGCACTGTCGGAAAAATGCGATCAATTGATCGTCGGTGGTGGTATCGCCAACACCTTTATTGCGGCAGCAGGCTATAATGTGGGCAAATCGCTCTACGAAGCAGACCTGCTCGACCAGGCCAAGGCGCTGATGGCCAAGGTGAAGATTCCGCTGCCTACCGACGTAGTGGTGGCCACCGAGTTTTCCGAAGCAGCAGAGGCGGTGGTCAAGCCCGTCGATCAGGTGGCAGACAACGAAATGATTCTGGACATTGGCCCCGACACGGCCGCCCACTTGGCCAGCCTGCTCAAGGATGCTGGCACGATCCTGTGGAACGGACCCGTGGGCGTGTTTGAAATCGACCAGTTCGGCAAGGGGACCGAGGTCATTTCCCGCGCCATTGCCGACAGTGCCGCGTTCTCTATTGCTGGAGGTGGAGACACCCTGGCGGCCATCGACAAGTACGCGATCGCTGACCGAGTCTCCTATATCTCGACCGGCGGCGGAGCATTTCTCGAATACGTGGAAGGCAAGCAGCTGCCGGCCGTTGCCGCGCTGGAAGCCGCTGCTCAGCACTAATACTTAGAACTCTGAACATACAACCCAATAAGGTGACCCCATGGCTTTGATTAGCATGCGCCAGATGCTCGACCACGCCGCCGAATACGGCTACGGCATTCCCGCGTTCAACGTGAACAACCTGGAACAGATGCGGGCCATCATGGAAGCCGCTGACGCGACTGACTCCCCGGTGATCGTGCAGGCATCTGCTGGCGCACGCAAATACGCTGGCGCCCCCTTCCTGCGCCACCTGATTCTGGCGGCGGTGGAAGAGTTCCCGCACATTCCGGTCGTCATGCACCAGGATCACGGCACCAGCCCGGCTGTCTGCCAGCGCTCCATTCAGCTCGGCTTCTCCTCCGTGATGATGGATGGCTCCCTGGGCGAAGACGGTAAAACGCCGATGGATTACGACTACAACGTCGATGTGACCCGTCGTGCCGTGGAAATGGCCCATGCCTGTGGGGTTTCCGTGGAAGGCGAGCTGGGTTGCCTGGGCAGTCTGGAAACCGGCATGGCCGGTGAAGAAGATGGTATTGGAGCCGAAGGCAAGCTGGATATGGAGCAGATGCTCACCGACCCGGAAGAGGCTGCCGAGTTCGTCAAGGCGACCCATGTGGACGCCCTGGCCATTGCCATCGGCACCAGTCATGGCGCTTACAAGTTCACCAAGCCGCCCACGGGCGATACGCTCTCGATCCAGCGTATCAAAGAGATCCACGCTCGTATTCCGGATACTCACCTGGTCATGCACGGCTCCTCCTCGGTACCCCAGGAGTGGCTGGAAGTGATCAACCGCTACGGTGGTCAGATCCCGGAAACCTACGGTGTACCGGTGGAAGAGATCATCGAGGGCATCAAGCACGGAGTGCGCAAGGTCAACATCGATACCGACCTGCGTCTGGCCTCGACCGGCGCCGTGCGTCGTTTCATGGCCGAGAACCCATCAGAGTTCGATCCGCGCAAGTTCCTGAAAGAAACCGTCACAGCCATGCGCGATCTGTGTATTGCCCGCTATGAAGCCTTTGGCACCGCAGGCAACGCGAGCAAGATCAAGCCGATCAGCCTGGAAGCCATGTTCCAGCGCTACGAGCGTGGTGAGCTGGCGCCCAAGATCAAATAAGCAGCGCCTCGCGACGACATCAAGGCGGCCTTCGGGTCGCCTTTTTATTGCAATGCAGCAATAATGCGCTATTACTAAACAACACCGCCCATTTCTTCACCAGGTAGCCTTCTCCATGAAGCACACCCCTCTGCCAATGCTGACACCGCCCCTGATGTTCCTTGACCTGTGGAAAGCAGGCATCATGGGCATGGAGCTATGGAGCTCTTCGCTCTCCACGATCTCCATGCGTCAGCAACTATGGCAAACGCAGCCCTTTTTCAGTCCTGCCATGATGCGTGAAAACCAGCGCATGGTGACTGAAAAGATCGAGGCCAGCGTGGAAGCTGGCCTCATCATGCAAAAAGTCTTGTTCAGCGCCATGCGCGGTCAGTACGCGCCATGGTGGACAACCAGTCAACAAGCCATGAAGCCTTACCATCGGCGCAGCAGTGCCAACTCACGACGCTTGTCGCGTTAAGCGGCATCGCATTACTGATCGCTGCTTTGCTCTTCACTGCTCTGTTCGTCTTCACCTTGCAACATGGCGTCATCGGCACTGCCGGTGCCCCCAGTGCCGCCTTCGGCATGCTCTTCATCATCGTCGCCAGCATCTTCCTGCGCTTGTGAGGCGGGCTGTTCGTCGCGTCGGACGGCCCCCGCCTTGATACCGTACGTCTCTTCCAGCGCCGCATCATCCAACGCTTCGTGCTGTCCATTCTCAGCCGCGGTGTCTGCCCACGCGCTGGCCGCGACTACACACAAGGATGCACTCAAAACCCAAGGTAATAGCCAAGGGGATACTCGCATATCAATCTCCTTTTTCATGATGCATGTCGTTGCACCTGTTCACTATAGCCGCTCCGAGGGATAAGCACCTGCCAGGGGCTTTCCCGACGTGCAGCGACTCCGCCATCGACGAAAACGTAAAAAATTATCAAACAGTGTTCACAAAGGAGCTAAAATCCCGTTCAATAGCAAGATGGTCGGCTTACCCCAACATGCGTAGTGCTTCAGGTACTGCAAGGAACTGACATGCCGCTTCCACTTTTGTTGTTTGACTGTGATGGCACGCTCGTCGATAGCGAACCCCTGCTTGCCGAAGAAATGGCACGCGGCCTCAATACGGTGGGGCTTCCCTTCGCTGCCTCCGACTATATGGGCGAATTTCGCGGCGCCCGCTTTCGCAGGATCGTCGCCGAGCTGCAGGACCGCCATGGTCAAGTCGACATCGAACAACTCGAGCGCATGGAGCACGATATGCGCGCCAACCTGGCCACGCGACTGACCAACGAACTCACCACCATTCCCGGGGCACTGGAAGCACTGGAAGCCTTGTCGCACTACCCCAGCGCGGTGGTTTCCAACGGCCCGGAAACGAAGATACGCGCGGCGCTGAAAGCCACGGGCCTGACCCATTACTTCGATAACCGCCTGTTCAGCGGCTATACCGCCAACTGTTGGAAACCCGAGCCGTGCCTGCACTTACATGCGGCCAGCATCATGGGGTTTGCTGCCGCACAGTGCATTGCCATCGACGATGCGCTGGTCGGCGTCAGGGCAGCACTTCAAGCGGGCATGACGGTGATTCATTTAAACCGCTTTCCAGATGCCGAAAATACCCCGGAAGGCGCTATCATGATCAGTAACATGTATCAGTTGCCTGCCGTTGTGGAGCGTTTGACCCGCGAGCGATGGCACACGGCAATGCCGCATCACTCGACAGCGAAATAACCCTCAGCAGAGACAAGACATGGCTTCATTACGTGACCAACTGGGTGGTCTGGTGTATTCCACCGAGCATGGCAAGACATGCCCCCAGTGCCGTGCCGCGATTGACGACTGCCACTGCGAAGACGCCAGCGAACAGGCACGATTGGCTACGTTGGATGGCATCGTGCGAATTCGACGAGAGACCAGTGGCCGCAAAGGCAAGGGTGTGACCACCATCAGCGGTATACCGCTGGCCCACGCGGAGCTGAAAGCACTGGCCAAGACCCTGAAGCAGCGCTGTGGCACCGGTGGCGCCGTCAAGCAGGGCGTGATCGAAATCCAGGGAGATCATCGCGAAACCCTGCGTGACGCGCTAACCTCCATGGGGTATCAGGTAAAATTGGCAGGCGGTTGAAGTATTGATGTAGCACCAATCGCTCTACTTCTGGTAAACGGCTCAAGGGCAAGGCATCGCAATGGTTTGGTTGGAATACCTGCTACCTCTCATTTTCCTGTTTCCGATGGCGGCAATGGGCGGTATCGTGCTGGCGCTGCGCAGTCTGCATGATGCTCGCGTGCAGTCTCCTTTCGATGCCCCGCTTCACGAGCCTGGGCAGGCACTGCGTTACCGGCTGGATCAAGCATTCTCGAGCCTATTTCTAAACGGTACGCTAGGGCCTTTGGTGAGTCTGGCGCCCTTGGTCTACGGCATGGGCCGCATGCTGTTCGTGGAGCAGCAGGACTGGGTGGAGTGGGCACTGTACGGGCTGCTCAGCACGCTGCTGGTACTGGCGTTTTCACTGCTGCTGGTACGCGATTACCAGCGTATCCGTCGCCTGAAGCTGGGCTTGGCCTGCGAGCTGGCCGTTGGCCAGGAGCTGGAGCGACTCATCCGTCCGGAGGCACACCCTTACTATGTGTTTCACGACGTACCTACCGACAGCTTCACCATCGACCACGTGGTCGTGACGCCCCATGGCGTCTTTGTCGTCGAAACCCGCGCCAGAGCGCTGGCGATAGGTTCGGATGGCCGCGAGCTCAATAGCGTGGCCGTCGAACGCGAACGGCTGCGCTTTCCCCATTGGCAGGAGCGTCGCCCACTGCACAAGACGCGTCAGGGGGTCAATTGGCTCACCCAGTGGCTGGAGCGACGCTGTGGGGTGCCTGTTCCCGTTCGAGGCGTGCTGGTGCTGCCTGGCTGGCAAATCGATACCAGTGAGGCAGCTTCGGACATTCTGGTGGTCAGCGGAGAGCGGCTGTCACGCCAGTTGAGCGAGCTTAAACCGGGCCATATGAGCGACGTCATCCATGACAAGGTCATCCATACCTTGCTGGAACGGGTACGGCTGATGGAGCTAAAACATTTGCGCCACCCGTCGGTTTAATCCCCGCGCAGCCGCCCGCCCATTTCCTGGGCAAGGTCCACGGCGTAGTGGTCGGTCATGCCACCAATGAAATCCAGCATACGACGGTAGCTGTCGTAAAGCGTCCAGGAGGGCAGCGGCGTGTTTTCACCGATCAGTGCCAGCACGCGCTGATGCTTGAAAGAGCTTTGCCCGGTATGATGTAGCTCATGGGCAGCACCAATGAACGCCTCCAGCAGAATCCCCAGCGTGGTGTAGGCACCGATTTCCAGCTTGGCCTTGCGCTCGTTCTGGAAAATGCGTTCTCGAGCCAACTGCTTGGCAGACTGCACGCCCCAGCCCAGATCCGGATGGCAAAGCTCCAGCAGGTCATCGCTCAAGGTACCGCTCAGCAGCGCCTGCTCATGCTGTACAAACACGGCCGCCACATCATTGACCGCACGCTCCATGGCTGCCCCCCGCAGTAGCGCGATACGGCGGCGCTGCGAGACACTCTTGCGCTGCATCTCTTCATACTCAGGGGGAAATTCGCCAGCAATCTGACGCAGTATTTCGACGACTTCTTCGTAACGCAGAATCCCCATTTCGAGGCCATCTTCCAGATCCAGCAGCGCATAACAGATGTCATCCGCCGCTTCGACCAGCCACGCCAGTGGATGACGGCACCAGCGCTGCTCGCCCTGAGGAATCAGACCCACGGCGTCAGCGACTTCCTTGAGCAACGCCTGCTCGGACTGATAACAGCCAAACTTGCCAGCGCGGCCACCATAGCGAACGGTCCAGGGATATTTCAACAGAGTCCCCAGGGTTGCTGCAGACAACCGCATGCCGCCGTTGAACTGGTTGTACTCGATCTGCGTAATGACACGAAATCCCTGAGCATTCCCCTCATAGGTCAGCAGATCCTGGCGCTCCTGTTCGGCGAGCCCCTCCAGCAAGCCACTCCCCTCGGCACGGCGAAACCAGTCACGAATGGCATATTCACCGGCATGGCCAAAGGGGGGGTTACCGATGTCGTGCCCGAGACAGGCCGTTTGCACGATGACGCCCAGGTCAGCTGGGGTGATCCACTCCGGCAGCCGATCACGCAGCAACTCGCCGACGATCATGCCCAACGAGCGGCCCACACAGCCGACTTCCAAGGAGTGGGTCAACCGCGTATGGATATGGTCATTTTCGGTAAGGGGATGCACCTGCGTCTTGCGCCCCAAGCGACGAAAGGAGCCTGAGAAAACGATGCGGTCATGGTCCTTGTGGAAAGGAGTGCGCCCTATTTCGCGGTTACTGCCGGGGCGCTTGTCATGTAAGCGCTGAGGGGAAAGTAACTGATCCCATTGCATTTGTGTCATCGGCACTCCTCCTTGGAGCCTTCATTCTGACATAAAAGCACCAAGTGTAGACAAATTTAACG
>NZ_LFGT01000014.1:21245-23058 GCF_002078115.1 Halomonas sp. BC2 | reverse complement strand
TGGATGTAACGCCGAGCATCATGCCCAGCACGTCACCGGCCCAAAGGCCCACCAGCATGCACCCTGCCAGCAGGGCAACACCGTAAATCACCATGGTCATTTTCCTCTATTGTCATTGTTGTTAGGTAGTGCGTGTTCGATGGGCCGCCGTGTCTGGTTTCCTCGGTCGCGGCGGCGCCATCTTTCCCGTCAGCGGGGAATTCGTGCGTGTTCTATGGCTAAGTTCCAGGACTAAGACAGGGCCGCGTTGCTTGCGTGGCGCTCGAAGGTGTCGGCGTAACGCTCGCGCAGCTGGTTTTTCTGCACTTTGCCCATGACGTTCCTCGGCAGCGCTTCCACGAACACGATGTGCTTGGGTTGCTTGTACCTGGCCAGCTCGTTTGCCAAGGCGGCGCGAATCGGCTGTTCATCCATCTGATCAGGGGCCGCCGGGATCACCACGGCGACCACGCCCTCGCCCAGGTCGGCATGGGGGACACCAACCACCGCCGACTCCAGAACCCCGGGAAGGTCATCGATAATGGCTTCGATTTCCTTGGGATAAACGTTGTAACCGCCTGAAATGACCAGGTCCTTGTCGCGGCCAACAATGTTCAGGTAGCCGTGCTCATCGATTTTTCCCAGGTCACCGGTAATGAAGAAACCGTCTGAGCGAAACTCGGCGGCCGTCTTTTCGGGCATCCGCCAGTACCCCTTGAAGACGTTGGGACCGCGTAGCTCCACCATGCCGGTCTCGCCATCGGCCAGGGGTTTGCCCGATTCACGGTCGGTAATACGCACTTCCACGCCGGGCAGCGGCATGCCCACGGTTCCTGGCCGACGCTGGCCGTCATAGGGGTTGGAGGTGTTCATGTTGCTTTCGGTCATGCCGTAGCGCTCGAGAATCGCATGGCCGGTGCGGGCTTCGAAGGCTTCATGGGTGTCGGCCAGCAAGGGTGCCGAACCGGAGATGAACAGCCGCATGTGGGCGGTGGCCTGCCGATCGAGCCGGGGCGATTGCAGCAGGCGGGTGTAGAACGTGGGCACACCCATCAATACCGTTGCCTTCGACATGCGCGTAATCAGATCTTCCACCTCCAGCTTGGGCAAGAAGGTCATGGAGGCGCCATTCACCAGCGTGATGTTACAGGCCACGAACAGGCCGTGGGTATGGAAGATGGGCAGGGCATGCAGCAAGTGATCGTGCTCGCTGTAGTGCCACGCTTCGGTCAGCGCCTGGCAGTTGGACGCCAGGTTGCGGTGGGTCAACATGGCGCCCTTGGAGCGCCCCGTGGTGCCGGAGGTGTAAAGGATGGCGGCCAGATCGTCCGGCCCGACCTGGCAGACGTCGCTGGTTTCCTCCACCTGTGCCAGGTCGTGCATCAAGCTGCCGTCAGCCTGGGTGCCTAGGCTGACGATATGCGTGACGCCGCTGGCCTCGCCGTGCTGGGTGGCACTGTCGAGGTCGTCGGGACGGCAGACATAAATATGCGGCTCGGCATCGGACAGAAAGTAAGCGATCTCCTTGCCCGTATATGCCGTATTGAGCGGCAGGTACACCGCCCCCACTTGCAGGCTGGCCAGATAGAGCATCAGCATCTCGGGGCTTTTGTCGATCTGCACGGCTATGCGGTCGCCGGGCTGAAGACCCCAGGCGCGTAATCGGCTGGCCAGGCGGCGGCTGGTCGAGAGCACATCCCGGTAGCGATACTGGCGGCCATCGTCGGTATCCATCAATACCTTGTCAGGCTGGCGTTCGAAGTGTGGGTAGAACAGGCTGAAAAGATTATGGTTCATGGTGGGTCCTTGTTGTTGTAGTGAAGTCAGGGTCATG
>NZ_LFGT01000014.1:14316-19646 GCF_002078115.1 Halomonas sp. BC2 | reverse complement strand
CCTCGACGGTCATGTAGTGCTGTGCCTGGCTTGCCAGGCGGCGAATGTCGCTGGTGCATACCACGCTCTGCTGTTGGCTGAAGGCTTCGTGGTTCTGCTCGATGCGATTGAGCTGGTAGAGGTAATTGACCATCACCCCATGGGCCTGCTGCCACCCTTTGGGGGACGTGTCGGCGGGCCAGTTGAGGCGGTGCAGGCTGGCGCCATTCCCCAGGTGGAAGCGGGCCACCTGGTTGAGCGGCTGGCCGCTCTTGTGTTTGACCTCGGTGAGGTAGTAAGCCACCAGGCGCAGCAGCGCTTTCTGGTGCGCGGAAGGCGTGTCGTGCTGGGTCAGCGTGCCTTCTTCCAACTGCTGTTCCAGCGCTTCGGGCAGCGTGACCGCCCCCGAGCGGCGCTGGGTGGCCAGCCACTCTGCAAAGCCGGGCACCGGGGAAAGGGTGACGAAGTTCTTCAACTGGGGCAGTTCACGGCTCAGCTCCTGCACGACCTGCTTGATCAGGAAGTTGCCGAAGGAGACGCCCTTGAGCCCCGCCTGACAGTTGCTGATGCTGTAGAACACGGCGGTGTCGGCGTCGGCCAGCGGCAGCTCTTCTTCGTTCTCCAGAATGGCCTGGACGTTGTCGGGTATGCCCTTGCACAGCGCGACTTCCACGAAAATCAGCGGCTCATCGCCCGTGGCAGGGTGGAAAAAGGCGTAGCAGCGGCGGTCTTCCGGGTCCAGGCGGCGGCGCAGCGCGGTCCAGTCGCTGATCTCATGCACCGCCTCGTAACGGATCAGTTTTTCCAGCACGGCCGCCGGGGTGTTCCAGTCGATGCTCTCCAGCACCAGAAAGCCGCGGTTGAACCACGAATTGAAAAGATGCGAAAAGTCGGCATCCAGGGCCGCAAAGGAGGGCGAGGCGCTGAGCCGTTTCAGCAGGTTGGCGCGCATCTTGACCAGCTCGTAGGTGCCTCCCGGGCAGAGGTTGAGGCGGCGCAGCAGGTCTTGCCGCCGGGGCTCGCAAGCGCTGAAAAGCCGCGCCAGGGCTTCGTTGTCCTGGCGCTCGCGGTACACTTGGTAGGCCGCGTGGATCTGTTCGGGGTCAGCCGAGTAGGCATTGGCCAGCAGCGAGAAAAACGCGTCCTGTTCCTGCTCGGTCAATTGGCTATAGTGGCCAAGGGCTGCTTGAGCGGTCAGTATTTGCGTGGCTTCGCCACCTGGCAGCATCAGCTTTTCACAAGCGTCGAAAAGCCCCTTGAGGTGCACTTCGGGCGAGTAGGAGGTCACCGAGCGGTATTTGGTGCGGGTGCGTTCACTGATGTTCGTGAGCAAGCCCTGTAGAAACGTCATGTTCATCTGCATACATCTGGCTCCGCGCATGATTGTTATGAGACTGTGGCTGCAAGGATGTTTCGATGCGATGTGTTATATATAACAAATAGACTTTTAAAATATTTCAGTCAAGTAAAACAGAGGCGACTTATGGCTAAGGTGTCACAGGCACATCGACTACGCGATCTACTGGAAGACGCCATCGTGGAAGGGCGCTTTCTACCCGGTGACCGCCTGGACCCTGATGCGCTCGCGCTGGAGTATCAATGTTCCAGAACGCCCATCCGGGAAGCCATTCAGCAGCTGGCCATGTCGGGCATGGTGCAGGTGGTCGCCAAGCGCGGCACTTTCGTCACCGAGCTGAGCATTTCAGAGCTGGTAGAGCGGTTCGAGGTGATGGCCCAGTTGGAGGGGCTGTGCGGCCGGTTGGCGGCGCGGCGTATTACTGCCGACGAGCTGGCGCTGTTGCAGGACGTTCACCGGGCCTGTCAGGCCAAGGTGGAGGCGGGCGACAGTAATGGTTACTACTACGAGAACAGCCTGTTTCACCAACGCATCTACGAAGCCAGCCATAACCACTTCCTGGCGCAGGAGGCCGCGCGGCTGCATGCGGCCCTGCAGCCTTATCGAAGAATGCAGCTACAGGTGCGCATGCGTCTGGAAAGCTCGTTTGCCGAGCACGACGCCATTGTGGCGGCGATAGCGGCAGGGGAGGCCCAGCAGGCGGAAACCCTGCTGCGCGACCATGTGATGATTCAGGGGGAGCGCTTCAATGACCTGGTGGCGTCGGTGCAGCAGCTCAAAAGGGCGTAGCCTGCCAGGCGCCTGATCGGCGCCCGGCAGGGAGCGCAGGTGCCAGCCTTACCGCGAGGCCGAAAGCGGTGTGGCCACGGTAGTATCCACCGCATCCGCCAGCATCTCGGCGGTGATGGCCGAGAGTGTCCAGCCCAGGTGGCCGTGGCCCGTGTTGTAGAACACCGTCGGCATGCGGCCCGGGCCCACTTTGGGCAGCATGTTCGGCATCATCGGGCGCAGGCCAGCCCAGGGGACGACCCGCTGGGTGCTGACACCGGGAAAGCACTGCTCCACCCAGCGCACCAGCGGCTGAATGCGGTCGTTGCGAATGTCGCGATTGGCACCGTTGAACTCTGCGGTGCCCGCCACGCGGAAGCGGTCGTTGCCCAGGCGGCTGGTCACCAGCTTGGTTTCGTCATCCAGCAGGCTCACGGTGGGGGCGGCCTGTTGCGAGGCTTCGTCGTCCAGCTGCACGGTGATCGAGTAGCCCTTCACCGGGTAGATATTGACGCGGTCACCCAGCTTGGCGGCCACCGCCCGGCTGCCGACCCCGGCGCACACCACCACGCTGTCGAAGCTTTGCTGCACCGCCTCGCCATCAACGACTGCCTTGACCCAGGCGCTGTTCTCATCGGCGCCCAGGTCGGTCACCTGATGGCCGTAGTTCAGGCGCACGCCGCGTTTCGCGGCGGCTTTCGCCAGCCCATTGGTGTACTTGTGAATATCCCCCGTGGCGTCACTCTCGGTAAAAAAGCCGCCGTAGTAGCTGCCGGCCAGTGTGGGTTCGATGGCGCGCATTTCATCCGGGGTCACCGCGCGGCGTTCGAGCCCGCCCTGGTGCAGTAGCTGCGATACCCTGGCGGCATGCTCATAGCCTGCCTTGTCGCGATAGATATGCAGGATGCCTTTCTGCTTCACGTCGAAATCGATCTGCTCGTCACGAGCCCACTGGAACAGGTGTTCTCGGGCGGCGATGGCCAGGCGGGTCGTTTCGGTGGTGTTGTCGGCATAGCGGGGAATGGCGGCGATGAATTCTGCAAACCAGCTCAACTTGTGCCAGCTCGGGCGCGGGTTCACCAGCAGCGGGGCGTCGTTCTTGAGCATCCAGCGCAGGCCCTTGATGACCGTGGGCCAGTGGTTCCACACCTCTGCGTTGGAGGCAGACAGCTGCCCACCGTTGGCAAACGAGGTTTCCATGGCGGCGTAGCGATGCTTTTCGAAGACGGTGACGTCGAAACCGCGCTTTACGAGGGCGTAGGCACTGGTGATGCCAGTGATCCCACCGCCAATGATGGCAATGCGTTGCATGAGTCTCTCCACAGATTGTATGAGCGTCGGGCGATACCCCCGGCAGCCTATTGGCCGGGCGTACCCCTTCCGTCATGGAACCTGAGAGATTCACGCCGCTGGAATGGCGCTTGCTCCTTCGGTGGGCTGAGTGACGCAGTCATCAACCGCTCTTCGGAACGTCATGGATGGCCGTCGCGGTCCGTTGGCCTGAGAGTTTCCGGGGTCGTTGCTCCTTCGGCGCTGGTGTCAGGCACCAGTCTCTCCCGCGATGGCATACTGACGTTGTAACGCGACGGTGCTAAAAAGGGAATAGGCGAAAGGTGGAAACATGAGCAGCGGCTGCTTTGCCAGCCTCCGTGTTTTCGCTGACAATAGCGAATCCCTTCGAGCAATGGAAAAAGCGCATGCAGGCAAACGGATTTTTTGAGGGCATTGGCGAGGCGATTGGCGATGCGATCCGCATCGTGGTCGAGTTCTTGCTGGGTATCTTCACCAACTTTTTCGGTGCCTTCGACGATTTTATCGGCGGGCTGACGCGCTCGCTGGGAATCAATGACTCGTTCTTGAGCCTGGCGATTCTGCTGATTGGCCTGCTGGTACTGTGGGGCGGGCTGCGTGCGTTTTTGCGTGGCTCCATTATTGGCGGCATTTTCCGCACGCTGATCGGCCTGTTCATCCTGTCGTGGCTGATGATGTAGCCCGCCTATCGGTAGCGCTGCAGGTGCTCCTCCAAGGCAAAAATATGTGCATCTTCGGTGCCCAACTCGCGCAGCGCTTGGGCTAGGTTCAGCAAGTAAGCACTGTTGGGGCCGCTAGGGCCGTGGGCTTGGGCAATTTGCTGGGCGATGTCGGCCAGCGGGGCATCGCCTAAAAACGCCGGGTTGTCCTCGCTGGCCAGATAAATCAGCCCCTCGCTAGGCGCTTGGTCGGCGTCAGGGTTGCCCGCCTCATCCAAAAACGTCAGCGTGACTTTTTCCCGCAGGTAGCCGTTTTTCTCCCGCACATCCAGCGGTGCCAGGACCTCCGGCGTGATGCGGTAGGCCATGCCGTGGCACACCGCGCCTTCGGCCCGAGTCAACGTCGCCACACGCCCCGGTGCTTCGGGGGTGCCGCGATGGTCGTGGGAGCCCTGCCAAAAGCGCCGCGCCCAGCCGGTAATGGCCGCAGGGCGGCGCTCCAGATAGTCGAAATCGGCCTTCCAGATCAGCGAGCCGTAGCCAAAAAGCCAGATGTCCGCATGGCCGTCGAAGAAGTTTCTTTGCTGGTTTAACGTCGTGGTATCAAGCAACATAAGCGATCTACATGTTGATCAAAGTGGCTGCACGCGCATGGCGTTAACGGTGGTTCATCATCCGGGTTATACGATTGATTTACCAGCCAATCACCCCTTCCCCATGGAAAAGTTTCGGGTGCTTCGGCAACCGCAGAGCCTCGAATGGCATCCCCGCCGCCCGTCATGCTCGAAAGCTTACCGCGCGTGCACTCCCGTGAAGACTGCGATTGAAAAGGATGAACCCGATGCGCGCTATTTTTCTGGTCGATAACGGCTCTCTGCGGCCTCAGGCAACCCACAGCCTGCGCCGCGTGGCGGCAGCGCTGAGCGAGCAGGTGGGCGACACCGTTCAAGCGGCTTCGCTGCTGCACTCCAACAAGATCCCCGCTGAAGCGGTCGATGGTGTTCCGGCCATTACCCTGGGCCCCGCCGCTGAGCGCAGCGCCGAAGCGGGGGCCACCGAGATCATCGTGTTGCCGTACTTCTTTGGCCCCAGCCAGGCACTGACCGGCTACTTGCCCGAGCGGATGGCGGCCCTGCAGGCCCGTTTCCCCCAGGTGAAAGTACGCGTTGCCCAGCCGCTGGTGGACGAACGGGGCGGTAACGACCTACGCCTGGCCGCACTGCTGGCCGATCACGTGCGCGCGCAGTTGCCCGATC
>NZ_LFGT01000014.1:9026-13993 GCF_002078115.1 Halomonas sp. BC2 | reverse complement strand
GTACGCAACCGCTTGGCGGGGCAGCTCAGCGCGCTGCTGGCCGATGACGTGCACTGCGTGGCGGCAGCCTCCATGGAGCGCCGAGAAGGTGACGTATACCGCTTCAACGAGCCGCTGCTGGAGCATCTGCTGGATACGCCCGAGTTCAGCGCCTGCGGCGACGTGGTGCTGGCCATGCTGTTTCTCTCGCCTGGCCGCCACGCCGGGGAAGGTGGCGACATCGCCGAGATTTGTGCCGCCGCCGAACAGCGCCACCCAGGCCTGCGGATGCGGCCGACGGCGCTGGTGGGCGAGCATCCTGCGATTGTCGATATCCTGGCCACGCGGCTTCGCCAAGCACTTGATGGCGAACGCTTTCTACTGGAAATGCCCGCTCAGCCGCCAAACGCCTGATGAGCGGAAACGCGCCGGGGAGATGTAACGTCGCCCAAAGGCGCGTAGAATCGCGTGCTTTTGCACGCGTGCCGCTCTTCCACTAGGGCTATTTCGCCAACCAGGGTTTCTATCTTGATCGCAACCGCCAATATCACCATGCAGTTCGGGGCCAAGCCCCTGTTCGAAAACGTCTCCGTCAAGTTCAATAACGGCAATCGCTACGGCTTGATTGGCGCCAACGGCTGCGGCAAGTCTACCTTCATGAAAATCCTCGGCGGCGAGCTGGAGCCCTCTTCAGGGCAGGTGATGCTGGACAGCAGCACGCGGCTGGGCAAGCTGCGTCAGGACCAGTTTGCCTATGAGAACGAGCGGGTGATCGACACCGTCATCATGGGCAACGCGGAGCTGTGGAAAGTAGCCGCCGAGCGGAAGCGGATCTACTCGCTGGCCGAGATGAGCGAAGAAGACGGCATGGCCGTGGCCGACCTGGAAGTGCAGTATGCCGAGCTGGATGGCTACACCGCCGAGTCCCGCGCGGGCGAGCTGCTGCTGGGGCTGGGCATTCCGCTGGAGCAGCACACTGGCCCCATGAGCGAAGTCGCCCCCGGCTGGAAACTGCGCGTGCTGCTGGCCCAGGCGCTGTTCTCCGACCCGGACGTACTGCTGCTCGACGAGCCCACCAACCACCTGGACATCAACACCATCCGCTGGCTGGAAGATATTCTGAAAGCGCGCAGCAGCACCATGGTGATCATTTCCCACGACCGCCACTTCCTGAACAGCGTCTGCACCCACATGGCCGACCTGGATTACGGCGAAATTACCCTGTTCCCCGGTAACTACGACGACTACATGACGGCGGCCACCGCTGCGCGTGAGCGTCAGTATGCCGACAACGCCAAGAAAAAAGCGCAAATTGCCGAGCTTCAGCAGTTCGTCAGCCGCTTCTCGGCGAACGCCTCCAAGGCCAAGCAGGCCACCTCCCGGGCGCGTCAGATCGACAAGATCAAGCTGGAAGACATCAAACCCTCCAGCCGCGTCAGTCCGTTCATTCGTTTCGACCAGAACAAGAAGATTCACCGCAACGCGGTAAACGTCGATGCCATTACCAAAGGCTACGACGGCGAGCCGTTGTTCAAGCGTTTTTCCATGACCGTGGAAGCGGGCGAGCGGATTGCCATTATCGGCCCTAACGGCATTGGTAAAACCACTCTGCTGAAAACCCTGGCCGGTGACCTGCGCCCCGATGCTGGCGAAGTGAAGTGGACTGACGCCGCCGAGCTGGGCATCTTCGCCCAGGACCATGCCGACGACTTCGCCAATGACGCCACCCTGTTCGAGTGGATGAGCCAGTGGACCAAAGGAGGCGAGCAGGTGGTGCGCGGCGCGCTGGGCCGCATGCTGTTTTCCAGCGACGATATCGGCAAATCGGTGAAGGTGATTTCCGGCGGCGAGCAGGGGCGGATGCTGTTCGGTAAGTTAACGCTCACCAATCCCAACGTGCTGCTGATGGACGAGCCCACCAACCACCTGGACATGGAGTCCATCGAAGCGCTCAACCTGGCGCTGGAGAACTACCCCGGCACGCTGCTGTTCGTCAGCCACGACCGCGAGTTCGTCTCCAGCCTGGCCACGCGCATCATCGACATGCAGCCGGAGGGCATCGTCGACTTCAGCGGCAGCTACGACGACTACCTGCGCAGTCAGGGCGTGATCTGAGTCAGCCGATGATCTGCGCGTAAGTGGATTCGCTGGCCGGTTCTCGGTCAGCGTCCAGCATGTCGCCGCTGAAGGTCTCGTTCATCTCCTTGGCGAGCTCTACATACACGTGCATCTGCTGATTGCGGAGTTTATGCAGCGGCGGCTTCACCAGCAGGCTCACACCGCGGATCGGCTCGTGGGTTTCGCCCCTCAGCAGGTCGGGCATGTCTCCCGGCGGAAAAGCATTGGCCACGGTGATAGGGTTGGAGGGCTGCTGGCCGTCGATCAGAAAGACTTTCTTGATGGCGTCGTAATGGGCGCCTTTTTCCCTCAGCCACTCGGTCAGTCGGGCATCGGTCGAGGCATCCGGCTGATGGAAGATGACGAATAGCGAATGCTGTTTTACCTTGCCGGTTCGTTTGGTGGACGGCGGCGGCGGAGGCTCTTCAGCGGGCGGGGGTGTGGTGTCCTTGGCCACGGCGGGGGAGGGCTCCACGGCCTTTTCCCTGGCGCGCCGCCGCTTGGGCATGACGACGTAGATGAAAATCAACGCGGCCACCACGCCCAGTAACAAGGAGGCGAAAGCCAGCAGTACGGAAAGAGAAGTCATATCCATGGAGTGAATCCCTGTTGTCCGTTAACGCCTGGGCGCTATTCAACCGCCAGATGGAAGCATTGAGCGCCAGAGCCAACGCGACCCATAGCCAGCGCGACCCATAGCCAGTAAGGCACCATCAGCCACGCGGCGAGGGTATTGACCTGGGCAAACAGCCCGATGGTGAGCGTAATCAACCCTAACAGCAGCACGATATCCGCCAGCGCCGCCGCAATACGCTTGCGCCCAAAGAAAAGCCAGGACCACGCCGCATTGGCCAGCAATTGCGCGCCATAGACGGCCAGGCTGGCACTGCGCAGAGGCGCATCTTCGGTCATGTAGACCCGCCATGCCGCGATGGCCATCAGCAGGTAAAGAATACCCCAGGCAATGGGAAAAGCGAGGTCGGGCGGTGTCCAGCGGGGCTTGCGCAGTGCCCGGTACCAGCCGTCGGGGCGAAAGCGTGCCCCCGTCATGGCGGCGGCTCCCACCAGCAGTAGCGAGACGAGCAGCGCCATCAAAGAACCGAATATAAGCGATCTCTCCAGCAATAGGAGTATCGCGTTAAAACGATAGAATCAACAGATTAACAGCGTTTCACGCGTTCAAGGCATAAAAAAGCACCACCTGAGTGATGCTTTTCATGCTTAAGGGTTCCCCCAAGTGGGGAAACCCTGAACACGCGTTGGCCTGAAACGTTTAGCCGATACGGTCGTAACCGTTATCCAGGAAGGGATAATCGGTGTAGCCCTTTTCATCGCCGCCGTAGAAGGTTTCGTGGTTCGGCTCGGTCAGCGGAGCGTTGACGCGGAAACGTTCCGGCAGGTCCGGGTTGGCGATGTAAGGGCGGCCAAAGGCCACGGCATCGGTGGTGTTTTCCTTGATGCGCGCTTCGGCACGCTCGGCGTCGTAGTTGCCGCAATAGATCAGGCTGCCGCTGAAGCGCTCGCGCATCTGCTCGCGGAAACCATCGGGGAAGGTGATATCGCCACCGGCCCAGTTGGGCTCGTTCAGGTGCAGGTAGGCCAGGCCGCGCTTGGAAAGCTCTTCGGCCATGTAGAACGCCATGGCTTCCGGCTCGTCGTCGGTCAAGCCAAACAGCTCGATGAACGGCGTCATGCGGATGCCGACACGCTCAGCGCCAAACACGTCCACCACGGCATCGACCACTTCCAGCGGGAAGCGGGCACGGTTTTCCAGCGAGCCGCCGTACTGGTCGGTACGCTGGTTGGTGCCGGTGGCCAGGAACTGGTTCAGCAGGTAAGCATTGGCAGCGTGTACTTCGACCATGTCGAACCCTGCCCGCTTGGCGCGAATGGCCGCTTGGCGGTAATCCTCCACGATACCGGGAATCTCGTCGGTCTCCAGCGCGCGGGGCGTGCTGGTGGGGTGCTGACCCGCGGTGCCGTCTTCGAACTCGACGAAACACTGGGCGCCTTCCCCTTTCAGGGCGCTGGGGGCAACCGGCTGCTGGCCATCGGGCTGCACCATCTCATGGGAAACGCGGCCCACGTGCCACAGCTGCAGGGCAATCCGGCCACCCTTGGCATGCACGGCATTCACCACCCCTTTCCAGCCCGCTTCCTGCTCATCGGTCCAGATGCCGGGCGTATAGACATAGCCACGAGCCGTAGGAGAGATATTGGTGGCTTCGCTGATGATCAAGCCCGCGCCTGCACGCTGGCCGTAATAAGCTTCCTGCATCTTGCCCGGCACGCTATCCGGCGTGCGCGAACGGGTCAGCGGCGCCATGATGACGCGGTTAGGAAGATTCAGGCTACCCAGCGTGGTGGGGGACAGCAGCGTTTCGTACGCCATGAGGCAAACTCCTTGTAACGCGGTGAGAGTGACAGTGGCAAAAGAATAGACCAGTTTACTACTTGGTGCCAATGATTGAGCCAGTGCCAACGATTACCCTATGAACGTATTAGTGGGGACGCTTCAGCAAAACAAAACCCCTCTGAAGGAAATTAAGCGGGGAAGCGGGATCATGACGAATCCTGCACCAGGCGACCTTGGCTGAAGCTCGGCACGGGTTGCTTTCAGGGGTACCGTTCTACATCATGAGGTCAACTGAACAGTGAGGAGGGTTTAGCGTGTGTCATATGATGCCAATCAAGTGTCTGGGAAAACGGCATGACACCTAAACTCCCCATCAATATCAATGACCTGCTCCATCACCGCACGATAGAAAGTGAGCGCATTGAATATAAGGCGGGGTGGAATCCTGAAGCCATCCTGCACACCTTGTGCGCCTTCGCCAACGATTTTCACAATCTGGGTGGTGGTTATGTGC
>NZ_LFGT01000014.1:7306-8282 GCF_002078115.1 Halomonas sp. BC2 | reverse complement strand
TTGTTGGTGTTGCAGAGGAAAATGGTCAGCCACAGCTACCACCGGCTGGTTTGTTACCCGAACAAATCGATGCCATCCAGAAAGAGCTGTTGAATCTGGGGCATTCAGCCATTGCGCCACATTATCATCCGTTAACGGCTACCTATGAGATCCAGGGCAAAACGATCCTTGTACTATGGGCGCCTGGCGGAGAGACTCGCCCTTACAAAGCCAAGGCCAGCTTGAGCAACAAGAGCGATTGGGCTTATTACCTGCGTAAACACACCAGTACCGTGAAGGCCTCGGGACAGAATGAACGTGAGCTGCTCAGTTTGGCGGCTACCGTGCCTTTTGACGATCGCTACCGCCAAATGGCCACCTTGAATGATCTGTCACCTTATTTGCTGCGTGATTTCTTGCACGAGATTGGCAGTGAATTGTTGGCTGAAGCTCGTGAGCTGGATATTGAAACTTTGGGGCGCCGTATGAACGTAGTGGGTGGGCCAAGTGAAATGGCCTTTCCCAAGAATGTTGGCCTCCTGTTTTTTAATGAGCAACCCGAGCAATTCTTCCCCGCGACTCAGATAGACGTGGTGTACTTTCCTGACGGTGCAGGCGGTGACCATTTTGAAGAAAAAGTGTTCAAGGGGCCGCTTGGTCGCATCACTCGTGATGCTCTGGACTACATCAATCGAAACTACCTTAAAGAGGGCGTGACAAAACACGCTGATCGCCCTCAGGCTGAACGTTTCTGGAACTACCCATTGGCTGCCATTGAAGAGGCGGTCGTGAACGCGGTGTACCATCGTTCCTATGAAATTCGTGAACCCATTGAAATACGTCTCGATGGACAAGAACTGATGGTACTGAGCTTCCCAGGTCCAGACCCCTCTATCCGTTTGCAGGACTTACAAGCAGGTAAAGCTGTCAGCCGTCGCTACCGGAATCGGCGCATCGGTGAGTTTTTAAAAGAGCTGGATTTGACGGAAGGTCGTTC
>NZ_LFGT01000014.1:0-6840 GCF_002078115.1 Halomonas sp. BC2 | reverse complement strand
AACGGGAGTGCCCAAAATCCTTCGCGTAATGAGGGCAAATGGCTCCCCAGAACCGATATTCGAAACTGACGATGAGCGCAGCTACTTTCTCATTCGACTGCCCGTGCATACAGGCTTCCTCATTGAAGCTGCTGCCGAGGAGCCTGACTTAAAAATCATGGATCAAGTAGGGCCTAAGCAGGGACTAAGTAAGGAGCAAGTAGAACTTCTCCAGGCCTGCGTGGAAGAAGTACCAATCGCCTTTCTAATGAGCATCATGGGTCGCGCTAACCGAACCAAATTTCGCACTGGGCTGCTGAAACCACTGCTTGATGCAGGGTTGATTGAAATGACTCAACCTGAGTCGCCGCGCAGCCCAACGCAAAAATATCGGTTAAGCGCTGAGGGTAAACAAATAATTGCCCATGGGGGCAAAAAATAAAAGAAAACGGTTAGTGACGGCTCTTGGACCAAGGCCAGCGGCGCTTGGCGGGCGTGTCGATCTGCCCGATGGCGCTGGCCAGTGGCAGCATGATGGCGCTGAGCTGGCGGTGGCAGACGGCGCTGCTGAGCACGCCGGGGCACTGCTTGAGCAGCAGGTCGCACTGCTGCGAGGCGATGAACAGCTGCTCGACCACCGCCGGGGCGAATAGTGGCTTGGCTTGCTGGCAGCAGCGGGTCAGCTCGCGGGAGAGCAGGGAGAGCATGCTGCTATCCAGCCAGCAGGGCAGCGGGTCTTCCAGCCTTCCTGCAATCGAGTGCTGAACGGCTTCAAACGACGTGCGTAAAAACAGCAGGGTTTGACGAAGCTGGCGCTGTTCACTGGTCATGGGATGTTCCTTCACCTCAACGGCTCTTTCTCTGCCAGGGGGATGGCTAAAAAGAGAGTGTTTCTCATTTGCATCTTTTGGTGAAGATAGCCTCCTTCAATCGCAGTGTCAATCACAGGCTATGAGCGGGCAGGCTGACATTCGCCAACCCATGGGTGCTGTAAGTGCCATCAACGCTTAGCGTGTCAGCAGGTAACCCCCCTGCAGGAAGTAGAACACCCCAATGCCGGTGACGATCCAGCGGGTCCAGGTGCGGAAGTTGGCATCGGTCAGGCGGTGCAGGATCCGCGTGCCGGTTTGGGTGCCCAGCATGGCAAAGGGCGCGGCCAGCAACACCATGGCCCACTCGCCAGCGCTGAGTGCCAGCGCTGCCCCCAGGTAAAAGATGATCTTGATGGAGTGAGCGACGACCTGAATCATTGCCTTGGTGGCCACCACCTGGCGGCGGTCCATGTGGGAGCGCACGAAGAAGATGTCGATCAGCGGACCAGACACCCCGGCGGCGATGGTCAGGCCGCCGGAGGCCAGGCCGCAGCATACGGCATGGCTGGGGCGTTTGGCGTCCAGTTGAAACCAGTGTTTGGGCATCCAGACCAGTAGCGGCATCAGGCCGATCAGCAGCGACACCGTCGCCGCGTTGGGCGCGTAGTTGAAGAGCAGCAGCAACCCGGCGGCGCTCGTAACCCCCAGCGTCATGAGCGCCACGATCCGCCAGACGATGAAGCGACGCGATAGCCATGCCCGCGACCCATTGGCGGTCAGTTGAATGACCCCATGTACGGCCATGGCGGTGCCCGCCGGGAAGATCACCAGCAGAAACCACAGCAACACCAGCCCGCCCGCCATGCCAAACACGCCAGACAGCAGGGAAGTAAAAAACACCACGCCAACGAATAAGCTACCTACCAACAGGGTCAAGATGCGTGCCCTCAGCTACGGCAAAAGGGCCAGACCTGATAGAAGCGTCGACACTGAAACTCGGCTTCACAGCTGTTCAGCTGGGCTTGATAACGCCCGGCTCGCTGGGCGACCTGGCGGCCCGCGCTGAGCACGTGGGGCTTATTGCGGTAGGTGCCACGCTGATAGCCGCCCGCGCCTTCATGGTAAGCGTAATAAAGGTGTTCGGGGTTGCTCAGGGAAATGCCGGTTTGCGCGCGGGTGCGGGCGTTGTACCAGCCGATGAAGTCGGTGGCGTGCTTCATGTGAGTGCGCCGCGCAAACATGCTGCCAGCCTGATCGCGGTATTCGCCCCACACCGGGTCCTGTGCCTGGGCATAGCCCCTGGCCGATGAAGGGCGCGGGCCGGGAATGAAGCCCAGGTAGCGCTTGCGGTCGGGGCGCACATGGCTTCGGAACGAGGACTCCTGCTGAATGAACGACATCTGGGTGGCAATCGGCGTGCCCCACTGCTCCTGAGACTCCCGCGCATAGTCGTACCAGCTGGGCTGCTCGCGGAAGATTTCGCAGATGTTGCTCTGGTCCTGTGGCGGGCTGGGCGCCAATGAGGCACACCCCGACAGCAGCAACAGCGCCGCGATGCTCAACCATAGGCGCCAGGCCAGAGAGTTATCAACAGGGCGATGCATAGGACGTTCCTTGTGAATAAGTGGTTATACGGGGTCAGTGCCCCTGGCGCAGCAGTGGTTCCAGGCAGCGGCGCAGGCGCTGCGCTTCGCGTGCCAGGGTTTCCCCCGACAGCATACCCACCCCCATCACCAGGCCCACGCGAGGGTCAGAGGCGGCGCACACCGGGCTCAAAGGCCGCACGATCAAGTGCTCTTTCAGCAGCGCCTGGGCGATGGCCACGTCGTTGACGCCCGGCGCGAACTCCACGCACAGGCTGATGGCACTGCTGGGCGGCGAGACCGAGCGCACCTGAGGCAGCGAGCACAGCTGGTCGTGCAGCACCTGCTGGCGGCCTAGATAATCCCGTTGAATACGCCGACACCAGGCATCCAGGTCGCCGTCGAAGATGAACTGGGCCAGCACCGCCTGGTCCAGCATGCGGCCCTCGCGAAACAGCTCGCTGCGCAGGCGGTTCATCGGCCCCGCCAAGTGGCGCGGCACCACCAGATAGCCCAGCCGCAGGCCGGGAAACATCATCTTGGAGAACGAGCCTACCAGCAAATGGCGCTCAGAGGTGGTATCAAAAAGTAGATTGGCATGATCGTCCCGGTTGAACTCGTAGTCATCCTCGACCACATAGCGGGGCGCAAGCGCCTCGCACAAGCGCTGCTTGTGGGCGGCACGGGTCGGCACGCTGAGCGGGTAGTGGTGCGAGCCGGTAAGGTAAGCCAGCGTGACCGGGCCGGAAGCGGTGGGCAGTGTATGGCCCGTGTCCGGCTGCCAAGGCAGCATGTCGATGTTCAAGCCCGCCGCCGTGAAGACGTTGCGTGCGCCCCAGTAACAGGGCGACTCCATGGCCACCGTGTCGCCCACATCCGCCAGGGCCACGGCGCACAGCTCGATGCCGTTGTGGGTGCCGTCGGTAATGATGATCTGCTCGGTATCGCAGTGAATATTGCGCCAGCGGGCCAGAAATTCGCGGATGGCCCGCTTCAGCGGCCCGTAGCCCCCGGTGGAGTAGGAGAGCAGCAGGGCATTTTGCGGCACCGTGACGCTGGCATAGAGCTGGCGCCACTTGCGCATCGGAAACTGGGCAATGTCTGGGATGCCCGGCACGAAGGCCCCGCTCTGAACAGTACTTGCCCCCGGCCATCGCAGTACTCGCTGGGCACGATTGGATAGCTGCACCTTGGTGGGCGTTGAGGTAGTGGGAGCCGCCACTTTACAGCTCCACGTTCCACTGCCGTGTGAGGTTGTAAGCAGTCCTTCTTCGATAAGCGTGGCAACCGCTAAAGAAAAGGTGTTCCGAGCGACTCCTAAGGCTGCCGCAAGCTTGCGATGTGAAGGTAGTCGAGTTTGGTGAGGCCACTCTTGATTGATCGATTGCCTTAATGCCTGCTCTAACCTTACTTGCTTACTCAACCGTTCAGGCTGCTGCGCATAGCTTTTTATGAGTTGTTGTAAAGCGACTTGGCAATCCATCCAAGTTCTCCCTTGTCGATAATGCTCTTTCAATATCGTAGTAAAACAGAAAAGTGGTCTGCTTGAACGCAAAAGTGGTGCATTCTCCTGCCTAAGATTTGCTGCTAGCGTGCTTGTTAGGTTTTAGACCAGGAGAATGTTATGAGCTTTATAGAACAGTGGTTGCACGATGCCGTACCGGCCCTGGTGGGCGGGCAGTGGCGTAAGGGCCAGCAGACCTTCGCGGTGGACAACCCCGCCACCGGCGAAACCATCGCCCACGTGGCGGATTTAAGCGCCGACGACACACGCGACGCCGTGGCTGCCGCTTACGAAGCCGGTGCCGCCTGGCGCACCACCCCGGTCAAACAGCGCTCGGCCCTGCTGCGCCGCTGGTTTGAGCTGGTCAATGAGCACGCCGACGACCTGGCCCGCCTGATGACCCTGGAGCAGGGCAAGCCGCTGGCGGAAGCTAAAGGCGAAGTGACCTACGGCGCCTCGTTCATCGAGTTCTTCGCCGAAGAAGCCAAGCGCATGGCCGGGGAAACCCTGCCCAGCCACGGCGCTGACAAGCGCCTGCTGGTACTGCGCGAGCCGGTAGGCGTGGTGGCCGCGATCACCCCGTGGAACTTCCCGCTGGCGATGATTACCCGCAAGTGCGCCCCGGCCCTGGCTGCGGGCTGCACCGTGGTCATCAAACCCGCCGAAGCCACCCCGCTCACCGCGCTGGCCGCCGCCTACCTGGCGCTGGAAGCGGGCCTTCCCGCCGGCACCATCAACGTGGTAACGGCCTCCAAGCCTGCCGCCGTGGGCGAAGTGCTCACCACCGATGCACGGGTGCGCAAAGTGTCGTTTACCGGCTCTACCCCGGTGGGTAAGCACTTACTTGCACAGTGCGCCAGCACGGTGAAGAAAACCGCCATGGAGCTGGGCGGCAACGCGCCGTTCATCGTGTTTGACGACGCCGATGTGGACGCTGCCGTGAACGGAGCCATCGCCTCCAAATTCCGCAACGCCGGGCAAACCTGCGTATGCACCAACCGCTTCCTGGTGCAGGACGGCATTTACGATGCCTTCGTCGCCAAGCTCACCGAACGTGTGAACGCGCTGAAGGTAGGCGACGGCCTGGCCGACGGCAGCATCATCGGCCCGCTGATCAACCAGGCAGCGGTGGATAAAGTGCAGCGCCATGTCGACGACGCGGTGAACAAAGGCGCGCGCCTGCTGTGCGGCGGCCAGCCCCACGCGGCGGGCGAGCGCTTCTTCACCCCCACGGTGCTGGCGGATGTGACCACTGAAATGGCCGTCGCCGACGAAGAGACTTTCGGCCCAGTCGCGCCGGTGTTCCGCTTCAAGCAGGACGAAGAAGCCATCGCCATGGCCAACGACACGCCGTTTGGCCTGGCTGCCTACTTCTACGCCACGGATTACCGCCGCATCTGGCGCACCATGGAAGCGCTTGAATACGGCATGGTCGGCGTCAACGAAGGGCTGATCTCTACCGAGCTGGCGCCGTTTGGCGGCGTGAAGGAGTCCGGGTTGGGCCGCGAAGGCTCCCACCACGGCCTCGATGAATTTACCGAACTGAAATACGTCTGCGTAGGCGGCCTGTAAAGAGAACGATGATGACTAACCAAGAATTGAACGACCTGAAAAACCGCTTCGTGGCCAACGGTGCCGCCACGCCCACCACCCAGTTTGCCGAGCGCGCCGAAAACGCCGAACTGTGGGACGCCGACGGCAACCGCTGGATCGACTTCGCGGGCGGCATCGGCGTGCTCAACCTGGGCCATCGCCACCCGAAAATCGTCGCCGCCGTGGAAGCGCAGCTCAAGAAAGTCATGCACACCAGCGCGGCGGTGATCTCCTACGCGCCCTACGTGCAGCTGTGCCAAAAGCTCTGCGAACTGACGCCGGTACGCGGCCCCGAGCGCAAAGCCATGCTGGTGAACACCGGCGCCGAAGCGCTGGAAAACGCCGTGAAGATCGCCCGCGCCGCCACTGGCCGCACCGGCATCATCACCTTCGATGGTGCCTTCCACGGCCGCACCATGATGACCCTGGCGATGACCGGCAAGGTGCTGCCCTACAAGAACGACTTCGGCCCCATGCCGGGCGACGTATTCCGCGCCCCGTTCCCCAACCCACTGCACGGCATCAGCGAAGAAGCCTCGCTGAACGCCATTCGCACGCTGTTCAAAACCGATATCGCCCCGCACCGCACGGCAGCCATCGTGATCGAGCCGGTACAGGGTGAGGGCGGTTTCTACATCGCCTCACCGGACTACCTGAAAGCGCTGCGCGCGCTGTGCGACGAGCACGGCATTCTGCTGATCGCCGACGAAGTGCAGTCCGGCTTCGCCCGTACCGGCAAGCTGTTTGCGTTGGAACACAGCGGCATCGAAGCGGACATTCTCACCACCGCCAAGAGCCTCGCCAACGGCATGCCGCTCTCTGCGGTGGTCGGCACCGCCAAGGTCATGGACGCCTCCGGCCCCAACTCGCTGGGCGGCACCTACAGCGGCAACCCGCTCTCCTGTGCGGCGGCCCTGGCGGTGATCGACGCCATCGAAGAAGAGAACATCCTCGCCCGCAGCGAGCAGATGGGCAACATGCTGGCTGAACGCTTCGCGGTCTGGGAAGAACGCTTCCCCGCCGTCGCCCACGGCCGCCAACTCGGCGCCATGGCCGCGTTCGAACTGCTCAACCGCGATGGCAAGCCCGACCCGCAGATGACCGCCGCGCTCTGCGCCAAAGCCCGCGAGAAAGGCCTGATCCTGCTGTCGTGTGGTTTCTACGGCAACAGCATCCGCATCCTGGTGCCGCTGACGGTGTCGTCTGCGGTGCTGGAGGAGGGGTTAAGCATTATCGAGGAATCGTTGGAAGCGCTGAGCTAGTAGTTTTCTAATCGGCACTAAGCCCGCCCATCGTCAGGCAGCGTAAGCTGTTGGCGGTGGGCGGTTTTCTTCATAGGAAGACTTGAATGTTTTTGCGATGTCGGTGA